>DALYDF010000001.1:0-14815 GCA_031973355.1 Candidatus Magasanikiibacteriota bacterium
GCATTATGTCTAAAAGACCGCAAATACTTACAGACGCTGGTTACGAAATTTACTGTGATACTAAAAAACTCCGCGAACTCGATGTTCCTGTAGTTGATTTTGCCATTGAAGAATTGCTCTGGAATTTTGATTTACCGCTCTGGGAGAAAGATGGAACTGATGACTGGAACTTAACACCACGCGAGGTAATTAATAAAATTCCTAGTAGTAGTACCCACCAACAGAGAATTATTGAGGCTGATTTACAATTCCCTATTTTACTGACAGAAAAAAATGGCAAGTGGTTAGTTATTGACGGTGTGCATCGATTAGTAAAAGCATTTGAAGCCAGGCACAAAACAATTAGAGCAAAAATATTTACAGCAGAGCAAATCAAACAATTATTTTCATCAATATGAAAATAATAATTAGCACAGAAAATAAAGCAAAAATACAAGGAGTCACAGAAGTGCTTAATCAAGTCTGGACTGATGTTGAAATTATTAGTGAAAAATTTTCATCTGATATTTCCGAACAACCCTTGTCCGAAGTGGAAGGTATTACCGGCGCAACTAACCGAGCCAAAAATGCGCGGGCCAAATATTCTGAAGCTGATTATTGTATTGGTCTTGAAGGCTTTGTTGATTCAAATGAATATGGAATGTTTTTAGGTGGCACAGTGGTAATTATTAATAAAACTGGCGAGATTGGAATTGGCACAAGTGCCAAAGTGCAAATTCCTGATTTTATTAAAGAAAAAATTAATGAAGGTGTTGAGCTGGGTCCACTGGTAAAAGAATTAATGAATGATACTGAAGGCACTATTCGACATTCTGAAGGCACCACTGGAATTTTATCTAAAGGTTTGTACAACCGCGTTGATGAATTTAACGATGCAACTAAATGCGCCTTGGCTAGATTTTTATCACCGGAATTTTATAAATAGATGCTTAAAATAAAAAACTACCTTTAGTGGTAGTTTTTTATTTTCCTCTGCAACAGCTTCCTATTACGATAGAAAATCATTGGGAAGGACCGAGTTTTGTGCGCTAGTAAAAGCACACGTGGTACTCGGGAACCACACCTTTCGTATTACCAGCTAGAAGCCGGTGATGCGGGAATAAGGTTTCCGCGCGCGATTCAGAATCATCGCGACTTTTAGAAGATGTACACCGCCCCGTCCTGATCCCAGTTGGGACCCCAGGTGGCGCGGAGCGCCGAGTGGGCGGCGACGTAGGTCGGCCGCCCCTCGTCCACGGGGCGGAAGAAGGTACCGCCCTCCTGTCCGTCGTAGTAATCCCAGTCACCAAAGGCCGTGGCCTTCATGTGACCGTACGACTCGAGGTCAGCGATCAGCTGTGCACGCTCGGCCATGTAGATCTCGGCCACAATGCGGCGGACGACGCGGAGCTGGTCGCGGATCTCCCGGCCCTCCTGGACCGTGAGGACCTCTGAGAGCCGCGGGTTGGACCGACCCTGGCAAACGACCGTCGCACGCGGGACGCCGTTGATATAGAGGGTCTTCACCCGATCAGGGCTCCCGATCAGGAGGGCACGGTCGGTGATGAACACCGCACCGTTCTGGCCCCAGGGGGCATTGTCGAGGGCCTCCCGGAGCGCGATGCGGGCCGCGTCGCGCTGTTCGCGAGCCGCCTCGTGCATGCGCTGCTGTTCGGGGACCGGACCCCACGGATTGTCCTCCATCTCATGCTCGGCGTCGAGGATGTTCTCGACGAGGAGGTTGAACTGGCGCGCGGAGATCTTGCTGTTGACGTTCTTCACGTTGGATCCTTTTGGGGTGGTAAGCCCCTCTCACTTTTATCCCAACGAATCGGGACTGGTTCATTATCCATCTTTCGGAAACGCTGAGTGAGTCAGCATTCTGAACCATTGGTTGATGAGAGCTAAGCCCTCAAAGTATTGCCCTATTACTCAGAGAAACACTTTGAGAACCTCCTTTTTTATAACAAAATATAATACCACAAAATCCCCCTTTTGTCAAGGGATTAACGTAATATTTTGGCTAATTTAAGCTATTTTATAACCTTCAAACTACTCAATATAAGTCATCATCACCCACTCTGTATCAGAAATGCGCGCCCAGCCAGGTTCCAATCCCTATTACTCTACTTCAAAAAACAGTCTTTATGGACTGTTTTTTATTTAAAGAAAAACTATTTTATCGAGCACAAATTGATAATTGCCTAAATTAAAAATTAACCTATATTTTATATCCAGTATGAATTTTACGCAATCTGCGTACAGTTCATACGGGATTATAAATATCTACTTAATAAAATAAATTACAGTACCAAACCACCCAAGCGGTAGCCACTAAAAAAGAACCCAACGGAACTTTGGAAAACCATTGTTTTTTTCCGAAAAATAAAGCAAATACCATAACAAATCCAGCACTCAAATACGCACCTACAAGAACTGTAAAAATTAGTGGGTACCCGACTAACACTCCCACTAACGCACCGACACCACTATCACCAATCCCCACCCACTCCTCGCCAAAAAATAAATATTGTAATAGAAAAAACCCACCTCCAATTAATGCGCCCATTAACACCGCAGTAAGGCTAGCTGCTAAAAAAAATTGAACACCAAGTGCGGCGACAATTCCGAGAATCACAAAAATATCCGGAATCACATAGGCGCGCGTATCAGTCAGAAAAATTAATATTAGAAAAGAACTTACTAAACTCGCTACAAAAAAATTAAGACTCAAACCAAATTTTACATACAATCCTAAAAATAAAAGTGCGGTCACCACTTCAACGACTGGGTATTGCCAAGAAATTTTCTGGTGGCAATACCGACAACAGCCTTTTAAAATCAGCCAACTCAAAACTGGCACCAAATCGCGCCAGCTTAATTGGTGATTACATTGTGGACATTTTGATCGTCCTTTATTTATTGATTCATTTTTGATTGTTCGAAGAGCCCAGGCATTCAAAAAACTCCCAAAAATTAGGCCCATTAAAATTATGAAGAATATTTCCATACTTTGCTATTGTACAGTAAAAAGGTAAACAAAAAAATCCCCGCTAATTGGGATTTTTTTATGTAACACTTTTATTTCCCCTCAATAATATTCGCTAATTCTAACCGTGCCGCTTCCCACACATTTGGGTCATCGGACCAAGACACCGGACCATTGAGATAGGTTGGATCAACGGGATTTTCTACCCCTACTTCCCACATGGCTTTTGGTACTAAGCGATTAACAATTTCTTGAGTTTTAGTGGGGTTAATTTTAGCAGCCAAAGTTAGATAATCTACATCTTGAATACCCCGGCGCCAATGTTTGAGACGCAAACTCGCGATTGGCCCAGCTAAATTATACGATTCGGCTGGATAGATTTTGTCAGTACCAGGATAAAATAAAACCCCATCACCATTAGAATAATTCCAACCCGTTTGACCGCGAATAGCATCAACCGTGCCATTACCACCAAAAGTTTGAGCTTGCGCAAAGACATTGGTTTGACCAGTACCACCTTGAAAATTATTGTAATAGGTAGATTCCCAGAAAAACCAACGACTAACATTTTTCTTATATTGACCCCAGGCCATTTCGCGAAGCGCCACACCGTCATCATCAGTCATAAACGAACCTTGACCGGGCCGACCGCCATTATACATCATGAATTTTTTACCTGGCGTATTTTGGTAATAATTCACCGCAGTTTGCCATTTTTCTGTTTCACCCAAGGTCATTCCGGCAGTTACATAATCTAAACTTGGGGTATATTTTTGAGCATCCATTGGCCACATAGTAACCATAGACGGAACAGCTTTGCCTGCGCCTGGATTAGCATTAATCCAACTTGCCCACTGCTCAATTTGTGGGTAGGCTGAAGCATCGGGCTCATCAATTAAGTGCAAAAAATATTCAGTGCCTGGTGCATTTTGCGCAAACCAATTGGCCCAATTATTGGTATGTGCCCACATACCACTTTGACCCTCATTTTTCCAACCCCACGAACCATACGGACCAATCGCATATACACCATTGCCTACGCCCACACCAGGACCATCATAACCCTGAGCCGCTGTAAAAAGTGATCCATTTAAACGCGCAATCATATCGGGACGCGGTGCATCTTGATTCCACACTGATTCATTTGGGTCGCCATCAATCAGAGAAATTTTGTGACGATGCGCTAACACATAATGTTTGTCGCGCAAATTTTTAATGGTCGCCACATTGGCCTCAGTGCCAGCAGGATAAGCTTCACCTAAATATCGCTCATTTACATCGCGATACCCCACGTACAACATTGTTTTAGAACTTGGTTCATCAGGTAAAGTAAAATTACGCACGGTTAATTGTACGGGAATATTTTTGGTAACAACCCCATTTTCTTTAATGGTGACTGTGCCAGTGTAAGTACCGGCGGGGGCATTTTTGGGAATATAGACATCAGCCCAAATACTTTGGTTTTTATTATTGGCAATATTAAAAGTTGGGTGGAGTTCAATTGGTACGGCAATATCAGGGAAATTTTTATTGGCTGCCGGACGATTGGCCCATAAACGATTTGTGGAACGCAGACGAGCAGGAAGTTGCTGTTCATCATAATTACCAGCCATGAACGCACTCAAACCTTTAATTTCTAAATAGCGAACATAAAATAATTCAATATTACGATCAGTCCATTTATACAAATCATTGCCAGTGGCAGGTTTACCTTTAATGATAAAATTATTTGGACCAGTAAGTGTGTCAAAGTTAACCGAAACATTATTGGCTGCCTTATCTTTAGCTTCCAAAACAACATTAAAATTTACCACTTCATTTTTGGCACCAAAAACAGAGATGGCATTTCCATTCCACACTGAATTATTTACATTCTGGTTGTTAGAAGCACGCAAATCTTCTTGTACCACCTTATCCCCACCTTCATTGGCCCAAATTGCCGAAAGATTTCCCGCTGTAGTTGGTGGAATTGTGGTTGGTGTAGAGGTAGGAGTTGGTGTTGGTGTCGGAACTGGAACAGGCGTTGGGATTGGCGTTGGCGCAATTGAATTAGGCGCAGAAACAAAATAAGTATTCCGCGCGTAAGTTTGTTTTCCAAATTTAGCCACTACTTTTACATACACTCGTTTATTATTTTGCGGTAAATTGGTAACTACCAAATTAGTTGTTTTAACAATATAAGTACCATAATTTTTTCCACCCGAAGTACTACCAAGCGTAACCGTGTATTGATCTGCACCTTGATTAGTCCAAGAAATATTCGTGGATGGGCCAACAATTTTTTGATTTAACGTTGGGGTAATAAACACCGGCGCTTTTTTAATTACTGGTACTGGAGTTGGAGTTGGAACTGGAACAGGAACAGGGGTTGGTGTTGGTGTTGGTGCAGCAGTCGCATTTACTACAAACTGTTGATAATCCCCGCCCGCAAATACGCGTAAATACACCTGATTGACTAAAGGAATAGTGGCCACTCTAAAGGTGGTACATGGCACAGAATTAAACCAGGCATAATCAAAATCACCATACGACGAACCCACGGCCATTTCACACCAAGTACCAGCCGGAGAATCAATGGTAATAACCGCGGTTTTGGTTTGACCATCCGCGTTTACCGTCAGAGTACTGCTTGGTGATAAGGAAACAGTAGTAGCCAAAACGGGCGTAACAGTTAAAAACGGTGAAAATACCAGAGCAGTAATCCCAATAAAATTAAACAATAAGCGTTGAATGCGAGTAGACATACTATGTTTTAAAACCAATAAACAGCGTGAATATACTATCATTGAGAAGGAACTATACGTTACTTTTGGAGTTTTGACAACACACAAATGATTCTAATAAGTAACAAAAAACCTCGACTTTACACCGAGGTTTTTTAGTATCAAAAAATATAATTATCGTACGCCTGTTCGCATACCAGTTCTCCCCTTACCACCGACTCCACCACCCTTTCCACGACCTAAAATTGGCCCACGAGAGACAGGTGCGCCCTGGCGTCCAGGAAAACGAGGGGCTGCTTTTTTTATTAATTCAGCGGCAGGACTATTATTTGAATTCATACATTTGTAGTAAATGTAATTAATTATTTCTTTTTTACAATTGTAGTCAATGATTTTCTAAACCGATGGGGACTATCCATAGCCGGACCAGAACGCTGCCCAGAAGGGACTCTTAAACCGCCCGCCCGCTTCCCTACTTTCATGCTACCTTTAAAACCATTACTTCCATTATTACTATTAAATTCATGTTTAATTTTAACTACATTTTTTCCAGTCGTCATATTAAAAATTTTTAATTGACTTAATTACTTTTTCAACAGCCGGGCTTGAGGTGGTAGTTTCAATTTTTAAAATAGTATTTGGCTTCAAAGCTATTTCATAAATAAATACTACTGGAGTAGTGGAAACACTTTCTGAAGAATACGAAAATAATTTACCTGATAAATTACTGTCTGTTAAAAATTCAGTTGAGGAAGTGGTGCCAAATCTACTGAGCGTTGAGAAAATTAAATTTTCGTTAGTGACTGAATTGGTGAGGGTTAATTTTTGTGGTGAATAGGCAGCTTCGTAGGCCCGCGGATGCGTCACGGTAAAATCAGCAAAACCTGAAACTGTAGTCACCGTAGTTTGGGCTAACGTTTTTTCGCGTTCTTCGGCCAAAGCACTCATAATTTCCGCGCGAATTTGCGCTGGGGTCATTTGTGGACTTTCTGGTACTTTGGTTTGTGTTCCGCAACCAGAACCAACCGTAATTAGCATGGCACACAAGCAGGCAAACCCAGCTACTGCGCTTAATAATTGACGATTCGTACCACTCGTATTTCCTAAATTGCGCTCGGCTTCAAGGGCTGCCGTCCGAACAACCGTCAACTGATGATCTGCAAGTACCAATGTTTTAATGCCGGTTTTAATGGCTGAAAACACTAATTTTGGTTCACGCGATAACAGTGAACCTGACAAAGCCACGCGCGCTCGTTCTTTGCGCGCTACTTTAGTAATCGCTAATAAAGCTGTTTCCACGGTTTTTTGGCGGACAGGCGTTAACGAAGTAAATCGTTCACCCGTCGTACTTTTTACTAGAGAATCAATATCAAAAATTAATTCATCTAATTGTTTGGCAAGGGCCTCGGTTAATAAGGCATGTCCAGGCACATCAGTGGCCAAACTAAAACGCCAACCCGCTGCACGCGTAAGACCTTCTTTAGTTAAGATGGCGAGCACCTCTTCTAATTCTGCGCCTGAACGACAATAGGGTAATTGTAAATCAAAATTAGTAAGTCCAAATCGTTCCCGCGCTTGTTTTAAAGCCGTTATTTCGGCCTCGAAAACATTTTTATACTGTGGATGCAAGTATCGTTCTGCTCCCCGAGCGGCACTACGCACATGTAATTGTCGTTCAGCTTTGGCCCCACCGTGCCAAGCAGCAAATACTGTCCCCACACTACTACTGAGAGCAACTGTAAATCGCTGTGGAAATTGTTGGGCCGCGGTGTGTGCCAGTGCTTGACCTAATTTTAGGCTATATTCACTAGCGGATTGTTTAGTACGACAATAATCCAAAGGATGGCGCCCACCAATTTGCGTAATCAATTCATCAACCGAAATTACACTTTGTGGGGAACGTAATTCAGTGTTGGTTTTTTTGGTAATAATTTTAGTTGGTTTTACTTCGTAAGAAAGAGCGCCGGTATACACCGTACCAACCCCGTCCGTCATTGCCATTGTAACAATGACACCTGAACGAAGTTTGCGAACAGCGTGACGCACCCCCACTAAAATAGGCGTGGTACTGCCCTGAGCTTTGAGTTTTAAAATTGCATTTTCCGTATTTTCTTCCAAAATAAGACCAGCCGCTTCAGCTAACCATTCAGCGGGCACCGCGGCTATATTTTTAGCAACAATAATACTACCTGATTCTGGAACAGTGTTTTTAGTACGACACACAAATAAAGGGCCTACGGCAATTCCTTGTCCTAAAAATGTTCCGGTACCGATTACCGCGCTGGTATTCTTAAGCACATAATCTAAAGACTGTTGTTGACTCGGATTAGTGGCAAAATCCAGTCGCGTAAGGTGAAATTGTGAAGTAACTGGGTCAAAATCACCACTTACTGAAACGGGCTGATATTTTTTTTCTAACGCAATAAACGGAGCCAAAATAGTGGTTAAAGCGGTTTCAGAAATTATTTGATTTGACCAATGATTAATACTAATTGCTTTTTTGGTACCTAAGGCTGGCTTAAAAACTAAATAATGCTCTGATTGGTTAGCCGTAGCGACCGTGACTCGAGCCAACGCCGCATTACTCGAAATTGGATCAGTGGTGGAAATTTTAATAGTACACTGACGAGAATTTTTTTGCAGCACTGGTTGCAGACTCACCACCAGACTAACTGGCAATTGCGCGTGGGACCACCCACGCTGTTCGCGTTCACGAATAAATCGCTCGCTATACAAAGCGGCCAAGGCTTGTTTAAGTGCCTTAAGACACTGAGTTTCAGAAAAAAGTCCACGATTTTCTGGTAACCACTCTACTGGACCAACTTCAGGGTTACTAAAATATGGCACAATTGTGCTATTTATTTTGGTATTTTTCTTGGTTAATTCTTGGGTAACACGAGACCATTCTTTTTGCCAGGCAGTCGGAATGGTTTGTTTTACAATTAAACGAGTAACGGCGTCAGCGGCTGAAGCCAAACTGCGTGGATGCCGTAAATTTACTCCCACCAAAGCGGCTTTAATTTTTTTATCTAAATTTTGGTGCTGCCAAAATGCCTGTACAAATGCCGCCGGTAACACAAAACCTTGTGGGGTCAATTTGACTAATTCAGTAAGTGCGATTGGTTCACCTTTAATCTCAGAAATTTCAGATACCGAAAAAATACGCGGTTCCACTGAAGGCGAAGGCGTAGATTTTAATAACGGTTTAAATTGTGACCAAGAAAACAACATGGCGGTATTATACTGCTTTTGTCTCTAAAACGGAAATTTCTGAATCTGCTGCGAGTGGATTACTGAGCGCAATTACGATGGTATCACCAGTCATACAAAGTTGGTTGTTCACCGCATACTTAGTAGCCGTTGTTAGAACAGAATCAATTGATTGTAAATTACCACTAACGGCGTAAACTCCAGACACTAAAGCTAATTGTCGCGCCACTCGTTCATTGTCAGTGACTACCACAATCGGTACCTGCGGTCGAAAATGACTCAAGTGCCGCGCGATCCTACCTTGCGCTGAAGCCGTAACAATTATCACTGCACCACTTTCTTCGGCTCGTTGTCGGACGGCCTGAGCGACCGTGTCAGTATTCCCCTCTGGTGGCGTTGGTAATCGATCATCATACACTGAAGCCTCAGCTTCGCGTAAAATATCACTCATTATAGCTACGGTTTCGCGAGGAAATTTTCCAGTTGCACTTTCATTGGACAACATTACCGCATCGGCCAAATCAATTTCCGCATTGGCCACATCAGATACTTCGGCTCTGGTTGGTAATGGATTCTCTTGCATTGAATCCAACATTTGGGTAGCCACAATCACTGGTTTATTAACAGCTAAAGCGGCGGCAATTAATTGTTTTTGGACAATTGGTACTTTGGCTTCAGCAATTTCAATTCCCAAATCACCCCGGGCCACCATAATTGCATCGGTGGCTGCCAAGATAGCGGCACTATTTTCAATTGCTTCTGGTCGTTCCATTTTAGCAATAATACCAGTTGAGGGAATCAAGTCACCTTCAGTCTGGGTAATTAAGGCGCGCAATTCTTGAATATCACTCGCTTGGCGCACAAATGACAGCGCAATGAAATCTACTTTTTGAGAAATACCAAATACTGCGTCAGCACGGTCTTTTTCAGTTAGTGGACTAATTGTCACTTGTGAATCAGGTACATTTAGACCTTTGTGTGATGATAACAATCCCCCATGTTCAATGTGAACCGTAATTTTAGTGTCTTGAACCGAAGTAATCGTACCCGTTACGCGTCCATCATTGAGTAATATTCGTTCGCCTGGTTTTACAAAAGTATGCAATATTTTAAAATCTACTGGAAATTGATTGTCCTGATATTCATTTAAAGCAGTATCAAACACCACTTCTTGACCACCAATCACTTCTACTCCGGCATCTGGTAAAATACCCAATCGAATTTTAGGACCTTGCAAATCTTGAATAATCGCAATATGACGATTATGTTCTTGCGCAACTTCTCGCACCAACGCAATTAAATCAGCGTGATCAGCGTGCGTGCCGTGAGAAAAATTTAAACGCACTGCATCCATTCCTTTGCTAATCAAATCACTAATAATTTCTTTGGTGTGAGTAGCGGGACCTAAGGTGGCAATTATTTTAGTTCGTTTCATACGGTAATTTTGCAGGTGTATACAAAAAATGTTTTAAATCAATGTGATTATTAATAATCATAACCCCTTCTGTTTGTAATAAAGCAATTTTTTTAAATACCCCAGCCACATAACCACCCACCTGTCCATTTGATTTAACAACCCGGTGACACGGAATCGTGATTATGTGTTGATTATGATTGAGAATAGTACCTACTGCCCGACAAGCGCGAGCATTACCAGCAGCTGCGGCCAAAAGTTGATACGTAATTACTTTTCCTTTTGGAACGGTTTTAAGCACTAACCAAACATTTTCTGCAAATTGGCTCATACTAGGGTTTAGTGACCGTAGGAGCTGAACTAGGTAAAAAATTTAAAAAAGCATCAACATTACCTTGCATTTTTTGTTGTGGGCCTTGAACATTTTGCGTATACCATTCTTTGGCTTGACGATAATATGGTGGGAAAAAAATTGCGGCCGCGATAATTGGTGCTAAAATTAAAAACAAACGAATCCAGCCACCAACGGCCATAACCGTTAAGCGGCGTTTGATACGCTTAGTATCTTGTCTGACCACTTCTGACCACTGAATATTTTTTCGAACTAAAACTTCTAATTCATCGATTCGAGCCGCTAAATCAGCCACATTGACTGACTCGGTTTTTTTATTTGAATCAGGAGGATTGACTGACATATGCCTTATTTTTTAGGAGACTTAGGGTGGTCTTCTAGTAAACGAACTTCAGATTGAAATTTTTTAACATCAGTAAAGGCCCGGTAAATTGAAGCAAAACGAATATATGCCACTTCATCAAATTTGCGCAAATGACGCATCACAATTTCACCGATATCTTTACTCGTAACTTCGCGTTGTTTTTTCTTTTGAATATCACTTTCAATCGCGTGTATGAGTTGAGTGAATTGCTCTTCCGTGATTGGTCGTTTGGTTAGAGAATGCTTGATTCCTTTTTCTAATTTGTCACGCGAATATGCTTCGCGCCGCGCATTAGATTTGACCACCACAATATCTAACAATTCCGTTTCTTCTACTGTAGAAAAACGATAATCACATTTAACACATTCGCGACGACGACGAACCGCTGCCCCATCGCCAGCCAGACGCGAGTCCACTACTTTGGTTTCACGGTGGCGGCAAATTGGGCAATTCATATTATTGTCCCATTTTCTTGCGAATAAACGCCGGGATTTCTAAATCATCTTCTGGTTCAACGACCGGTTTTGTAGTTGGTGGTGGCGGATTTGAGAAATTAGGTGGTGAAAAAGTATGGACTGGTGGTTTTACGGGAAAATGAGTTGGTTTTGGAGCAATCGTTCGCACCGGTGCCATTTCTTCCACCGCTGCGTCAATTTCATCGTCCATTTCTGACACATCTTGATTACGATCAATAATTCTTTCAGTAATCATTGGGGCTGATTCAGTAATTCGTTTGGTGAAAATTGGCATTCGTAATGGTGAGCGGCGAATAGAAGTGGTAATTGATTCAGAATTTTCTGTAACAAAATTTTTCTCACGGTCACGGTCACGATTTTCAAAACCAGTGGCAATTACCGTAATGCGTACTTCTTCGCCCATTGTTTCGTCAATCACTGCACCAAAAATCACCCGTGCATCTTCATGAGCTGAACTCGTAATAATTTTAGCAGCTTCAGAAACCTCTTGCATACCCAATGAAGAACTGCCGGTAATTGTAAACAAAATTCCGCGCGCACCATCAATCGCAATATCAAGTAATGGACTAGAAATTGCTGATTTAGCTGCTTCTAACGCACGATTATCACCAGACCCCAGACCAATTCCCATGAGTGCGGTACCCGTATCACTCATAATAGTGCGTACATCCGCAAAATCCACATTGATTAAACCAGGCACAGTAATAAGTTCAGAAATTCCTTGCACACCTTGGCGCAAGACATCATCAACAATTTTAAACGCTTCCATTAACGAAGTTTTCTTATCAATAATTTGTAAAATGCGATCATTTTGAATAGTAATAATCGTATCAACACTGCGCGATAATTCTTCATGTGCGCGTTCGGCAATACTGCGGCGCTGCGGACCTTCAAATGAAAATGGTTTTGTAACTACCGCGACCGTTAAAATTCCCATGTCACGCGCAATTTCAGCCACGACTGGTGCGGCGCCAGAACCAGTACCCCCACCAAGTCCACACGTAATGAACACCATGTCAGTATCTTTGAGCATTTCGCGAATTTCATTTTGTGATTCTTCGGCCGCTCGTTTACCAACATCAGGATTCATACCAGCTCCAAGTCCGCGGGTAACGGCTTTACCAATGTGTAATTTATGTGGGGCACTATTGTGGTGTAATGCCTGAACATCAGTATTGAGTACTAAAAAATCAACACCACGAATACCCCCTTTGACCATTCGATCAACGGCTGAATTTCCTGAACCACCAACACCGATTACTTTTATTTTGGCAAAGGTTTCTATTTCTGGTTTTACCTGAGGCATATGAACAATATTTGTATTCATTAAGCGAAAATTTGAACAATCTACCCCTCTATTTTAGAGGCTTTTATGCGTAGTGTCAACTAATAAAAAAACACCGCCGAGACGGTATTTTTAAAGCTTACGGTAAGAGGTTTTTTAAAAAAGAACGCATTCCGTCAGCCACCTTGCCGGAAGCTGCTCGCCAGGATGGCCCACTGCTTGGTTGATGGGCACCAGCGTTTGCTCCCCACTTTACCAAACCAATCGCACTCGCAAAAGCCACATCTTGAACTTTATCACTAATACTTTCAACCGTCAGCGGATATCCCAAAGCACAGGGTAATTGTAACTCTTCTTTTGCCAATTCAACTAAGCCACCCAAACGGGCGCCGCCTCCAACAAAATACGCACCCGCTGGCAAAAGACCACTGCGGCCAATTTTAGTTAACTCGGCATCAATTTTTTCTAAAATTTCTGAAACCCGGGCTTCAATAATTTGACCAACATAATACCGGGACACGGTTTCTGATTGCATGGCGCCCAAATCGGCTAAATTAATTAAATCTTTTTTGGATAACCCTTGGGCCACACATTGACCATACTCAACTTTAACACGCTCAGCTACTTCAATTGGTGTTTTAAGACCCAAGGCTAAATCATTAGTAATATGTCCAGAACCAACTGGAAGTACAGCGGTGTGCAAAATATCACCTTCTTCATACACCACTAAACTCGTGGTTGAATTACCCAAATTAATGACAATCGCTCCTAATTCTTTTTGACGACTAGTTAATACCACATCACCAGCCGCAATGGCGGCCAAAACAAAATCATCAATATTAACTCCGGTTCGATACACCGCCTTAGAAACATTTTTAATATGAGCGGTGGCCGCGTAAATAATTTTACTATCCACTTCTAAACGAATACCAGTCATACCAACCGGATCTTTGACTCCCGTTTGACCATCTACCGCATAACTGCGCGGTAATACATGAATAATTTCGTAATTCAAAGGCGTGGCCACGGTTTTGGAGGCTTCAAGGGCGCGCGCGACATCTTCTTCGGTAATTTCACTGTCCGAGCGAGCAACAGCCACCACCCCTTTACTATCCTGACTAATAATATTAATGCCCGATAAACCAACCCACACATGTTCAATCGGTACACCCGTCACTTTTTCCGCAGTTTCCAAAGCATTAGCGAGTGAACTGACTACTTCTTCAATACTGACAATTACTCCTTTTTGGACTCCTTCAGATGGTACTTCAGCCGCACCAATAATTTGTACTGCTCGATCATTAGTACCAAAAGAAACTTGGCCCACCGCCACACGAATGCTTTGGGAGCCAATATCAACGCCAGTAATGTATTCGGTGTGTTGTTTATTTCGAGACATAGTCGTCATTAGTATAGCACGGAGCTCAGAAGCGCTCAATGAGTCGGGGGATAAAAATAATTATCGCCACCAAAAAAGCAGTTACCGCACCAATTAAAACTGCCCCGGCCGCCATATCTTTGATCGTACCGGATTGTTCAATAAACCGAGGTTTTAGTAAATCTAATAATTTTTCTAATACGGTATTACATAATTCTAAAGCTAACACGAGACCACTCACAATAAGTACCAGTACCCATTCCAATGCGGAAATTTGTAAAAACAATCCTAACCCAATCACTAATCCCAAAGCAATGACATGTAACCGAAAATTGGGCTCGGTTTTACTGGCCGCCACAATTCCAACCAGAGCATGACGAAAACTTTTTACTAATCGCATATTATTTTTTACTCAAAATTTCGTCTAAATATTTTTCCTGTTTAGCAAACATAATTTTGGCTTCGTCTGGTTCAATATGATCATATCCTAACACGTGTAATGTGCCGTGCACGAGCATGCGCACAAATTCTTCTTTTACCCCTACCCCCCATTCTTTAGATTGTCTGGTAATTTGAGCTGGATTTAAAAAAATATCACCTAAATCAATAAGAGTATTAGTAATTGCTGCTGGCCAATCAAGCTCA
>DALYDF010000001.1:14825-20240 GCA_031973355.1 Candidatus Magasanikiibacteriota bacterium
CCTACCAAATGCACGCTCATTATTCCTGGTCGGTGTTCTTTTTTTAAAACAAAAAAAACGGCTGCTTCAATTTTTTTATTACTAAGCGGCGCCGGTTTTTTAAGTTTAGAAAAAATAGTACACTCCATATTATTCAGCGGTTGGATTGACTGATACCCCAGTCACCCGAAGACTTTCTAACAACATCTGCATAACTTTTCTAAAATGAATCGGGGCATTTGATTCTGGATGATACAACAAAACAATAACTTGTTGTGGTCCATTAATATACGCCACCAACCCGTCTTTTCGTTTATAAAAACTGGTACCAAACCGATTAAGGCTAGTTTCTAAATCAGTAATTTTTTCTGATACAGCAGTGCGACCAAACCAGGTGTTAAAATCTTCACCCGGGCGTTTTGGTGATTGTCGCACTTCAATATAATCACCATTGGCAGCCGTAATTAAAATGTTGGTACCTGCGGCATCAACTGCACCAATAGTCCACAAAACGGGATAATAAAATCGATAGAGCGCATTTGGGGCAGCATATTCACGCACCAAACCAGAATCGGCAATTCGCACCGGAGCGACTCCTTTTGGATTATATAAATTTAATACTTCTTGACCATCATTATATTCATCTTTATCACTATCAAACGCCGCTGGGTCGGTACCATAAATTTCTTCTTCCAAATCAGTAAGACCGTCAGCATCAAAGTCACTCGCATCGATTTGATTGAGGCTAGGAAATTCAAAAGGAAGATCAGTTAAACTGGGCAAGGTAGGCGTGAGTAGGGCGGTACTGGTTGACGCTGCGGCATCTGATACTGGCTCAGTAGTGGTCGGTGTATCAGTGGGCACAGGAACCGCTGTCTCACCTTTTGTTTCGGAC
Source organism: Candidatus Magasanikiibacteriota bacterium (assembly GCA_031973355.1). Taxonomy (GTDB): domain Bacteria; phylum Patescibacteriota; class Patescibacteriia; order Magasanikbacterales; family UBA922; genus 2-12-FULL-41-16. The sequence goes on from DALYDF010000001.1 coordinate 15,700, forward strand.
GGATTGTCTGCTGCTGGAACAGTGGTCACTGTTTCAGTAACAATATTCGAAGTAGTTCCATCTGAACTTAAATAATTCCAATAATACCAACCAGCTCCGGCGCAGGCTGTTAAAAAAATCGCAATCATTCCCGCGGCTACCAGTCGGGTATGAGTTTTATTTGGCTCACTACTACTTACTGCGGTTATTTTTTTATTCGCCGAAACATTCACTGAAACTGGTTCAGGATTATTACCCCCATAAAAAACTTCAGGAATCGTGGATACTGAAATAGCTGGACCCGATACTGCTCGTTCCGCTGATTTTTTTTCTCCACGCTTAAAAAACATAGAATAAAATTACTTTAAGTGGAGCTGACTGAGACAGTGCTTGGAGTTGTCGTTGGAGTAACTGGAAATAATTTGCCATCACCACGTGGGTTATAGCCATTTCTAATTTCAGTGGTATCAGAATAGGTGTCATTATCAGTATCAACTTTGAGTGGATCTGTTTTCCAGGTCATTACTTCATCACCATCGCTTAACCCATCACCATCAGTGTCCCATTCTAACATATTAGTACCATTTTTCTTTTCATATAAATCATCCAAACCATCACTATCTGTGTCTAAAATAGTTTCACCAAATAAAATTTCACTATCTGTACTGGTAACCGAAGTAACCTCTTCGGTTGTTTCAGTTGGTTGAGTTGTGGGTGGAGTAATTACTTCTGGTTTTGTTTCTACTGGAGCAGTCACTTCTGGCTCTGGATTAATATATGCAAAGTAAACCCAGGCACCAGCAGCACTCACAATTCCTAAACTAAGGAGTGTGGCTACAGTAATCCATACGGTACGTCCACCCATTGGCGCGCGCAAAACATTTTCTGGTACACGCGGCGGAACAGAAGATTCCACTAACGGTAAACCGTTGGGTGGTGTGGTAGTAACCGGCGCCATTCGGTCTGGTCGAGCAGTAAATAAATCAGCCGGTTCAGGACTTGCTGCTGGCTGATTACGTGGTTTAAGCACACCCGCATCAAGTGCGGTTGGTAAACTCACCGGTGGTTCAGATAAAATTTCAGCAGGGTTATTACTCGGCATTGGTACTGGCACAGCAATCGGATCAGCCGCAAAATCATTCTGAATACCAGCATTAGCAAACATATCATCGGGTTCACCGACTGGTAAATTGTTGGGTGCACTATTATTTGGTGGAGCGGAATGATTATCAAACATACTTATTGTTGACGAGGACTCTGATATTTTTGCACCGAGTCAGTTAAAAATTTAAGAGTACCTGGACTTAAATTAGGTAAAGTTTTTTTAACAGAAATAAATTGTAATCCATTAATTTCGACTTTTGTTTGTAAGTGATCTTGTAAAGTCCCCTCTCCAGCTGGATTATAGTTATTCATTACTTCAAAACCATCTCTAAAACCATCACCGTCAGTATCTACTTTGGTTGGATCAGTACCATAAAATTCAATTTCTCGTAAATCTGAGAGACTATCTTGGTCAGTATCAAAATCAAAAACATCTAACCCAATTTCTGTTTCCAATTCATCATCAATTCCATCATTATCAGCATCCTTAGTAATTGTTCGGTCAGTTACAGCTACGGGTGCTTCATTTATTTGTGCTTCTAAAAAAGCTTGTAATTCTGCATGTTCAGCATCTAGCTTATTAAAAATTTCAGCAAATTCACCAGCTTTATCTGAAAAAGCACTACTGGTTTTAAGACGTGCAATTATCGGATTTACTTTGGTGTAGTAAGCGGTTAACTCAGTATTAAGTGCGGTAATGGCTGCTGCGTCTCCAGCTTTTAATTTATTGAGCGAATCATTTACCTGACTTACCAACTTGGCGGCCTGACTCGATAAACCGTTTGTTAAAGATAATAATCGAGAATCAAGGGTCAGGGTCACAATGTCTGAAGCTATTTGTAAATTTTCAGACGCAAAGTCTAGGCGCAGGGCAGCATCGTTGGTGTCATTAAAAGTAAACACTAATTGTAGTTGTTGCTTAAGATTACGAAAAAATAAACTCGTTCGAGTTGGGATATCCTCTTCGGTGGTGATTATTCTAGTTGGGGGAGCGGTTACCGTAGTTCGAGAAACAGTCGGTTCAGCCGGCTCTTCAACCGATTCTTCTACCACATCAATTGGCTGAGTACGGGTTTGGGTTTCTGTTTGCGTACGAGTCTGTGCTAAAACAGTCGGGGCCACGACTATACCAAAACTAACCACCACTACACCAAAAAATAATCCTATTTTTTTACTCCTCATACAATACAAATATGACTTAAGTATAGCACAATTTTTGATTAAAGACAGCTTCCGTAAACATCACCCGGCAGGTGTTTTTTAAGTTTACAAAATTTACTGTGAATTTTACCATTGTCATACGCAGAGGCAGTAGGTTTCCCAGTAACGTCAAGTTGAGGAATTTTTTCCACTTTATACACACCAGAAGCATCTTTCACCAAATTAAACGGTTGCCAAATAGAACCATCATCCGTACTGATCGTATTGGCTGCGTCTTTAATTTTAAATAGATACCGTGGGCCATACACTGAATCTTCGGAATCCTGTCCGTCGTGATAATCGTACACTCGAACTTCTAAATCACTGTTACGATTTTCGTAAATGTTGTTGTTAAGCGCTTTAATAAAGAAGGTAATTGGACCAGCGTAGGTGCGGGCATCGATGGTAAATGTTTGAATCGTGACGGTTTTAGCGGCTGTTGTTTGATTTTGAGCAATATACACACCAGCCTTTCCTAAACACGTAAAGGCTGTTCCGTTATTTGTAACTGGCCACCAATAATTAATCCCTGACTGGCTTTTTTTACTCATGGTGTTACAAAAATTACCATGAATCGACTTATTCCACTCTTCTACGTAAGTAATCGCGTCGGCTTCGGCATATAATGAACCGTGCTGACTAAAGGCATAATCAGTATTAAACACGCCACCATTATAAGCTTCAGTTTGATTTGTCCAGCGTAAAACCACTCGAAATACATTTTTTGGTACTGCTGGGGAAACAATAACCGTATTGTTTATTCCTCCATTTGAACTTAACGGATACGTGAATCTAGTTCCTTTAAACGCTACCGCCGAGTTAAATTCTTTATGATTACCAATGACCTGTCGAGAAGCGTTAAACCATACTTCATATTGCGCACTACACTGACTGTCGGCATCAATATTTAAATTTTGTACGGCAATATCACTATAATCACGATAAGTCTTTGTCTGGTATTCAAACGAACCCACTTCTTTTTTTAAAGTAAGGTTGGAATTATATAAACTTTTTCTTTGACTATATAAACTAGCTGAAAACGAACCATTTAATTGGGTTTTTTCAGTTGCCGAGAGTGTCGATACTGTTGGCACCAAAGTATGCAGCACTTCCATTTTGGCCACTGCTCCAAACGGATTGGCTTGACAAGAAACACAATTCGTCGTATCCAACAAAGTACATGAATTTCCACAAGTAACCGTTCCCACCCCAGAACACATCGCCGCTCTCGCTACTTTTGCATTTTTATCAGCTAAACATTTTTGTTTATCATTAGTACAATTATTTGTACAGTTTAAATCGCCAAAAGCGCACAGTGCAGTACAATCAACTTCACGTTGATCACAATATTGTTGGGTTGGGACAAAAATCGTTCCCCCACTACTGTCTATTTCACATTGTTCACCAGCGTCAATTTTTCCATTACCACAATAAATTTGATTATCCACGGTTTGAATTTTACAAGCTCCATCACAATAATTACAGAACGCTTCACCAGCTTTTGGAGTACATTTTTTACCATTATCACTGCCAGCATCACACAATTCACCTGGATTTTTAACACCATTACCACACATTCCTGGCGTAACACTTTCAGTTTCAGGAGTACCATCTGGTGTGTATTGACCGTTACAATATACGGAAAAAATATCCGCATTTGGTAATAAACTATTTTTTAAACTAGATACCGCTACTTCACCAATCACTTTGGTACCACCCGGTGTACCAATCGTCGCACTACAAGCTTTGGTTACTGTAGTAATTGGTTGAGTTACAATTTGTATTCCCCCTACTTCTTTACAGGTCAAACCAGCGGCTGCACAAATTGATCGTGGGGTAGCCACTGAACATGATTCACCCCCATTATATACATCACCTTTATAACTTAAAACCGTAAAACCAGTTGTATTGGCCGTTGCGTTGTAGCCTGTATGTGCGATACCAATATTTTGTACACAACTTAAGGCTGGTAATTGACAGTTATTCATACACTGATCACTGTCATTTTTATTACCATCATCACATTCCTCGCCCTCATTAGTATGGACAATTCCATCACCACAATAGCCACCGTAATTCTGGCAATCCCAAGAACAAGAGTTTACACGGTCAAGACTATAATTGGCTTCAAAACCACCAATTCCTGGCTCACAGAATTCATATTCTTTTTCATTGGCATCCCGAACACCATCATTATCGGTATCCAAGAAATCTTTTTTACCATTACCACAATAACCGGCTTCAGCCAAACCCGTACA
>DALYDF010000001.1:20340-68852 GCA_031973355.1 Candidatus Magasanikiibacteriota bacterium
CCAAGAAATCTTTTTTACCATTACCACAATAACCGGCTTCAGCCAAACCCGTACAGCCGGTCGAGTTTTCAGTTGGAGCATTACAGTGTCCATAAGTACCATTGAGGGCACCGTCATCGCAGGCCTCAGCCCCCTCAACGATACCATTTCCACATTGACCGACTGTCCCACAAGAACCATAACTCCAATTACATTGCGCAGTACAGGTACGCGTCGCCTTTTGACCTGACATACATTGTACATCACCTACTGGTATAGCTTTACACGAATCAGGCCCTCTCACTTCTTTGGTTAACCGTGTGTCAATTAAACATTTAACATTTTTCTTTTGATCAGCGGTAAGTTCATTGATAATTTTTTTAAAATCTTTCAGATCAATAAAATCATTATTATCCAAATCCCAGTTTATGGTTGATTTTGATTCTGAATAATCTAACATGCTAATACGTACCGCAGTTGACCACTGTTCGTAGGTTTTAGGATCTAGACAATCAGCGTCGTTTTGACAACTAAACACCGCAAATTCTTTATTTGAGGGTTGTCCCACCAACACACTAGGAATAGCAACGGACGAGGCACTTACATTACCACAAAACCTACCAGCAGTTAAACTGTGTAAGCGAAGATTTGGTTCATTTTTCACTTCAGTCAGTGGTTTATCATTATAGTACCCACACCGTGTGGCATCACTGTTACAATCACGAGGTGTTAACCAATTTGCACACTGTCTTTTTACTACGGTAGAGACCGAATAACCCACCTGTTCAACTGCTCCTGGCGGCTCACAGGCTTCACCATTATTAATAATTCCGTCACCACACTGACTTTTAAATGGATTATAGGCTACCCCCACACACCATCGCTCTGAACTGAACCGCTCTAAATTAATTTGTTTTTTAACAATATCATCTTGAGTAGTAAAATATTCAAACGGCGCGTGGAACTTATACGATTGTGTGGATGAAACAAATTCGTACTCGTATACACTGGCAAATCGTGGGCAATAATACGTAGTACTACTGGCACTCCAACAGGTTTCTTTATCTTCCGCATCACAACTAGTCCAGCGATTAAGCGGATCATTAGCTAAACCAGCCCCAACCATAGTTTGTAAAGCCCCCCACGACTGCGCCCACCGCGATACCGTATATCCAGGCGCAAATGAGCCACTGGCCAATGAACCTTTGAAGTCAAAATTATTTTTATTTTGGGCAAAATACCCATCAAGTAAATCTTGCGCTGTACTGACATCACTAACCCGTTTCCAATCACGTTGGAATTTAGTACGGGCATTTGAGCAGGTTCCGTTTGTACCTGGCAATTCTATACCATCGGCCGTACGACAATCAAAATCAGTTTGACAGCTTGATACGGTTACGGTTGATAAATAATTTGGGTTGGTTCTAATATTTCCAGCTGGAGTAACGCCATTACCACTAGCCAAACAATACCCATGGTCAGTGACATTAGTATTAAATTCCAAGGCCGCTAATATTTTTTCAAATACCTGGCGAGTTTCCGCCGCTGCGTTTGGATTAATACTAAACAAATAAACATTATTATATACAATATCATCATCAAAAGTAGCGGTTTCTCCACCGGTTACATTTAAGGCTTGAACATAGTAATTATTTCCATCAGTTAAAGCAGGGTACCCACCCACACTCGCTAATTTCATACTTCCTAATGAACCAAATTTTTTCGTATACCATTCTTGTAGTACACCTGAACTTTCAAAAATCTGCACCCCAATTACATCATCATTTTTGGGATTAAAGAACACACCTTTCTTGAGTAAGTCATTTGCTCCGGCAATACTATTTAACGAAGACAAGCTACCTTTTAAAACTGGCAAATCATCGGTCTTATCCCCTGGTTTTCCAGCATCAGCACAATAGCCGGTAGAAAAATTAAATTGATTATCTTTATATGGATATTGGGCGGCTTCTGGCCACGGATTATCACAATAAAAAGCGGTTAAATCAAATGTATCACTAAAGACTAAATCTTTTTGGTTTTTTTCTAGACTACTATCTTCAATTACTTTGGCCTGAGCAATAGCCGTAATTTTTCCTGGTGCATTTTTGGAAATTACTTTCAAACGTTCAGCGGGATCGGTGGTCGCACCAGTAGTTTGTGGTTCAAAGGTAAAGACTGGGTTATTTGCGGGTACCCACGACCATGTCCACCGATATCCAATCGTTGGCACAATATATTGATTCTTTTTAGTGGCAGCCACAGCTTGAAAAATGGTTGAGGTAGCTGGGGCTTGGAACAAATAACTATCCGGACTCACTTTAACTGAATCAATTTTACAAATATCAGGTGCAGTTTTGAAAAACCAAACATCATTGCGATTAGCAGTATCAAACGCTTTGAGTGGTACACCACGAGTACTGACAATTCCTCCCAATTGGGCAATGCCGTAAGTATCAGTAAATGGATAGGTGTTTGGAATAACAAATTTATTAAGAATTGCATTATCACCAATTAACATTACTCCATACACAGCGGTCGGTTCCAATGGTTCACTAATACTAATTGAAGCAATTGTTTTTTTATTATTTTGCTGTGTGATAACCCGCGTTTTAACATCAGTAGCGATTGGTACCGTACACCAGGTTTTAAGCGCCGTAAATTCAGAACTATTTTTAACACTCGTGGCAATGGTTTCCGTGCCGAATAAATTACGCACCCACATCAGTATTGATTGCCATAAACGAGCCCAGAAACCAGGTTTTTGTTGCAGAGCAAACGCTGAGACACTTTCATTTACCAACGGGGTAACGTTGTAACCGTTAACGGTTTTACAATCAAAATTTGCTTGACCAAAACCGCGTACAAAAAATACATTACCTTTGACTGAATCAGACCGAACCTCTTGGTTAAAGGTAACCTCTACAAAAGTATTTCGACAGACTCCTTCGGTTTGACCAAAACCTGCCCCATCTTCAGGATACGCAGTTTCACGTTTTGGACGAGCTAAACAGCAAGATTGAGCATCAACTCCCAAGGTATTATCATTATTATTAGGACAATCATTATAGACTGGCACATCTTGCCATTTACTAAAACCAGTTCCTGGCATTGGAATATATTTTTTCTCGGTGTAAAATTCATTCAATTCACTATATCCACATTGTAAACGATAATCCGCTGTGCTGCTCACTACTTTATTTTCAGTGGTTACTGAAGCTTTGATTGTAGTTTGTTGATAATCAGTATTGGCTACTAGAGCTCCCTCACCTACTGCTTCCACAATTTGGGTTGGACCAGAATTAGCACCCGTGGCTACTGGTAATTCACAAGCCGGATTTTCCCCAGTCCCCTGTGTACCATCGCCACACACCGATGGTGCTGAATAGGAAGTTTTAGAACCCAATAACGTACATTTTGCGCTACACCCTGCGGTACCTGCCTGACAGGGTTTTATATTATCCGGTAAACCACAAGCATTGATGAATAAACACTTATCACTACACTGGCTAGCCGCAACACCACCAACCCCAACTTCACAATCTTCGTTGGCTTCCAATTCACCATTACCACACACACTAACGCTGTTCAAACAGCTGAGCGTTGTACCAAATTGCGCTTTATTTTTTTGACACCAATAACTAGCCGTTGGTGAACCAGTCAATAAACATTGTTCTGTACAGCCAGCTTTAGTAGCCGGATCCTCACGATCACAACTTTCTCGATCAGGCGTAACAATTCCATCACCACAAGTACCAACTGCTCCAGTACCCCCTTGTTTTGAACCGCGGAACAAACAAGTACTGGTACAATATGGGTTATCAGTTTTAACCGCATTATTTTGATTTCCCGGGTCACATTGTTCACCAGCTTTTGCTTCTACCTGTCCATTACCACACACATTTGCTCCGGCATTAGTAGCGCTAAAGGCTTTACTATTACCCGGACGCAGACACGACAAAGTACAGGTTCCTGACACACCATCAACACTAATCACTTCATCAGTCATTTTAATATCACAATCTTCACCGAGATCTTTTACTCCGTTTCCACACAATGGGCCAGCAGCTGACACTGAACCGGCCGCAAAAGTACTTCCCTTTTTTACACACGCATTCGTACAATAATTAGGAATATTTGAATACGCGGCTGATTTTAAATTAGTGATTTTGGCGACACTACTATTAGCCACGCTCCAGGTGTAGGAATATCCCCATTTATTTAACGCTTGACCAATTTTACTACACACATTTGGCGCACTATAGGGCACAACGGTAAACTTGTGTTGTTCACCAATTTCTTTAGCTAAGGCACTAATTGGCACCACGCTCAATGAACTAACACTACATGGTTTACCATCATTTTTTGTTTTAAAAATCCATTCAAATGGTTGGAGGGATTTACCACGTACCACTGGATTTTGGCGCAACAAGGCTTTAATTGGTTCACCTGTACCAGGACCATTTAGTGACACCTTATAAAAAGTATTTGGCTCTAAATTTTTCGCACTTTCAGTAATTTGCACGCGCATTGAAAGTAAATTTGAACCCACTTCGTCGATCGCAAATTTAGAAGTAACATCAATAGGATTTTCACAAAATTGGGAATCACATAAAAATACTTTTAATCCAGCCGCATACGTGCTTGGATCCATTTGACGATTAAAATCAGCGCGGATACTAGCGTTCACACAGGATTCCGCACAATTTGGTTCATAATAAGTAACTACCGGATCAGCTAACTCCACATACAAGGTACTGGTTGGCGCAAACTTAACTGTACCTTGAAATTTTTCACCTTGAACCTTAAATTCTGGCAAGTCATTACGGTAAATAAATTCATAAAACGTTGGACCGTTACTGTTGGCTGGCTGTGTTTCAAATACCAAAGAAGCTGGTGTATTTGGATTGGGAATAAGAATATTGTTTGCTGAAACTTCAGAAACCGGAGTAGTTAAGTTTACCCAAGTTAACTTACTGGTATTTTTATCCCAATATAAAGCGACATCGTATATTCCTTCATTGGTAGCTACTGGATAAAAACACACTTGTTTTCCCAGACTACCACTTGGTGGCACAAATGTTTTGAAACACATTTGACCACTGGTAAAAGTAATTCGATACCCGCCCTTAGTATTATTATTAGGTACCAAATTTGACACTAAGGTGTTATATGGGAACGGATCAGATTGAGCAAATTTAAGTCGTAAAGTAAATGAAGATTGCAATGAAAGTGGTGTAGTTAGTGAACTAGGTAATTCAATTCTCTGTTTTGGTGTATAACCGTTACTTGGCACAGTAATCCCGGCAACACTAAATACATTTAAACCAGTAATTTCAGCATAACTTGATATGGCATTATTAATAGTCGCTTCAGCTTTAATTGTTACCGACGGATTAGTTTGCGAACGCGCCGCCACCACTGCCCGACTATTTAAATATGGCAAACTACTGCTAGAGGCTTGTTTAGTAATTTTATGGGCAGTAGCAAATTCACTACCTGCTCCGGTTAACGTTGGTGACCAGGCCCAGGGATATTTATCAGCGTTAATTACTGAACATTCTTGATTACCCTTACCCCACAAATAGTAGAACACCGGTCGATCAGGTAATAATTCTGGTGGATTTTGAGTTGGTAAAAATAAATCAGTGGAATCAAACGGAAAACTTGGATCTTGGATAATACCCACTTGACGCGCTGTATATTCCGGCGGGTTAATTCCAGCATCTACTAAAGTACATTGAGTACTGTCAGTTCTAAATGAAAAACAATATGCCGTACCAGTGCCACATGGTCGAGTAGCTAACAATGGCGCCGTCACTTCAATTTGTTTACCTAAAACATTAGTAAGTTTAATTGACTTAATGGTGGTAGCTAATTCAACCTGGTACCAAGTACTTACGGCTAACGCTGGTGGTTCCTGACGAATAATTAATGTTTTACCACTATTTTGATATTCTAAAGTCAAAGATTGCGGTTCTTTTCTTGTCGTACAATCAATTTGACCACTGGCATTGGTAGCACATGCAAATAATTTTACTGAATTTGCCGTTAATGTTCCTGGTTGAATATCAGTGGTAAACCGAACTGCCACCGTACTGTTAACACACGCACTCGTATTAACAAACGGAGTTCCTTTTACACGTGGTGTTGGTGATGGAAATGTGGTGGAATTACATTCTTCTACCACACTTGGTGCATTCGCAATAACACCAGTAGTAAACCGCCACAAATAACCAGCCTCACGCGGTTCACCCATACAAGCCAAGCTATTTGGTTTCCACGTACCGGCTTCGGCACCTTTGTCACAACAGTGGTACCCAGGCAAAGTAGTTTTACTCCCGATACAACTATCAACCGTATAATTAACACTGTTACTTATTAAATCTGGGGTTGGACCAGTCACTTTAATTGGCCCTGAAGACATTGAGGTCCCATCGGCCGCTACTGGCAAACGGGTCACTAAGTGATTTTTACTTAATTCAGTAACCAGTGCTCCAGCGGTATTATCATTTCCATAACCATTTTTTTTCTCAGCACTGAGCCAGGTACTTAATTGTAATGGATCAGAATTTTTGCGCCAAAAATGCACTTTAGTTTGGGCATAAAAATTTGCCCCATACACAATTAAACCGATACTACTATTTGGTAGTGGAGCCGGACCATGATTTGGTGAAATTTTACAAATACTTGGTCGTGGCGAACCAGGCACAATTTCAATAAATTCTTGACCACTGGTTTGACTCGTATCAGTCACTACCGCTATATGTAATTTTTTAACCTGCCCCGCAGAAACTGCAAAATATTCATCGCCAGGAATGGCGGCAATTACCTGATTCGCACTCCACGTATTACCACACTGATTAGGAAAATCAGTGACACTTAATTGTTTACAACTAGAGTCAGGATTCTTACTGCCACAAGTAGCCGCTGCGCCAGGACCGCTCGCTACATATACAAAACCAGGAAACGAACCGAACCCACTTCCTTTAATCGTAATATAACTACCGACCGTAGTAGACGGTGGATCAATCGCTGTAATTTGTGGTAAAGATACTTTAACATCTGGATTTAAGACTTGAAATTGCACACCATTACTTATTTCACCACCTACCAAAGCATGCACAGCTACATACCCAGCCTTAAAATTAGCTGGCACCCGAACATTAACAGCTAATTCTGTCCAAAATTTTTCTACAATTTCTGCAATTACCCCACCAGTCAAAGTATTATTCGTGGTATTTTTTGTAGCTCCAAAAGTAATTTTACTATCAGTATTTACCGTTCCCAATCCACTACCTTTAACAGTTACTCCTACTCCTGGAATAGCCGCGCCTTCACCTTCGCGTAACACGACTTTTTCACCTCCTAACGTTACTTCGGTATCAGCGGTCACCCCCACACTACATAAACCCGGACGTTTTATTGTATTTACAGTAAATAAACCATCGCCACCTGGCAAACCACCTAACTCATTAATCGTGGTATCAAATTTATTATTACTGGTGGTTACCTTAATTACTGCTTTTTTACCCACCGCAATGTCAGGTACGGCCACAATAATCCAAAATTGTCGCCATGATTGTCCATTACCACAATTTACAATGGTCGCTGGAGTCCATTCATTATTTTCGTAATCACCATTATTATTGGCATCAATTCCAAAGGCTACGGTACCAGCGGCATTACCAAAACTTTTACCAGTAATCGTAATCCAGTTACCCACTGCCCCATCCATTCGATCTACATCAGTAATCACTGGTGCAGGGGCACACACTTTATTAACACACTGAAATCCCGTTGCACAATCACTGTCCACTTCACACTGATCGCCATCGCCACCAGAACAAGAACCACCTGAATCAACTCCAGTCTCATCACCATCTAAAATATTATTATCACAGTGTCCTGACTGGACTTTAAAAGCGGCACTCACTGTCTGAGTATTACCATCAATATCATTTCCTACCACGGTTACCGTATAATTTTGTCCAACTTCAAATCGATTATCCAATTTGGTGGTGTAGCTAAAATCAAAAGGTACTGAAGAACCATCCTGTGCTAATGGCGCAGTATATGAAGTAAGTATGGCTGAACTTCCACTTTTAGCCACTGAAATTTTTACTAACCCATTTCCCCCGTATTTTTGAAGAGAGCGGTCATTGAGTGTTCCAGCGATCACCAAATTAGTATTCTGAGCAAAGGTTAATCCATTACCACTTTTATTATTTAAGGTAATTGGACTAAAGACAGGGGCCGTTGTATCGGTCTGATCCTTTTCAACAATAAATGAAACACTGTTCGTATATTTTTTACCTCCACTTTTATGTTCAGTTTTTAATTTTTGATTTAATGAATCAACCAAGTCAGCTGACACTGTTACCGTATATGGATCAGAGCTACTAATTCTAAATGGGGAAACTGAGCCATTATTTAAATAATTAACTTCCAACACTCGATTATTTTCTACCAATGAAACCTTTACGGGTAAAGGACCGGCTCCATCTTTTCTTTGAACACTCACGGCTTTGCTCACGTCGCTATCACCTTTGACCGGACGACTTAATAATACCCGGACCGTGATATTATCCATCCCCGTAGTTATGATGTCTTTATCCTGAGAATACGAACCAGGCGTAATTGCTTTAACATAAAATTCTCGATCCTGACAAATATCATATTCTGGGTGCGCTGCACAAGTAGCGTCACACGCTTCTTTATTATAATTTTCTGGTTCACACGCACCAGGACTGTTATCTGAATCCCCAAGTACACTCGTGTTACCACCGATAATTGCATCACCTAACTGCTTAAAGACAAACAATACAATTGCCCAGGCAGACAATATAATTACCAAACCAATCGTCGCATTGATAATATATTTTTTACCTTCAGCAATCTTATCTTCACTGCCACCTGAGGTCATGTACAAGAAACCACCGTACAAAATTAAGGCGACCGTAATTAAACCCAAAACACCAAGGGCAATATTAATAAATCGCGCGGCGATTTCACGAATATCACCACTTCCTAAACCAATCGTATTATTTATTGGATTGATCCCAAACGTGTCAGTTTGGGCGAACGCCGCTTGTGCACCAAAAAACACCAACCCAGCCATGATGAGGCCAGTTAAAAGTAGTGTGGTGCGTTTAAACATAAATACTATTGATCTGATTGCAGGGCCGATGGACTTGCCTCTTTAACTTTTTGAAGGCAGGTTTTTAAATTTGGTTGTAAAGTATTTGGTTGTAAGCCAAATACACAACCAGTATCAGTGTCCGCATCGGCGGTAACCTTAACACAATTTTTATTAATTTCATCACTACCATTTACACTATCAGTAAATTCGCACTTCAGATTTGGGTTATTTACTCCTGGTTCATTTACTGGACCACGACCCGGATACATACAATTTTGGTTGTCGCCTTTAACTGAACTGGAGACAAAGGTAAAATAATATAAATCTAACCCACCTGGACCAAATTCTCGCGGGTGCTGAATTTGCGCAAAAGTAGTTTTATTTTCTGGAATTTCTCCCATTTGGAAATAATACGGAAAATCTTCCAATGGAACTTTATCTGCCCCTAATACATTTTGTGGATATTCAATAATTCCGGCACTGTTTGGAATGGTATTATACCACATTGCCTTACTGAAATAAATCTCCACAACTTCATTTCCTTTGACCCCTTCTGCCTCTACGTTAGGCTTAACTTGAGTGATGTACGGAATCTCCCGGTCAATTTCATTTTTAACTTTAAAATTCCACAAATAATTGTCTGGATTGCTTTCTAATGGACCAATGGTTTTAATACTACCCGCAGGCAGTGGTGGTTTGTGAATCCAGGCCGAACCAGCCTCTCCACCTTTAGCCAAAACTCCATCTGCTTGATTATTTGGACCATTATCCAAGGCATTATCCGCCATATCCATTACCCCAGTATTTGGTTGAGACACAAAATTATTATCAGCGGGATTTTGTAAAAAGGCGGTCCGTACTAAGGTTGAGTAATTTTCCGTACACACCGTATCGGTTGGTGCACAGGTGGTTGGCAAACAATACATTTTTTCACCACAACTATTTTGCCCACACTCTTCACTCGGCACAAATTCTATGGTGCGGTACCCATTAGAAATTCGCCATTCACCGGTAATATTTGGGTTATTGAAAATAATATTACTAAAATTACTGGCTGGTCCAGACACCCCTTGGGTGACCGACGGATCAACCGGCTCATTAAAAGTAATTTGGATAATTTTATTACGCGCCATCACTTCACCTGCTTGTGGACGAGTAGACACAACTGACGGCGGAGTAAGATCGACAGTGGTGCTGGCTTCAAAATTCCAACTATAAAATTTACTAATAAATTGTTGAGGGAAAATATCTGTACCGTCTAACCGTTTAATCCCGAAGGTATTTTGGGTGCCACCCATTAATTTAACGGTGTACCAGGTATTAGCAGAATCACTACCTAAATATTGTAATGGTTTAAAGGTAAACACCGTGGCTTTTTTCTCGGCGTCATACACCGCAATCGCGGCGGCAGTAGACAATGTTTTTTGGGTACTCGTTGCCTGACTTTTTGGGAAAATTTGAATAGTATCAGTTCGTAACAAATCACATTCAGTTTCTAAATTAAGACCTGGTGTACCATCAAAATCTAAACAATCACCATAGTACGGTAATGGCTGCCCATTGGTTGGACCGCTCGTAGACAAGGCACACACCTCACCAACATTAGTGTCAGGAATTCGCACTGGTATAGAACTACCATCTTTGGGCCAGCAAGTTTTATTAGTATTACTAATTAAACTACTTGGTAATATTGGCTCAGCAAACGTAACGGCGATTTTAGTATTACGAGCCACATTTACCTGGTTTGGGCGCGGATAGTGATCTTTAATTACTGACCCTAAACCACCACTACCGATGTATGAAGCAAAAAATGGTTGTGGACCACCGTCATTTTGTCCATTATTTCCTTGGCCACCAAAAACATCATTAAGTGATTTGAAAATAAATTGCACAATTGCAAAGGTGGACATAATAATTACCAGGCCCACCACGGCATTGGTTAACACTTTTTTTCCTTGTAATACCTTTTCTTCATTACCGGCCGAAGTCATGATCAAAAAACCACCATACAAAACTAAACCAAAAGCAATAATTCCCAACAAACCTAAGATAACGTTAATAATTCGGCCAGCCACGGTCCGAATATCATCATTACCTAAAATAATCGTATCTTGAATTGGCTGAAGACCTAAAACATCTTGATTATCAGCTTGCGCGAGCACAGATACTGGGTTTAAAACCAGTGTAAAAAAAACAAAAATCATTGCCATTAATTTGACAACGATTTTTTCGTGAATTTTCTTAGCCAGAATCCGAGGAAGCATGAACCCGGGACTCAAAAATAAATTGACTAACCTTATGCGGCGATCTGTTTTAAGATTGCTGCGCGCACACGGTTGCCATCGGCCCGACCTTTGACCCGGTTCATTACCGCGCCAGTGGCCTTGCCGCTTTCCTTTTCAGTAAGTGCTCCCAATCCCGCTAGAACTTCAGCTACGACATTAGCCAGTTCAGCGTCACTTAACTGTTCAGGTAAAAAGCTTTGTAGCAATTTTATTTCGGTATTGGTTTTTTCAACTAAATCAACTCGAGCGGCCTTAGTAAAATCTACTAACGCATCGCTCAATTGTTTTACTTGTTTAGCAATTACAGTTTCCACTTCACTGTCAGTTAACACACTACCGCGATTAATCTCATCGTTTTTAATCGCTGAGAGCACTCCTTGAAGTGAATCAAGGGTAGTACTATCATGATTTTTACGAGCAGTTTCTCGGGCGGTTTTTAACGCAGTAAGTAATTCCATATTATTTGGCAGCACGACGGTAAGCTTCTAAATCTTTTTTAGACATTTTACCAGTGTTTTTCAAATATTCCATTCTTCCTTTTTTCTCTAAGCGAGCCAAAGCTGATTGCCGACGAACGCGTTTAGTGCGTTTACCAGTAAATACTTGGCCTTTGCGAACTTCAAGAATCCGGCCTGAATCCTGCCAACTTTTTTTAGTACGGCGGAGAAAAGCGTCAAAAGATTCACCTTTTTTTCTTAATGTTTGTGACACAATGTTCACCTCCCGGTGACTTAAAAATAATACCCTAATCTTAGCCGAAAAAACCACTTCTGTCAAATTAGACAGCCAAGATCTTTAAAATAGCCGTTTTAAGCTTTTTTTGGTCCACAATTTCTTGGTTACCTGACTCCATATTGCGAATCAAAACCGTCCCATCCAAGACTTCTTTTTGACCCAAAATTAAAGTATGGGTTGTGTTATATTTATTAGCCAATTCCATTTGATTTTTCAAGGATGATTTGGCTAAATTATGTCGTACCACAATGCCATTTTGACGCAATTCTTCAATTAATTTTAGCGTTCGACGACGAGCCTGTTCACCTAACTGAGCAAAGAAAATAACCGGCTTACCATCATTTTTTACTTCTAATTTTTGTTCGTGTCGTTCTACTGCCGCAAATATTCGTTCCATACCCAAGGCAAACCCAGCGGCTGGCGTTGGTTGACCACCTAACTGTTCGATTAACAAATCATACCGACCGCCACCACCTAGAGCACTTTGGGCAGTTTCAGTGGTTGAATCTTCGTAAAATTCAAACACGGTGTGGGTGTAATAATCTAAACCACGCACCAAGGTTGGAGTTAATACATACGGAATTCCCAATTCATCCAAATACTCAAGCACACTCATAAAGAAAGCTTTGGAAGTGTCAGCCAACCAATCCACGATTTGCGGAGCTTCAGCGACCACACCCGCGCAACTTTCTACCTTACAATCTAAAATCCGTAACGGATTTTTAAGTAAGCGTTTCTTACAATCTTCACACAAATAGGCTCGTTTGCCGCGGAAATATCCAACTAATTCCACTAAATATTGTTCACGGTCTTGTGGTGTACCGAGTGAATTAATCCGCACGGTTACTTCCAATCCCAAATCGCGTAAAAAATTATACCCAACCGCAATTAATTCGGCGTCGATAACCGGAGCTGTTTCACCAATGGTTTCACAATCAAATTGGTGAAACTCACGATACCGACCAGCTTGTGGACGATCATATCGAAATGCTGGACCAATACTCCACATTTTTACTGGCTGTGGTTGGTTATGCAACCCATGCATAATAAAAGCGCGGGCTACTGAAGCCGTCATTTCTGGACGCAAACACAGTTTTCCACCATCACGGTCTTCAAACACATACATTTCTTTATCTACTACGTCTGTTCCCTTTCCCACTGCGCGTACGAACAAACTAGCCATTTCTACTACTGGTGTTTCAAAAAAATGAAAATCATACGCAGTCGCAATATCAGTAGCTTTACGCACCATTTTTAACCACAAATCTCCTTGTGGTGGCAAAGTATCTTTCATGCCACGCACCAAGGCCAACTGACTGGCCAGTTTTTTATTTGTTTCTTCAGTGGCTACAACTTTTTTAACCACAGCTGGTTTTACTTCCTTTGCTACTGGCTTACTGGCTGGAGCTTTTTTTTTAACTTCTTTTTTTGTAGACATAATTAACAAATTAATAGGTTGGAGAATTAAAGGTACCAATTCGGGAAATAGGCCAGCCACGTAACCAGACTCGACCAACCATATCGGCTCGATCGATCGCACCAAACCGACGCGAATCAAAACTAGCATCGCGATTATCACCCATCACAAAATATTGATTTTGCCCCAAAGTAATGGTTACCGTTCCTGGTGTTTCTTCTGTCAAATAAATTTCTGATAAAATCATTCCTTGTGGGTTCGCTTCGTTATACACCACCACTTTATTACCATCTACTTTAATGCGTTCACCCGGTAACCCAATAATTCTTTTAAGAAAATAATCATCAGTAGCACGATAATGGAAAACCACTACTTCCCCCCGCTGCGGCACACGAAACCGATAGGATAATTCATCAATAATCAAATAATCTCGTTCTTCAAAATTTGGCTCCATTGATTGACCTTTTACATAAAAAGGTTTAAATAGAAAATAACGAACCAAACCAATGGTAATTCCGGCTAATATGGCAATCTTAATTAATTCCAGCAAAAAACTGCCAGCTCGACTAATAAAACTAGCCCGATGCTCGGTTTGTACATTATCTAAAAGCTGATCAACCTCGGTTTCTTGGTTGTCCATATGATATAAATATGCTTCAGTATACTGTTTTTAGGGGGGTTTTGTCAACCTTTGGCTCTTTTTAGATAGCAAATACGATTGATTAAATTATGAATAATAAAACCCGCCTTATCAGCGAGTTTTATTATTCAAATGTATGATTCTTTAACGAACCATCATTAAATCATCAATTCCTTCACTAATTGGGGTAGACCCGTAGTCAATGTCCACTTTGTAAATCAAATCTGGAGATTGGAATCCAAAATAAACAATACTCGATTCAGAAACAGTCCGTTTGGCTGTAGTTATCACTTTCCCAAAAGGGCCATACACGGTGATGTTTGCTTCTACTTTTTGACCATATAAATTTGCTGGCCCAACCAAGTAAAAGCCCATAGCCTTAACCGGAGTATTAAAGCCTAGATACAACGGATCATTAGAACTATTTTTTGGAGAAGTAGCATTATTACTAATGGAATAAGCACCAGACGAAGTTTTGGCACCACCACGATTATAATCATTTACATAAATCGCTTTACCGTTGTTTGACCAAATTGTTACTCCGTACAAAGAAACATATTTAGTAATCACTTCACCAACAGTATCTTCAAAATCAACTGTCTTAGGTTGTAATGCTTTAAGATCAGTGAGGGAAATTTCACCTGTTGTGGTGATTGTTGGGTTTGGTGGCGTTACTACTATTGGAGCTTTGAACAAAAAGTAACGATAATCTGACCATGCGCCTTTCACATATTCATTTGTCGCGCTATCAAGGAAAACAGGGCGAGCGCGCAAACGATATGATTTACCATCAGCAAAAGGTCCGATCGTGGTATTTACATAGCCATTTTCACTTTGGGATAAATTTATCTGACTCGTATTACTCCAATTCCCAGCTTGGCAATCAAAACAATCTACTGTTAATTCATAATGTTTTGAATTTGGAACTGTGGTAAATTTAACCGATACCGTTGTTTCATTATTTACAAACACCTGATTAGCACTTGGCATCACCACGCTTGGCGCTGTGCTTAAGTAGGGGTTTACAGTTGCCTTAGCTGGAATCTTGATGTGAATCGCAATTACATCATCAACTTCCACAGGCATATTCGGCACGCGTGAAACACCATCATTGTTTCGCACATAAGCCAAGACAGTTACATACTTACCACGATAATAATCCGTTACGTTAAACGTAGCACCATTACTAAAAGCAGAGAAACTAAGATTTGAAACTAAATTTTTAGCCAAATTTTCATCAAAATTACTGGAACCTGTATTGGAATTTACCCAAATATAACCATACGTGTAATTTGCTGAAGGAGCCTTAACTGAACGATTAACCCGCAAGGTGAATTGATTGATACCACTTGGAATATCAATTAGTTGTTTAGCGGCATAACCTTTTAAGCGCAGGTATCCTGAATTGGCATATCCAAGCAATTCATTATTTGTGTTATACAAACTGAGCGTATCAATAATATGAGAACTATCAGGAACCACCGTGGTATTTTTACCTGGCACATACACACGCATAACCGCAATATCATCAACTTCAGTAGCCATGCCTGGTACCGATGAAATACCATCATTATTACGCACAAAAGCGTACACCATCAACCAACGATCTCCGCTATCACCATACAATTCATCAGTAATATCATATCGAGTCGCTTGAGGAGAACTACTGAAAGTTAAATTAGAGGTAATTTCACTAGTAAGTGCCTTATTAAATTCTGGTTTTTCTTTCTTCATGTCGACAGCAAAAGAATAGGAAAAATTTCCTGAACTTTTTGTGGTTATTGCATAACGCAAACCACTTTGACCTTTTGGCAAAGCCACTTCATCTGGATACCATGGAAAAGATCCATCAGATCCATAACTAATGTCAGTTTTAGCATTTACATTTCCTGTTTGAGGGTTAGAAACACTAAACAATGAAATCAAATCAGTTCCAGAAACACCAGGCGTGATTGGATTAACTGGAGACACAGGAGCAACGGGCACCTCAGGCACGGCACCTACACCACCTAATTGGGTTGGATCAGCCAAAATTTCTGCTACAGTAGTAGTCTCAGTACTAAGTGGTACATTTTCCAGCATAGACTGTCTAATACCCTGCACATCTTTATTCAAAAAAGTAGGTATAGAACCAAGAACTTTTTTCAACTTACCCTCAGATACGAAATACACTTGAGGATTATCTTCAATAACAACTAACTGTCCATTAACTGATTTAATATTTTCAACATCTGAACCAATTTTTAAATTAGAATCAAAGGCATCAGATAATAAACGAATTTTAGTTGGCCAATTATTTCCAAATAAAACTACAGCAGTACTTTCATTTGTAATACGGTGTTTAGTATTATTTGGACCAACCGCATAAACTGTTGGAGAAACAGCTGTTTTAACTAATCGTGAACCTGGTCGATAATTTACGCCACCACCAGTTGGATATTCATCCACACAAATCGGATCAATAGTAACAATTCCAGAATAATCACTATACCAAGTACTATATACTTCACTATTAGGAAAATACATTCGTTTGTGATCTTTGTTGACGATATACACCGCCGGGTAATTCGCAACCTTAAAACGAGTACCGGCACTTAATTCTGCACAATTAGTGGCCTGAACTAAAGATGGTACCCAAACCGACAAACTCAAACTAGACACCAATACCCCTCCCACAGTGACTGCAGAAAAAAATTGACGAGTTTTTTTAAAAAAAACACTCATACCTTAATAAATTAACTACTTAAATACGTAGTGAATTTATTATACTCTCTCTTTAAATAATTAACACCCCCCCCTGTGTACAGGTACAATTTAGCACAAAAAAACAACCCTTTTCAGGATTGTTTTTTAAATCGTACCAATTCGGTGTGGGCGTGGATGGAGTCGAACCATCGACCTTTACATTATCAGTGTAACGCTCTAACCAACTGAGCTACACGCCCTTTTAAAGTTCTATACACTAAAACTTTAGTGGACCAAAGAGGATTCGAACCTCTGACCTTCACAATGTCAATGTGACGCTCTAACCAACTGAGCTATTGGTCCATGCCCTGCCCAAACCCTTGAGCTGGGCAAGAAAGAAAACTAGATGTCTAAACCACCAATGTCATCAAGCGCACTAGTATCAACATCAGCCATATTAGTTGGGGCTGGAGCGGTACCTGGTTGAGTAGTTTGTGGGCGATCTTCACGAGCAAACCGAGGACCACGGCCACCTTCTGGTTCATTAATTTTCAAATTAACTGAAGCATTATTTTTCGCACCAACAACGCGGAGCAAAGTACGAATTGCGCGCACAGTTTGACCTTGACGGCCAATTACATAACCAATATCAGTAGCTGCTACATCCAAAGTAATCAATACACCTCGTTCATCAACCGTCCGAGTAGCTTTTACGGCATCTGGATTATTGACAATCGACTTAACGATCATTTCTAAAAACTGTTGGTCTTGTTGCATTTCTGCCATACACTTACTTTAAACAATGAGTAATTCGTGGAGCGGGCTCTAAACTTTAGCCGCTCCAGCGTCATAAGAATAGCAGAGCTGAGGGTTTAAGTCAAGAAAAAAAGCCCAGTCACGGGCTTTTTTATATTCACAGATTGTGGACAATTAAGCGGCTGGTTCAACTAGCACTTCTTCAGCCGGAGCAACAACCCCTGGTTCTGGAGCTGGTGCAGCGGCCGCAGCCTCAGCTTCGGCTTTAGCCTTGGCTTCAGCTTCTTTTTTAGCTTCCGCTTCAGCCTTAGCCTTAGCTTCAGCGTCAGCTTTAGCTTGCACTTCTTTGGCCTTAGCGTCGTTTATTTTTTTAGAACGCTTTTGGGAAAGGAACACTGATTTTTCTTTCTTTCCACTAATAATTCCCAAATTAACCAATAAATTGTTAACCGTTGGAGAAGGTTGAGCACCTACTGACAACCAGTATTCAATCCGGTCTTTTTTGAAATTAATTACTTTATTTTTTTGCACAGGGTCATAGTTGCCCAAAATTTCGAGCTGTCCAGACTGTGTGTCTTTGTGTTTTGGTGAGACAATCAAACGGTAGGTCGGACGCTTGGTCTTTCCCATTCTTTGCAAACGGAGCATTAACATAGCTCTTCTAACGGAAAATTGATAAATAATAGTGAGCGTGTGACGGACTCATTGGCCATAGGATACCCGAAGCTAAGGGTTTTGTCAATAGCTTAGACAGTGGGTTTAAAGTCCGGATAAGCTGCCAAAAGACTAGCAAAAGTCTCTCGGGGACGAATAAGGGAAATCTGATCACCCTCAACCAGAATTTCCGCTGGTTTAGCCCGAAATTGATAGGTACTGGCCATGGCTTGGCCGTAGGCACCGGCAATTTCAAAACTAATTAAATCCCCTTCCCTGACTTCAGGCAAAGCTCGGTCCTTGGCAAAATAATCCGCGCTTTCACAAATATTACCGGTTACATCATACATTTGTTCAGTACCCGTTGGATTACTAAGATTTACAATTGGATGATACGAATCATATAAGGCCGGACGAATTAAATGATTCATACCAGTGTCCACCCCAATGACATTTTTACCATTCATTTTTTGTTTTAGTGTATTTACGCGTGCAATTAGTTGACCACCCTCCGCCACAATGTACCGACCTGGCTCAAAGCGTAATTTTAAATTACGTCCATAGGTTTGGCAAAATGCAGAAAACTTTTCGGCCATGCGCGCACCCAAAACCTTTAAATCTAGGCGAGTTTGATCTGGTCGATATGGCACGCCAACACCACCACCGACATCGACAAATTCTAAATCAGGAAATTGTTTAGCAATATCCAAAATCATATCGAGTGCAAGCAAGGGTTCGTCTAATCCGAGCCAACCAGACCCAATATGTTCGTGCACACCAACCACTTGTAAGTTATATTTGGTAACAATATTTTTTACTTTATCAATTTCTGCATACGAAATACCAAATTTAGAATCAGGTCCGCCCGTAATATTGGTGCTGTGCGAAGCCGCGCCCACATTGGGATTAAAGCGGACACAAACTTTACTGCCCGGATATTTGGTACCAATTTTTTCCAAACGCGAAAGCGAGCCAGCGTTTACTAAAATATTTTTACTCATTACCACATCAATTTCCGCGTCAGTGGCATTATTTTCTGTAAACATGATTTGTTCTGGTTTTGCCCCAGCCACTAACCCAATCAAAGCTTCTTCTGGAGAAACCGCGTCAACACCGCAACCATTCTCAACAATTAATTGCACCAAGTGTGGATTATAATTTGCTTTGACGGCATATAAAATTTCTGTGTCTGAATATTGACCCAGCTCAGTTTTTAATTCCAAAATTCGTGCGCGAATAATCGCCGCATTGTATACATATAATGGCGTGCCAAATTCAGTAGTGAGTTTTTCTAACAATTGTGGTGACATATTTATAAAGTGTAGTGAACCGACGCGCCACATCCACCCCTTCGCTGGGGCGAACGCAGCGCGTCGGAGTTCAGCACTCGACCGTGACCGTGCCGCGGCCATCAGCGCCAATGTCGACGCTAGTGACCTTGGCCCGGATCATGTCAGGGCTTGACCATGACGCGAATCGCCCATCAACACCGACTTCCAGGTCCAGATTTGGACCCTGGCCGCCTTGACTGACAAGCAAAGCGTGTACACGATTACATCCGACGGGTCGAGACTGAACGACAACAAATGTGTGAGTCTGCATCGTTCCTCCCGAGCATTAAGCTCGCGCTTATTCTACACTTTTTTGATTTTTTTACAATCTTTTTAAAAAAGAAAACCCCTAACGAATTAGGAGTTTTCAGTTGGGGTTGAACCCAAGCTCTTAGGATACCCAAGAGGATTACCATCTACTAAAATTATAATTAATCTTTTTACTTTTGTCAATATTAAAACAGCCTAAGATTTTTACCTCTTAGGCTGCCAAAAGTGGTGGACCGAGGGGGAATCGAACCCCGACAACGAGGATGGTAATCCTGTCGAGTACCCAGTACAGCACGGCCCTCGTGCCACCATTATTTACTGTAACAAATCAGAGATAAAATTTTGATAAAAAATACACAGACTGTTTATAGGTCTGTGTAAAAATATGTGCGTAAATTGTGAAAAATTATTCCACCACCTTCTGCGCTTCCTGAAGTTTAACTGAGAGAAGTTTTGATACACCATCATTACCCATGGTCACACCATACAAAACATCAGCGGCGTGCATAGTGGCGCGATTATGAGTAATGAGGATGAATTGAGACTTAAGAGAAAGTTCTTGCAAAATTTGGTTAAAGCGCACAGTGTTGGCTTCATCAAGGGCCGCTTCAACTTCGTCTAAGAAAACAAATGGCGGCGGATTGGTGTGGAGAATAGCTGAAACCAAAGCAATTGAAGTAAGCGTGCGTTCACCACCAGAAAGTGCGGCAATATTTTTAATTTTCTTGCCTGGTGGAATCGCCACCACTTCAATACCGGCTAAAATTTTAATTGATTTTTTCCGCTTTGGTTCTTCTTCAGAAGTTTCGCTTCCCCCTTCGGTTTCGGTGGTGGAAATTTCTGAACCTTCAACTGGATTTTCCGCTTCTACCTTTTCTTCATCTTCATATACCTCAACTAAGTCTGCTTTTCCACCTTCAAATAAAATGGCAAAATACCGCGCAAACTCTTCTTTAATTTTACTAAAGGCCGCACGGTGTTTTTTCTTCATAATCGCGTCGAGCTCACTGATGAGTTCTTCAATGTCACGCGCACCTTTGGTTAAGTCAGATAATTGAGATGACAAACCACCATACCGCACTTCCACTTGTTCATATTCAGTCAACACTTCTTCATCAATTCCACCAATTAAACTTAAGCGATATTGCAATTTTTCAATTTCAGCTTTTACACTATCAAGTTGCGTTTGCGCGTATTGTTCCAAACGATTTTCAATCCAAATATGTGATGGTTGTTTGAGTGCCTCATACCCACTATTGCCCACATCTTCACGGCGCGTTTCTAATTTTACTAATTCTAATTGTTCAGTATTTTTGGCATTAGTAGTTTCATTCAAAGTAGTTTGTGCACCGTGCATTTCATCTTGCAAAGCAAACACGCGTTGGCGTTTTACTTCTTCCGCGCGATTTAATTCCGTAATATCAGCGCGCACTTTTTCTAAACTCGCATCAAGCGCGGAAATATTCTTAGCCAATTCATCGCGCTCCTTGGTGAGCTCAGCGGCCAGTACTGTATAGTCTTCTGGCTTCATGGTCGACATCGCGCGTTCAGATTCTAGCCCAGACAACGCAGAATTTTCCGCACGGGCTTGTGCTTCGGCAATTTTAACCTTTTCTTCCAATGTTCGTTCTGCGAGTCTAGCCTCAGCCACGGTACTTTGCGCAACCAAGGTTTTACTTTCAATGTGATTCAACGCTGTGCGCGTTTGATTTAATTCTTGCTCAATATCCGCAATATTTTCACCAGCCGATAAACCGCGGCCACGCGCAAAATGTAACCCACTCGCGGTCGTACGACGGAAACCACCTTTCATTGAACCACTGGTTTCCAGCACATCGCCGGCTTCAGTTACCATGCGCACCCGACCAATACCAATCGCCCGCGCTGTATCAATTGAATCCACAATCAAAGTGGAACCGTACACAAACGAAAAAATATCAGAAAATTCTGGACCATATTCCACCAAATCAACCGCTAGTCCGTGCACACCAGACTGCCCCACATAATTGCGCAAATCCGCTGGAATTGGCCGCGGCCGAATTTTATTAATTGGTAAAAAAGTCGCCACACCCAGTTGACGTTCTTTTAAGAAACGAATACATTGCTCAGCCACGCGATCATCACCCACCACAATTGAAGAAAGTTGTGCACCGGCCGCTACCTCCAAAGCCAAGCGTAATTTTTCCGAAACCGAACCGAGCTGGGCTACTAATCCATGCACTGCGCCAAATTGATTACGGTTTTTCATGATTTCTTCAGCCGTGCGCAAACCAGAAAAAGAAA
The DNA here is from genome assembly GCA_031973355.1 of Candidatus Magasanikiibacteriota bacterium. Taxonomy (GTDB): domain Bacteria; phylum Patescibacteriota; class Patescibacteriia; order Magasanikbacterales; family UBA922; genus 2-12-FULL-41-16. Next base: position 42,515 of record DALYDF010000001.1, read on the forward strand.
TTTCATGATCAGCCTGACGCGCATCAAACCATTTCTTTTCCAAACGACCAAGTGCCGCCGTGAGTTCAGCGCGTTCACGCGTAATTTCTTCTACGGCTAATTCTGCACGCTGACGTTCTGTGCGACTCGTCACTAATTCTTGTTCCAACCGATCACGCTCAGTACTTAATTCTTGCACACGCCCACTCACTTGGGAAATTTTTTCTTCTAACCAGGCCACATTTTGTTGACCAACCTTACTATATTCTGTATGCAACCGGCCGGTTAACATTGATTCCTGACGTTCAAGATCATTTTTCTCACGCGTAATTTTTTCATACTCACGTTCCAAGGTATTGAACTGATCTTGACGTGATGCACTTTTTGCTAATTCCGCTAATTCAGTTTGAATCGCGAACAATGTTTGTTCCTGTTCTTTATACTTTTTATCTAATTCTCCTACTACACTTTTTCGTGCTTCAATATCAGTGGTCAAATGCGAATAGAGAGCCGCAAAATAATCAGTTTGTAACCGCGTCAATTCTGCTTCGACTGATTGTCGTTCGGCTAATTTTTTAACTTGGCGTTTTAAATTTTTTAAGTGCGGTTCAATTTCGGCGAGCAAACGATCGGCTTCACCAATATTTTCGCGCGTGCGCACTAATTTTAAATAACTTTGGTGCCGCTTAATTTGAAATTCTTTAATACCCACCGCTTCATCAAAAAAACTTTTACGTTCCGCGGCCGATTGTAAAAGCAAACGATCAATCATGCCCTGCCCGATTACCCCATAGGATCCATGACCAAATTGCGCTTGGGCTAATAATAATTGTAAATCTAACAACCGAACTTGATTACCATTTATTAAATACTCACTTTCACCACTACGATACACGCGCCGAGTAATTACCAATTCTTCGTATTCAATGTTGGCGCGCTTATCATGGTTATCCAATACCATGGAAACCGAGGCCACGCTCAGTTGACCACGACCTTCGGAACCTGAAAAAATTACATCTTCGCTTTTTTTGCCGCGCAGTTGTTTGGCACTTTGCTCACCCAATACCCAGCGAATGGCGTCAGCCACATTACTTTTACCACTCCCATTTGGCCCGACAATTGCGGTAATACTAAAATTCCCGTCAGCCGGCGGGTTAAAGGTTAAGGTGGTTGGATTGGCAAATGACTTAAATCCGGAGATTTCTAACTGCTTCAAATACATAGACTACCCTGTTGGGACTGCTATAATGATACCGTAACCCTAGAATCTTGACAACCGCCCTAGTTTGGGGTATGGTGTCTGGCTTATTCAAGCCTATGAAAGAACGAATTGCTACGGAAATTTATCAGAAACTCCTCAAAGCTACCCAAGTGCTGATTATTCCGCACCAACGCCCCGATGGAGACGCCATGGGAGCGGCTACCGCCCTCGCTGGTTTTTTGAGCAATCATAAAATTAATCATAAAATTTGGTGTAAAACCGAAGCACCTGAAGGCCTGCAATTTTTGCCACACGCCCACAAACTAACTTCTAAACCTGAATTGTGGACTGAACAAGTTTTTGATGTCATTGTAGTCGTGGATTCTGGCGACTTGGTTTACAACGGTTCGGCTGAATATATTGAAAAATTGATCCACCGTCCGACGATTATTAATATTGACCATCACCCAACCAATCAACACTACGGTGATATTAACTTAGTACTACCAACCGCATCTTCAACCAATGAAATTTTGCACACTTTTTTTGTGCTCAATCATGAGCCAATTACCCCTGACATGGCCACTTCACTCATGACTGGTTTAATTACTGATACCGGTACTTTTACCAATTCTGGCACCAGCCAACGCTCACTAGCCGTGGGCAGTGATTTAATTAGCCGTGGGGCGAATTTTGGTTTAATTAAAGATGAAGTAATTACTGATAAATCGGTGGCCGGACTCCGTTTATGGGGCACAGTGATGAATCGTTTACAATTACACGTACTCACTGAAATTGCCTATACTTATGTAACTATAGAGGATTTAGTTCAAGCCCAAGTGACCGAAGAAGAGGCAGATGGGATTGCCAATTTTTTAAATTTTTTAGAAGAAGGTAAAGCCGCCATGGTTTTAAAAGGCCGCGCTGATGGGACAGTCAAAGGCAGTTTTCGCACTACTCGCCCCGATGTTGATGTTTCCGCCTGGGCTAAACTTTTTGGTGGCGGTGGTCATATTAAAGCCGCCGGCTTCTCAGTGGAAGGACCAATGGAAAAAGCGATTGAACACATTTTACAGTCAGTCGCTGAATATCAGAAAAAATAACTTCACAAGCTGGGTAAAAAGTGATACGCTCAATATACGATAATTAGTAATCGTATGGAAGTAACTCAAAATCCGACGATTGAAAGTTTATTAGAAAAAATTAAACTGTACGCCAAAGATGCGGACTTAGATTTAGTGCGCTTGGCTTTTGATTTTGCTGACGAAGCGCACCGTGGTCAAACTCGAAAATCTGGTGAACCCTATATTATTCACCCGCTTTCAGCCGCGCATTATTTAGCTGATTCAAAAATTGATCCGACAATTGTCGCCGCAACCTTACTTCACGACGTTCCAGAAGACACATCTGTTACCCTAGAAGATATTGAAAAAAACTTTGGCGCCGATATTGCCGGCATGGTGCGCGGCATTACTAAATTAGGAAAATTAAAATATCGCGGCGTGGAACGCTATTTGGAAAATTTGCGCAAAATGTTTATTGCCATGGCCGAAGATGTTCGTGTCATGATTATTAAATTTGCGGATCGCATTCACAATCTCAGTACCCTTGAACATTTACCACCGCAAAAACGCTACCGGATTGCTTTGGAATCTTTAGAAATTTATGCGCCAATTGCCAATCGATTAGGCATGGATGATATGAAAGGTGAATTGGAAGATTTGTCTTTTCAATATGTGTACCCCAAAGATTTTTTGCGCGTAAAAGCTATTCGTGATGAACGCTTGTCAGGTAAGCAAGAATATTTTGAACGCATTATTACCAAAGCCAAGCATGAATTAAGTAAAGCTGGATTACAATCATTTACCGTGTACGGTCGTACCAAACGGCTCTATAGTTTATACCAGAAATTAGTCCGCAAAAATAATGAAATTGCCAAAGTCTATGATACCTTTGCGATTCGCATCATTGTACCAAGCGTAGGCGATTGTTATGCCACCCTGGGTATTTTACATACCACCTGGCGACCACTCAAAGGCCGGATTAAAGATTATATTTCTCAACCAAAACCCAATGGCTACCAGTCATTACACACCACGGTGTTTGGCGATGATGGTGAAGTAATTGAATTTCAAATTCGCACCCAAATCATGCACGATGAAGCCGAATATGGTGTGGCCGCGCACTGGCATTACGATGAATTTGGTTCTAAATTACCAAAACGCGAAATTAAATGGGCCCAAGAATTAGCAGAAATTCAAAAAGACATTTTAACTAAATTGTCTGACTTAGAGGAGATGAAAGTAGACTTTTTGCAAAGCCGCATTTTTGTTTTTACACCTAAAGGCGATGTGATTGATTTACCCGAAGGGGCGACACCAGTAGATTTTGCCTATCACATTCACACCAAAGTCGGTGATAAATGTAACGGCGTGTTGGTTAATGATAAAATGGATAAACTCGACACCGAATTACACAATGGCGATGTGGTGGAAATTATTACTGATAAAAATCGTAAAGGGCCAAATCCAGATTGGGCGCAATTTGTAAAAACTCACACCGCCAAAATGCATATTCGCGATGCCCTCAAAAATCAACGCGGCCTCAATATTGGGCAATTCTTCAAATCAGTGTTGCCAGGAAAAAAATAATGTATATTAAAAAATCCCCAGCTCTGGGGATTTTTATATTACTCACAAATCTCATCTACAATCCTTCGTAACTCTTCGCGACTAGTAAACTGTAACTCAATCGCCCCATGATCACCACGCAATCGGATAGTAGCTTTGGCGCCTAATTTTTGACTAATTTGATTTTCCAAGGCCATCACATTTGGGTCGCGACGCACCGAACCTTTGCGTGATTCAGGCCCTTTGGCCGCTACTGCGGCCTCAACATCGCGCACCGTACCCCCGTCATTTAGCATGCCATTAAATACATCCAATTGCTCTTTGGTACTTTTTAAACTTAATAACGCACGCGCCTTACCAGCTGATAATCGCCCGTCCATTAATGCTCGTTGAATTTCTTCGGGTAATTCTAATAACCGCACCGTATTCGCTACTACTGGTCGACTCTTCCCCACTTGGTCAGCCACTTCTTGTTGCGTTAAATTAAATTCATCAATTAATCGTTTAAACGCAAACGCTTCTTCCAGCGCATTCAAATTTTGGCGTTGAATATTTTCAATCAAGGCTAATTCTAATTTTTCTTGTTCAGAAGCAATTTTTACCAATGCAGGAATCGTAGCCAAACCCGCAATCTGTGAAGCCCGAAACCGGCGTTCACCGGCAATCAATTCATATCCCCCATCAGTTCGCTCAGTTACGGTAATTGGCTGCATGATGCCATGCTTTTTAATACTGGCCACTAAATCTTCCAAATCTTGGTGGTCAAAAACCCGGCGAGGTTGTTCTGGATTAGGAATAATTTCTGAAAGCGGAATTTGCCAAACACGATCAGTCTTATTCGGCGCTGAAGATTCGCCCATAATTTTACGGGCGTTAGGGATTAGCGAATCAAGTCCTTTACCAAGTGCCATACAATTATTTACAAAACAAATTAGGAAAATTAGGTAGCAATTCCGTGTTTATCCGCAATTTCGCGCACCAACCGATTATATGCGGTGGCACCTTTACCGCTTGGTTCATAATGAAAAATTGATTGACCAAAACTAGGAGCTTCGGCCAAACGAACCGTGCGCGGAATTACTGAACGGAAAATATTATTTGGGAAATATTTATATAATTCACCCATCACTTCTTCGGCCAAGCGGGTGCGCTTATCATACATCGTTAATACGGCTCCCAAAATTGCTAAATCGGGTTTCACATGCGTTTTAACTAATTGAATTGTTTCTAACAATTGCCCTAATCCTTCTAACGCGTAATATTCAGCCTGAACAGGGATTAATAATTCATCAGCCGCCACCAAACTGTTAATCGTTAATAATCCCAACGATGGTGGACAATCAATTACCACATAATCATAAGCATGGTGCACTTCTGCTAATAAATCCGCCAATCTAAATTCACGACGATCAACGGTTACTAATTCAACATTGGCCCCAGCCAAATGTGGTGTAGCCGGAGCTACTCGCAAACCAGGGTGAGACGTATTCATCACAATATCGTGCAATCGCTTTTGCTGGGATAAGGCCTCGTAAATTCCGTGCTGCACCCGCTCTTTGGTCAATCCTAAACCACTCGAGGCATTGGCCTGAGGATCCATGTCCACTAATAACACATTCTTACCGAGCTCAGCCAAACCAGCGGCAATATTAATAGCGGTGGTGGTTTTTCCCACCCCGCCTTTTTGGTTGACCACAGAGATGATTTTGGTCATATGGGGAAATTATAGCACGCGCGGTTGACAAGGACAAATCCCTGTGGCATAATTTTGGGGCAAAAAGACAAGCCGTGATGGCGGAACTGGTAGACGCAACGGACTCAAAATCCGTCGACCGCAAGGTCATGAGAGTTCGATTCTCTCTCGCGGCACAAAAAATCTCCTTACTAAGGAGATTTTTTATTTTATTCCATTGCTTTTAACACTTCCAAATACATATCTTCCACAATTTTCTGTTGTTTTTTACCAGTCAATACATAGTGATCCAAGCCGGGAGCCGAATTAATTTCTATGACCCAATATTTTCCAGGCGCTTTAGTAATATCATCGGCAACCATCAAATCAACTCCGCAAAGTCTTAAGCCCATGTCTTTGGTTATCTTAATGGCCAGTTTTTTAAAGTCCGGGTGCATCTTGTCAGTAACATCAATTGAATCACCACCCGTGGAAAGATTAGCATTATCTAATAAATAGACAATTTGATTTTTAGTGAGCACTGATCGTAAAGTTAGATTATCATGCTTTAATTTTTGCCCAATCCGTGGGTCAGTAATTTTAAGTAAAGTATCACGACTCGCTGCTTCAAAAGTTTTTTGTTTGCGTTTTAAAAGTTGTAAAATTGTTGAGCGCCCATCTCCTGTCACATTTAACGGTACGCGCTGATAGGCGGAAATAATTTTATTATCCAAAACCACAACACGATAATCTTTTCCCACCACCGGCCGCTGAACCAAAGCAACTTTATCGCGCGTAAAAATAAAATTAAGTGCTGTATATAATTCTTTTTTATTAAAAACTTTAGTCACGCACACACCCTGACTACCACTATTTGGTTTTACAATCACCGGAAACCCGAGTTTCTGCGCGTATTTGTACGCTGCACTAATGTTTTGGTTTGAACCAATTGCTTCCGCCCACCACTTGGCAAAAAAAGCCTGTCCCTCAATAATTGGATACCCTAATTTTTTTAGAAAAAAATGCGCATAATCTTTGTCTTTAGCAATTTCCGATGCACCCATCGTGTTAATATCAAGCGTAGAATAACGAAAATAGCGCTTGCGGCCACTTTTATACATAATTTGCCCAACAATTCCCCACTGTGGTTCAATCACTACTCGAGCACCAATTTTAGGTGCTAATTTTTTTAACATTTTATTTAATAGTGGCTGTGGTCCTGTTTTTTTTCGGTGACGCATATTATTTCCACGTAAAATTTTGATAAGCCCATTCTGCCGCCCGGCGCGCTTCGGTAAAACGAGCATCAATACTATCTGCGCCTAAAACTACGACTACCACCCGATGCGTTGAGGATACGGTTTCAGCCGCAAAATTATATCCAGATTCAGGAATATAACCAGTTTTTCCACCTACTAATTCTAAGCCAAAATTAGCAATGGTACCGGATAATAACCAATCCGTTGTTTTAATTTGTTTCCGATACTGTCCAGAAACAGCGGCCAAATCATAGGTAGTGGCGCGCACAGCCTTTAAAATAGCGGGTTTACGCAAGGCTTCCGCCAAGAGCACTGCGATATCCGCTGCGGTCGAACGATTGCGCGGATCTAATCCAGTTGGTTCGCTTACTTTTGTTCCGGTCATTCCCAATTCTAAGGCTTTTTGATTCATGCGCTGCACAAATTCCTCTCGGCTCAAACCAGTCGCATCTACCAATGAAACCACCGCTCGATTTGAAGAAGAAATTAAGGCAGCGTTCCACAAATCTTCAACCCGATATACGGCTCCAGCGGCCACATCATTATCAGGTTCACCATCAATCGCCGCACTCGTAGTCGAAGCAAAATTAAGGGGAACATCCAACAAAACCAAGGCTGATAGTAATTTAGTCACACTGGCCATTGGCCAGGAATCATAGGCTCCTTTACCATATAACATTTGCCCGGTTACACTATCACGCACCACAATATGACGACCAGAAAAATCGCGCGGATCCAATAATTTAGCACTTGGATTAAACACTGGTTTCAGTGGCGGGGTCACCAACACGGTGGCCACGGGTTTTTGCGTACGCAAATCTTTTACTTCACTAATTTTTTCTCCAATTACTCCTGCAAAATCACTCCACGCTGCGGCCATATTTTGTTTACTCAAAATAATCCCCACTTGAACTACCCCACTCACCAATAAAATTAATCCAAAAAAAATCGCACCAGCAATTAACGGGCGACGACCAGTAAAACTTAAATTTTCCCAAGCATTATGCGGCATGAATTTCTACAGTAGTTTCTGGTGACAAAGCGGAAGCAAGGTGTGGATGTTCACGCAAAGTTTCATAATCAGGCAATTCAGCACTACTAGCAATTCCTAATTGACGCAGAGCGGTAGCTGAAATTCGATACGCGGTCATTAACGCATCCACTGAAGTATCCTCTTCTACTAACCCGCGCACGGCCAAATTGCGTAAAATAATTGCACAATTTACCCCCCGAATCGCTTCAATTTCTGGGCGGGTAATTGGACCTTGATAGGCCACTACCGTGAGTGTTTCCAACTGAGCACGAGTCAATTCACCCATTAATTCTTGTTTAGTAAAATCTTCAAGAATTTCAGCATTGGCTGGATTAGTAACCATTTGTACATCGGCTCCGGTATCAATAATATGAATACCTGAAGCCGGATCATTATATTGATCTTTTAATTGAGCAATCGCCGTTTCCAAAACCTCTGATTCAATCGCCAATGATTTACTCAACTCTTTGCGCGACAACGGTTTACTGGCAATAAATAACACGGATTCTAATTGTGATTTCATACGCTTTTGTTGATTATTATATCACCAAATTGTTCATCTTGGTTAATATTCACAATTCTTTGTTTAGCTAATTCTAAAATTGCCAAAAAACTAACAATAATTTCCGTACGATTCCCCCGCTCAGACATTGAATCCAATAAATTATATGAACTTTGGGTGTTAAGTAAATTGCGTAAATGTTCAATTTTTTCTTTGAGTGACACGCGCGCGTCAATTTTAGTTTGGGGTAATGGTTTAGGTGGTTTTAATTTGTGCACCAATTTCGCCATGCATTCCGCCAATGTTTGCAGAGAAACATTAGTTGGTAACCCTTCGGGAATAATAATTTCTACTGGATGATTGCGAAAATATCCATGGGCTTTTTCTAACCAACGACGATTGAGATCACGACTAACTTTAACAAAATGTTGGTACAACCGTAATTGGTCAGCCAAACTTGGACCCTCATCTTCAATCGGCGCGAACATTGGCAATAACGCGCGCGATTTCAGGTACAACAAGCGCGCCGCAACAATCAAAAAATCGGCCACTTCATCCCCTGCCCGATCATCTTCAGGCATGGCTTGCAGGTATTGCAAAAATTGATCAGTCACTTCACTAATCGCCACTTCGGAAATATCTTTTTTCTTATCTTCAATTAATGACAAAAGAAGATCGAGTGGGCCATTAAATTCTTTTGTCGTGAAATCCATAGATACTTGGACTGAGGGAGGCCAGGAAAATTATTTTTTACGAAACGATGTTGGCGAGTTTGCGTGAGAAAGTGATTCGTAATTAAGTAGGCAAACTCGCACAAGTGAGCGAGTCACGAACGTGCGAGCGAGCGGTCGTGAGTGAAATAATATTTTTTCTGATCTTCCGATACAGACCTCTATTTTTTCAATAATTAATCCGCCAACTTAATATGCAATTCTTTCAGTTGTTTATCATCCACCACACTTGGACTACCCATCATTGGTTCTTCAGCCCGTTGATTTTTTGGGAACGGAATTACGGCGCGAATATTTTTTTCACCTAAGAATAACATAAGTAAGCGATCAATACCTGGCGCAAAACCACAGTGAGGTGGAGCACCGTATTCAAAGGCGTCAATCATGTGACCAAATTTTTTATTGACTTGTTCACGCGTGTAACCGGCAATCTCAAAGGCGCGATACATAACTTCAGGATCTTTGTTGCGAACTGCACCACTGGAAAGTTCCAAACCATTAGCAATAATATCGTATTGGTCAGCGTTAATTGTAAGTGGATCTTGTGTATTCAACGCTTCCAAACCACCTTGTGGCATTGAGAATGGATTATGTCCAAAATCAATTTTATTATCAGTATCGCTCCACTCAAACATTGGGAAATCCACTACCCAGGCCCAGGCAATCATGTTAGGATCAGCGAGATTTAATTTTTCCGCACACAAAGCCCGCACCGCACCCAGCGCTTTGGACGCAACCAACGGTTCATCAACCACAAAGAAAAGAATACTGCCAGCCTCAACATTCAAAGTATTTTTCAAAGTTTCTAATTCTTCTGGTTTAAAAAATTTCGCAATTGTTCCTTCAAATTCACCAGTATATTTTAACCACGCCAAACCTTTGGCTTTATTCCGTTTGGCGAGTTCAGTAAATTCTTCATCAATTTGTTTACGAGTAAAGTCAGCGCCTTTTGGTACGGTAATTACCCGCACCGCCTTCGCATCAGCAAATACACTAAAGCCAGTGGTTTTTGCCCAATCACTGACATCAACAATTTTCAAATCATAGCGCAAATCTGGACGATCTGAACCATACGTATCCATTACATATTTGTAGGGAATCCGGGGAAATGGTTTTTGTTGGACTTTTTTACCAGCTACTTTTTCCGTAAGTTCAATAAACAATGGTTCCATTAATTCAAAAAATTCATCACGTTTTAAGAAGCTTGTCTCAACATCTAACTGATAAAACTCACCCGGACTACGATCAGCCCGCGGATCTTCGTCACGCATACACGGCGCCACTTGATAATAACGGTCCATTCCACCCACCATTAACAGCTGCTTATATTGTTGGGGGGCTTGTGGCAACGCGTAAAATTTTCCTGGGTGAATCCGACTTGGCACCAAAAAATCCCGCGCCCCTTCGGGTGAAGACACGGTTAAAATTGGCGTAGAAATTTCAATAAAATCACGACTATCCATGAAGTTCCGAATGAACTGAATCATTTTATGGCGGAACAAAATATTCTTTTTCAAATGCTCACGACGTAATTCCAGATATCGATATTTCAAGCGCAATTCTTCATCTTCTTCTTCTTTATGCGCATCAAAAATTTCAAACGGTAGAGTTTTAGCTTTACTTAACACTTCCAATTCCACGGCTTGAATTTCAATTGCTCCAGTATTCATTTCTTTATTCACGGTTTTTTCCGCGCGCAAGACCACTGTGCCGGTTACTTTAATTACATATTCGTATTTCAATTCATCGGCCAGCGTAAAGTTTTTAACCGTATCAGGATTAAATACCACTTGGGTTAAACCATAACGATCACGCAAATCAACAAAAATCAAACCACCGAGATTACGGCGCTTATGGACCCAGCCAGAAAGAGTGACAGTTTTACCAGTATGTTCAGAGCGGAGTTCGCCGCAGGTGTGAGTTCGGTAGGACATAAAATTAAACTTATTAAGCTGTCCCAATTTTAGCTAGTTTAAGGGAATTTTGCAACCCTTACGGCTGAATTTTGGCTAATAAACACCCTTTCTTACGAAAATTTCGCAAAATTTGGCTAAGTTTAGACGAATTATACACAATAAAACTTGACAAAACCTAAAAAATAGTATCTACTCCCTTTGGAAAGTAATTTGTTCTTTATATTTTAGGTGAGGCAATACAAAGCAGAGATTTTCAAGAAGGTTGTTGTACCTGTCCCGGGGTTAAAAGTAAGGCTAATATTTGGCTTTAGTTTTGACCCCGCAATGGACAGCGGGACAAAAGGGGGTTGCCCATGGCGACTCGGGTGCTTATGGCGATCTTCGCCATGATGTTGCTCACGGCTTGCAATCAGGCCGTTCCCTCTTCCGCTTCGGAAGGCACCGTTTCAGCCAACGGTGATGTGTCCAACTCGGGGAAGGCTGATTCCCCGAACAACATGGGGTCTGAAGACTCCTCCGATGGCAGCGTCTCCGACGGTGTCGACGGAGAATCCGACGGCACCACTGACCCCACTGACGGCACCGTTGCCGCTGATGGGACTGACCTTCCGCCCCTCGACCCCTGCGTCAACGTCCAATTCCTGCCCGAGTACTACACACTCAGCGGCAGCCGAGTCACCTTCGACCTCGAACCGTTTGGCAGCACCTGCCAGATCACCGTTCGTGGCGGTGGTGGATCGTTCGACGAACGAACGATTTTGGACATCGACTTCCCGCTCTTTGATACACGCGATGAAGTAGTAGACTTCGAGATCGTGTGTCTCGAGCACCGTGCTGATGGTGTCCCGAAGACTGTGCGCATGCGGCTCTACTACGCGGACACCCCTGAGATGTACAGCGAACTCATGATCTACGAGCCCACCCCTTCGGGTTGATGGCTCGTGACAACCTGTCGCCTGCCTCACCCATCCCTAAAACTTATTTGTTTAAGTAATTTTTAGAGAATAAAAAATGACCTTAAAGGTCATTTTTTATTTATTACTATTTCTTAGTTATGGGGTGACTACGATATATCCTTTATAAGGTATAAACGCATCTTTATATTTAGGATTATTTTGCTGCTCATTACATTGCTGACCGAAACCAGCACCTTTTTTATTTTCATAACACCCGTCAGTCAAATCAGTTTTACTATCTTTATTCCAGTCAGTACATTTCCCAGTACACCAACCCCAGTTATCCATCACCTGCACCATTGGTTTAAAGATACACACAAACTTAGTATTATCTTTATTATAGTTAAGACTCTTTAAATACGCCCAAATTTTTGCGCCTTCGCCCGCTGGCAATGGGTTGCCACCACTTATATTAGAATTTTGTTCAAAATCATAAACAAAACTTTCTTTATTGGTTTTATCCAACTCACCACACGAATAACTATGGGTAAATTCAAAGTAATCTGGCGTACAAGCCCGAGCCGCATTACCAAAAGCAAACCCATCTACAGTACAAGTGCCACCGTTTGGACAATCTTGGTTTGATTTACAGGTTAATTGTGGATTGGTGCTACATTGTTTGAGTGCCGTGCTTTGAGCTGATTCTTCTGATGGTGACATACAATACGGCTTGCGATTTTTGTAATCACCGTACCGACTTTCATTGGTTACCGTAGAATTATCCCCCCAATCAATCATAATTCGTTTGATAGGCATGCGGTTATGATCTGCAAAGGCAAAGAAATTAGTTATTGCTGTTAAACTATTTTCTTTTACAATCACACCATAATTGCCATCCTGCTTACTGTCTTCGTCAGGAGTAGCATTTTGACGGTTAACCGTAAAAGCATTCATTTCTTTTGGTGCACAGTTTTGCGCATTATTTTTTGTACCGGTGAAGCAACGGCTGACATCCAAAGAATAAATTTGCGGCACAATTAAATTATCACGGTATTCGCCTGAGACATCTTCCCCATCTTGGTCTATGTCCCAATTACCATTAACCGCATTATTGAACGAAGTTTGTTTATAGCTTTTTACAAAAATATTAGTAAGTAATCTACTGCCCGTCATTGGTGGAAGATTACTTGCCTGTGTCACACTCGCCGGTTCCACATCATCATAATCATTCTTTAATTGTCCTTGGTATTCAATCGATGAATACTTACAACGAGAAATAAAATAGTTTGTGATTGTCCCAAAATATGGCTCACCGTATATCCGTCCATAATTAATGGTACCATTAGTATCCAAGAAATCTAAATTATTTTTACAACTGGTAAACATACCCTGCTCATCAGGTTGCAAGAAAATATATTGCCGTAATCTATTTTCCCAACCCGAACCAAACTGCATATACAGGCCAGCGTCTAGTAAAGTGGAACCATATGGTCGATATATCTTACCCAAAGGATATGGACGTGGGAAATTAGTTTCCTTTGTATAGAACCAGGTCCGGTTAGTCCAGGCCTTGTTTTTATTTATGTCTTGCGTTGCATCATATACTTGAGTAAATTGAACGCAACGTGGTAATAATTCAATTATTTCTGCCAAATAAATTGATACAAATTTATTATTTTCATGATTATCAAGTATCGCACCCATATTGACTCCATTCTGAGCAAAAATACTTGCACGTTTCACATCACCAATTTTTTTACCATCAGCACCATACACCGTATAGATATTAACCGCTGACCGGTGATTAGGATCTTTAGCATACCATTCATCTATTTTAGCCAAAGAAACAACGGTTGAGATATCGTTAATCGGATCAGCGCTCATGAAATCAGTAATCAAATTTTTGGAAAAATCTTTAAAATTTGGAATATCCAGACCGCTATCTGAATCCATAAACGCAAACGAACCGATTAATACTTTGCCCGTATCCGGACCAGACTCAACCGTTACTCTAAAACCAATCGTTGCTAAATTAAATTGACCTGCATTTACATACACACTTCCTGTAGTGTCGGCCGTTGTGTTATTTTCAATAATTTTACTATCCAAGGCATACGAATAGCTCATCGTACCAGCACTTTCCTTTGTTTTAACTGACTTACGTAAAAATTCATTATTAATGGTCATCATGTATGGGTTTGCCCCTGGTGATAAAATTGGGCCAAAGTGCTGCACACCAATTTCTGGTTCCAAAATAGTTAGCGGCAATCTGAAATTTGCCCCGTATGGGCCAGTTCCAAATTGGGTTGACTGACTTACTAATTCTGCCAAATAATCAAAACCGTATTTCTTTGGGCTTAAATAATAATGGTATGGTAGCGCCGAAGTAAAAGTAACCACAGCATTTGGTACATTAAATCCTTTTTCTGCACTGTCAGGCGTTCCAAAACTTAAATAAACTTTAGGGTGGTTATTAAACACATACGCATCACCCCGCCAGGCAAATGCCTGCATAGTAGAGTACTGTAATTTTCTAAATTCATCGTCAGACACTTCACGCGCATTGGTGGCTGGTTTGTGATTAATTTTATACCCCGCCAAAGCATAGGCATTATCCCAATTTAACCACTTATTGAATGTGTAAGGCACTACAGTAAGATTATCTCTTGCCGCACTCGCATTAAAACCATTAGCAGGAACAATTGAAATAAGTTGGTCTTTGTCATAAGCCCCCGTCCAATTAGCTGAAGCTTCGGTACAATAGACCTGTCCACCAAACGCGGTTTGGTTATTGGCGGTTTTAGTGGCCCCATCAATAGCTGGATAGTACCCAGCTTCACTAAACCGGTTAAAGCTGTCGTAGTTAGTGGCGGCGGTATCCACTGGTAACCAGGTTAAGCAAGCATATTCATTGCGTGCCCGGTTAATTGGGCGACTGTAATCGTACTCCAAACAGAATCCACGCAAACCAATTTGTGTTTGAATATCTTTAATTTGACTACACACACCAGCCGAAATTACGCTACCATCTTTGGTAACCGTACAATCCAAATCTGCCGCACAGGTTTGACCATCACGATCACCACCCGAACAGACCCCGGCCGGATAGCGTTGATCAGGAAATTGATAATAATCAACGGTTCCACTCTTATAGGTAACTTTTTGATATTCACACGAACATTCCCCACTTTGACAGATATTTGCCCCTTCTAAACCGGACAATTTAGCCGTATATTCATACCGCGTTGGTCCGCCAGTATAGGCTGATTTAATTGTGTTAGTTTGGGTTCCAATTGTTGAAGCAAATGGCGCAGTTTTTTCTGGATAGGCTTTACAAATACCACCCTCCAAAAATTTAGCCATGGAGTCAGCATTTTTACCCTCACTACCAGGGAAAGCACCTGAGATTGGTAAAATACATTTTTTCTGATAACAACGACCAGCGTTACTTGGTCCACATGCCGCCCATTCAGTAGCACAAGCATTGGCTGATGCTTGGTTAGTAGTGTTCACATATCGATAACCCAAATACGCAATTGGGTTATCTTCAAACACCAAAGAAACCATGTTACTAACTTGAAATTTATTAAACAATGAGTAGCCTGAATAATCTTCCCCAAACCAAGAAACATCACGCTTAGTGTAAGCCGCTTCGTTTAACAAAGCCACTGATTCGGCAGTATCTTCACTCCAGTCTTCACAAGTCTCACCGGTTATAGTCGAGCGGCAGGCTTTGTATTGGGTACAAATGGTGCGCTCTTTACCATTTTGGTCAGTCACGCGAGTTTTATCTTTACATGATAACCACTCACTACACGAACGATCACGGGAAACTTTTAACAAAATATTCGCATCAAATGGTTTAACCGTGGTATTTGGTTCAGTTGGATTATATTTAGCTTGTGTGGTATTTAAACCATCACTTACTTTGTATGTTTCCAAGGCATTAAAAATCTTATTTGGATTATTGGTAACATTAAATAAGGCACAGCCATTTTTTAAATTTACTTTTCCATCACAATCCCCAGCCGTATTTTGTAAGCGTTGATCTAAAATTACATTATATGGTTTACCTCCCGGATATTCTGGTGAAGTATCAATTGGGTCAACAATTTCCATACATTGGTTATATTGATCTGGACAACGACCAACTGAACCATTGTACTGTGGTGATTTATTAGACCAAATTCCATACGAACCGCCAGCAACGGCAAAATTACTATAACATGGTAGGGCACCAATATTTTGACAGGTGCCGGCATTTACCACTGCACAATCAGCGTCTTGTTTACACGACAACGCCGCATTGCCAGAACAACTTCCCATTCCTTCTTGGAACCACCCACTAACGTTAGTCTGACCAACCTTAATTGCCTCTTTGTATGAACAAATTGGCGCACCGGCAGTTACTGGATCTTTAAAGTATGAAATAGTATTACCTGATTTAAATTCACCACACCCAACTTGATCACTGGAGCAGAGTATCTGACTATAATTATCAGGATTATTTTTAACAAAGGTTTCAGAATAGATATATCCGGCAGATGGATTACCTGGCACTTTTAATTCTTGTAAAGCAATTTTTTGACAGCCTAAATATTGCGCAGAATCACTTGGGTTAGCTTGGTTACAGGCATAGGTTTTGCGATTAGCCAAATACATTGGTTCAGCCGCCGCCGTATCAGCCGGCACCACAATAGTTGAAGCCGCAAAGTACCCGCCATCTTTTAACCATTCCAAGGTATTTTCCGGAGCAGTTGCGTTAGTTGGCGTAATGTTAGCTGGTAACACGGTCTTTTTTACATAACAGAATGTTTCACCGGCAGGAATCTGACAAGTACCTAAATCAGTGGTGTTATTTACCACAATTTTACACTCTTGATTTTGTGTACCCTTACATTTCAAGTTATACGCTGTTGCCTGAATTTCATTGATGGTATTTTGGGTATCTACAAACGCAGTACAGCCGACTGCTTCTGGACGACAGAGCCGATCAAACCCAGTTGCCGGTACTTTGGCTCCTAAACTATCGGTGTAGGCGCGACAACCCAAGGCACCGCCTGGTAAGCCATCTTTAGGGTCAGCATCACAAGCCAGTGGGGCATCAGCCAAAACTACTGATCCGTCAGGAGCGGTTACGGCTTGTTTCCAAGAATTTTTAATTAACGGAATTTTACCAGTAATTCGAATGACTTTAAAATTATCTATAAAATAATTGTAAGGTGCCGGTGTACCATTCACTGCGGTACGAGTAAAGCGCAGAGCAATTTTATCTGTGCCTACTCCAGTAAACTGTACCGGACCCAAACGATACGCTTGCCAGGTAGAACTAATTGGCACTTTTACACTTTGACCCGTACTTGGACTAACGGTAAAGCTGCCGGCACTTTGACCAGTGGTTACATTATAAAATTCGATTTCTAAATTAACTTGCGCACCCCGACTCCAAAATTCGAGTTCGTATGACTTATTTGCTTCCAAGCTATTATCAACAAAATTGTAATCAGTCACAGCAGCAGAAATTTCTAACGAATTTTGACTACCAATTAATGATTCTGGTCTGATATTTGTGCCCGCTCCCCACCCTTGCTTGGCAGTTACTAACCCATCAACTCCATTACCTGGTTCAAATTTTTGATCAACAAAAGCCAGAGTATTATTGGCATCTTTACCAGTATATGCCCGACAATTATTGGCCGCTGCCGGACAACTTTTATCATCACCAGCTACCGAAGTAGTCCAGTACACACAAGCACCATTTTGGTAAATACCACCGTTGTAACATAATTCACAACTATTATTTGCCCACCGACCACCTTTGGCCGTACAAGCACTTTCTTGACCCAAACTAGTTAAGTACGTATCTTGGCGCAAGAAACTGTCAGTTTTTCGTAATGGATGACAAGCGGCCGATACATTCACTACTTTATCAATCATTCGGTAAAATACCGCTTCAGTGTCATCATACAAGGCCACACAACCTGGTTTAGCCGTATTAATTCCGTATGGATTCGTTACTGCAGCATCATAGGCAGTTTTATTACATTCAGCAGACAAGGTTTGCATTACTGCCGGATCAAAATCAGCGTAGGCTGGTGAACCAGCGGGGAATGAAGCACTTAATGTTCCACCGCCGATGGCCGCAATAAAGCTGGCCGCATACCGATCACTTTGATTATCACTGACTGGTCGCAGGGTGTGGGTACGTAACACATATCCTTCATTAGCTTTTCCTTCCCACGAATAAAAAGTTTTTTGATTGGTCGCAGTCGGTCGTTCACAATACGCAATATCTGAATAATATTCTAAGGTTTCACCGCCGCTACTAGCCGCATCAATATTAGTGAATTCACTACAACCTTCGTGTACCAAAGAACATTTTTTGGCTGATTCAGTTGGAGGAATAAAATGAAGAGGGAAAACTTCTGGTTCAAAGGCACCACGGTCTTCTGGTTGCTCTTGTTTAAATGTATCATATCCCACACAACTAGCCGCACACCGATTGGTGCCAACAATTCCGTAGACTTTGTCAGTACTGTTATCAGGAGTGTACGCTTCACAACCAACGTCATTTTTGGTACACGCTGGGGCAAACGGAGCACATAATTGCGCCTCTGGTCTCTTACTCAGTGAAGTAATTTCACCAGCGGTTTGTGGCCAGCGAGTCGCTCCACTTACCCCTGGATTGGCTACTAAATAACAAGCCGAGAATAAACTACTTGGTGCTTTTTTAAGATAAGTTGTTTCCCCTCGATTACCATCACTATCTACCTTTACTAACGCACTACAACCTTCGGCTGATGATGGACAGGTTTCCTTCTTAATTGATTCATTAAAATAAATAGTTGGTTTTTTACCCAAAGCTTCTTGATTATAATCAGTTAACAGTGGATCTGTTTCCCATCCACCACCAGGCAATGGTTCAACACTATATTTCTGACAACCAACTGACTGGGCATTACATTGACCGGTTTGCAAGGTTCTCGATAAATACGAGACTTTTGTATTATCACGATTATTAGTATAAGTAGAGCACGTGTTAAATTGTTGCGGACAACTTGAACCACCAAAACGCCAGGTATTTTTTTCGCGTAAACAATATCCGTAACCACCAATACACCGACCGCGATCATCTTCAAGTAAACAAGTAGACACATCCACACATTCTAAACGGCGCTCAGCATTATCACTAGCTAACAAACGAGGTCCAAACACCTTAGCTTCACAGCGAGGTTCTGGTAACCGTATAATCCACTCTGGATCAATTAAGTGACAGAATGGGTGTTGGGCATCAGACTGACCACTCGCATTACAATCATAATACCCTTTAACCACTGCTTCTAACGTATAATTTTGAATACTATCCGGATCAACTTTACTGGCCGCAATTTCAAAACCAAGGGGTAACACGCGGGCTTTGCGCAATTTCTGAATATTGGAAAAACAATAATATCCATTATTAAAACATTTTTTCGGATCACTATTAAATTCATGCTGTGGTGGAATCAATGACCACTTGGCATGTAAAAAATTATTTTTTGGATCCATCGCTTCACGGATAGTTAACGGCTTACCCGTACTCGCTTGTTTCACTGCTAACACTAATCCGGGATCAGCCACACAGTTATTTAAACCTGGATTTTCCACATTAGAACAATCACTAAATTCTTCCATTAACGGATAGGTAGTTAGCTGTTGAGTAGGGACAGTGGTAAACAAGAAACCAAACGCGTTTTGAGCGGCCGCCCGATTATTATTAATTACCCCAGCATATTCGCTAAATATCGACGCTGCGCCAGGTGCCGAGGCACTATCATCGGCTTCAAAAAAACCATTAAATACTTTGTCTGTTAATTGAGATACAAAGGTGTTTAAAAATACCCCTGCTGCGGCCGGAATTACCTGCCACAATCCTGCACCATAAATACCCGCCACCTGTTGTGAAGTTAATTGTTGTTGTTTGCTTCCGGTTAAGGCTTTAGTTTCTTCGGCAATTACCTGTGATGGGGTTTTAATTTTGCCCGAAATTAAATCGGTTACAGCTTTAAAACCACCACCTTCTAAACGGTCAGTACTGGCCCCTGCTTGAGCGTTAGCATTAATCCGATCAACCTTACTAACCATCCCTAAAGCCACCCCCATGTCTGATTGATCTACTTTTAATGACTTAGCAAACATTTGGGAAGCAAAGTCACCAGCTTTTTCATCAAAATTTTCAAAACCATTTTCCCAACTAGTTCTAAAATCATTCCAGCGACAGGTAGGTTGTGGACCACCAGCCAAACTCGGGTCTTCGTACATTTTACGCAAACTCACTTGCAAGAAAATTTGAAATTTAATATCTGGAGGTTTACACAAATTTAAACCAAATGGAGCACCAAATTGCTCAATTGCCGTGGCCGCACTATCCAAAGCTACATTTTTAAAATAGGCCTCACCACCTTCTTGAAAAACTAATGGTTTTTGACCAACCGCTGAACTAGCCAACCAACTCGCACTATCATATGCCAATTTTTGCATGAAATAGGAAAAACCATTTACCAAAGAACCTAAGGAACTGGCTAACAAACCTTCTAACACGGCGTCATTACTCCATTTTCCGCTCAAAGCGGCCACCACATCTGGTGCACCAACAATCGCTTTGGTTTGAGTCGGTACCAAAGCCACCAAAAGCTGAATACTAATGATCATTGAGAGACCAAGTCCCACCAACCATTTCTTTGCTTTTTTTGACGGCGAGATATGCATATTAGCGAATGGTGGTAGTTACGGTTGAAGTGGTGGTCGCACTCAAAGCAGATTCAGGATTGTTTAATAATTTTTGGGCCATTTCTTGCAAAGTCTTATCATCGATTTTACTCAACACCTCTGGATCAATTTTACCAGTACTTAAAATTACATTGCGTAATTGTTCAGGATTATTAATTAATGCTTCTAATTCAGCGGTCGCATTTGGGTCAGCCGCACTTGCTTGGCCACTAAAATTAAGAATGTCTGAAGGGGTTGCGGTTTGATTTAATAATGGTGAAGATAGACTAGAAGTAGCGGTTACCCCTGCGCTATCTGCCCCTGCACAAACCATGTCAGTTGGACACAATGGATCAGTTCCTTTTTCAATTTCAATTTTATCCATCACCCCATCGGAGTCACTGTCAGGTAAATACGGACTCGTTTCGTATTGTTGTAATTCTTCAAAATCAGTTAACCCATCTCGATCCGTATCAATATTTTTTAATCGCTCTTCATCATTATTTGTTAAAGAAGCAAAGGGATTAGTATCAGCTTTCTTAACTACGAATCGTCCGTAGATAGTATTTCGCAATTGCAATCCTCCTAAACCGACCGTAAGTATAGCAAAAATAAGCATAAAGATAAAACCAATCTTTTGCTCACGAGAAAATCCGGAGAGACTGCGTTGATTCGGCAACATGGCCTGAAAATTAGATTGTTGGCAGTATACCAAAAAAGAGCCGTAGGCTCAATTTTTTAGTTAGTAACAGTGGATAGTTTAAAAAAGTTCGCGATACAACGCTTCCCACTGAACCAAAGTCAGTGACTCAGCGCGCGCGTTTTCCGAAATTGTGGCTGCCACAAACGCTTGTTTAAGGATTTCTGGATTAATTTTTAATTGAACAGCAATATTACTCAACATTTTTTTGCGTTTATGGGCAAAGGCCGCGTGCACCATGCTCATAAATTGGGCCGCCTGTGGTCGCTGTTTAATATTCGTTATTGCAATCACCGCTGAGTCAACATTAGGACTTGGCCAAAATGAACCGCGCGAAACTACGGTTACAAACCGTGGATCACCAAAATAATGCGCCAGTACCGTTAAACTACTGGCGTCAGAGACACTAGTATACTTAGTTTTTTCACCTAATGGGGCAGTAATTCGATCGGCTACTTCTTGTTGTACCATCACCACAATTTTTTCTGGTAATGGGTCAAGTTCAAAAAAAGTTCGAAAAGCGCGCGCCGTAATTTGATACGGTAAATTCGCAACAATCTTATAATGAGACAATGTTTTTACGTGTTGCGGCAATTCTTTAAGCGCATTCCCCCACACCAGTGACACATTTTTATAATCCAGTGCTTGCCCCAACCAATAATCTTTTAATTGTTGCTCAATTTCAAAACTAATTACCGTGTGCGCATTTTCCGCCAAGGCCAAGGTAAGTACACCAAACCCCGGACCAATTTCTACCACCGTATCCGTAGGTGAAATTTCCGCGGCTCGCAACATTTCTCGAATTGGCCGTTCAGAAATTAAATAATTTTGACCATATTGTTTAGTAGGTTCAAACCCGGCTTGCACGCACAATTCTTTAAGGTGAGCCGGTTTAAACAAATCAGAATACGCCATACTATTATTTTTTTAAGCCACTACTAGTGTAATTATTGCTGGCATTCCACAATAACCACCCACCATTTGGGTGTTTTTCAACCGCATCAATTTGCGCGCGAATTTTGGCGGCGTCATACCGCGCACCCATATGAAAAGCCTGTAACCACGGCCGTACTTCTGCCCGGGTAGTGCTGGTAAAATACCCAATTCCTTTTTTCATGCCATTGGCAATTACTGCTCCGGGATTAGCCGCTGGATTTTCTAAGTTTAAATATCCTTTTGGATAATGTGAGGGATACATCATTGGTGAAATATAATCCACCGTATTTACACCATCAATTAAGCGCTGGCCAATTGACATCCCATCATGCCGCTCCATTACAAAGCCGAAAAAATCTAAGGAAATATACGCCGGTTCTGCTGCTAATTCTGTAGAAAGATACTGATAAAATTCCGCCATATTTTGGTGACGTTTGGCAGTGGAAGTGGCAAAAACTGCCTGACTCAAATTACCATCAGTCGGAAAGCGCACATAATCAAAATTAATTTCATCAAATCCCAAACCAATTGCTTCTTTGGCTAAATCAACATTATATTCCCACACTGTTCGGTTAGTGGGATCAACCCAGGCTAATCCCAAATTATCACGCCACAGGCCGCCGCGCTTATCTTTAATAGCTAAATCTGGTCGTGATTTGGCCAAGGCTGGATCTTGAAAAACAGTCTGACGAGCAATTACATAAATATTTTTAGCGTGTAATTGTTGTAATAAAGCTGGCACATCGGTAATTATTGGTTGACTTGTTTTTAAAGTAACCGACAGCGGCACGCTACTGGCGTATAACACTTTACCCGTATAATCTTTGGTATCAATCACCACAGCATTTAATTCTGTACTATCAATTAAGGCGATCATGGCTGCTAATTTTTTCGGATTAGCCGCGGATTGAGCCGTTAAATAAATTCCCTTAGCTTTTTGTCGCGCCGGTTTTTCTTTAATTTTTACCGTCGTCGTAGTTGATTCAATTGGTTGTGACGCAACCGGTTGATCGGTTTGTGATTGCACCGCTACCACTACAAAAAAAATACTTATTACCAACACCGCAAGTGCCCCTGACATTCGAATCCTATTCATACTACTTATAATTGAGGAATAATGGCACCGGCTCGTAACACCTCGAAACCAGTTGGCTTTAATTTAATAATTGTCGAGGCAGGCACCACTGGCAAATCACCAACACTTATTACTAAATCCGGTTTACTGGTGCGGTTAGAAAAAGTGGTAATAATGTTCACACCTGAAAATAGGGCGGGTTCACCGGCCAGATTGGCAGAAGTAGATACCAAGGGTACTTGTAAGGCGTGCGCTAATGCTCGCGCCACAGGATTACTGGTTACTCTAAACGCTAAGTATCCATCAGCACTCACAATCTTGTCAGCCAAAGCCGTGTTTGTTTGGGCTGGCACCACTACGGTTAAAGGGCCGGGCCAATATTTTTTATTAATTGCAGTC
The DNA here is from genome assembly GCA_031973355.1 of Candidatus Magasanikiibacteriota bacterium. Lineage (GTDB taxonomy): Bacteria > Patescibacteriota > Patescibacteriia > Magasanikbacterales > UBA922 > 2-12-FULL-41-16. Next base: position 66,192 of record DALYDF010000001.1, read on the forward strand.
AATCGCTCATCCCAAATAATATAGGGTTTAATATCCTCAAGATCAGCCACGACCACTAACATAGTTTTATGTATGTCGCGTTCTTTGATGGTAAAAATTTTATCTACCGCTGTTTGGTTCGTAGCGTCACAACCCAATCCATAACTAGTTTCGGTTGGGTACACCAAAATACTCCCCTGTTTTAATTCTTGGACTATTTTTTCCGCGTTAAATTCTGATTCAGAAATAATTCTCACACGCGTAATTTTTTAAGAAAATTAAAAATTTTATACTGCACGGGCTTGATTGGTATTTCAAATGCCTGACCAAACGCAACCACTTGTCCACCAAAACCCAATTTAAATCGAGTCACGCCCGACAACGGATGATTAGTAACATCTGGCGGTGCAATTCCCCAAAAATCATACACGGTACAACCTTTTTTTTGCGCGCGCGTAATGGCTGACCACTGCAAAAGATACGGGGCCATTACTTCCCGGTGCTCATTACTGGAAGCACCATGTAAGTAGGTATAGGTTTGCTCGTATTCTATAAAAATCGCACTGGCAATTGGCTGCTCCGCTAAATATATCGTTCCTTGCTCAATCAGTGGATTCGCAATCATGTTTTGATAATACTCGGTTGAATGCGCACCAAATTTATCGCGACTACTAGTTTCATTCATTAATGAAATAAATACCGCCGGATTTTTTTCCCAAGAAATCGTTAAGTTCTTTTTTTCTGCTAACCGAATATTGTATCGAGTTTTAGGGTGCATGGCCGTCAATAAGGCCTCAGCCGGTTGAGTAATATCTAAAATCAGGGTGTGGTGCGGTTGACGATTGTTGACCACTCGAGCCCCGGCCGGGAGAGTGGTTGGTACCTGAGGCTCACACCGAATAAAAATAATCCCCTGTTTTTGGGCTTCGATTCTTAATAATTCTAAGTCCACTTCAGTATAATGCGGGACATACCAAAAAGAACCCACTGGACTGGAATATTCTAAAACCTGACACTGAGCCACGATTTTAGCGCTACCCCCAACACTGGCTTGAAATGTGCCCCATTGGGCTGATTGTAGAAAGCTTTTTTGCATAGACCCAAATAGCATACCGCAAAGCCAGGTTTTAGGCTATCCCCACTTGATTTTTTCCGTAGTGTTCGGTATACTATCTAAGAATTTTATTTATTTCTTAAGCCATTTTATGGGTTTACCAGCAAAAAAACGGACCAATCGGTCAAAACGCGATCGCGCCTCACACTTTGCCTTAAAAAAAGTTACTGTTCAAGTTGATGCAGAAGGTAACGCTCACTTACCACACCGCGCTTCTAAAGCCGGATTGTACCGTGGTAAAGCTCTAAAAACCACCAAAACAGCCGCTCCAGTTGCTAAAACTACCAAGCGCGCACCGGCTAAAAAGAAAAAGGCCGCCAAATAATCTTGTATGTCCAAGCGTCACTTGGCTCGGTCAGTCATTATGCAATCCCTCTATCAATGGGATTTCAAAGGTCGCCCTTCGGCGGCTATGCCGGCAATTATCGAACAAGTGATGGCAGAATTTGGCGCCGGGATTGAAGAAACCACGGGGTATATTCAAGACACCATTAATGGAGTAATTGACCACTTAGCGGAAATTGACGCTTTGGTTGATACCTATGCACCAAATTGGAAATTGACTGATATGTCGATTGTTGATCGTAATATTTTACGACTTGGGGTATTTGAACTTAAAATGGTAAGTCAAATTCCACCCAAAGTAGCCATTAATGAAGCAATTGAGCTAGCCAAAAGTTATGGTGGCCCATCTTCAGGAAAATTTGTGAATGGAATCTTGGGCGCAATGTACGCTGATATGCCCAAAACTACTGAATCAGCCGTACCACCTACTCCCCCTACTCCCTAAATATGCCCATTGAAAGTTACCAAGAAAAAGATTTCAAATCACTTGAAGAAAAAATCGGCGTCACTTTTAAGAATCCGGATTTTTTAGTTCAAGCTTTGGTACATCGTTCTTTTTTGAACGAAAATCGTAATTTTCCTTTGGCGCATAATGAACGCTTGGAATTTTTAGGCGACGCCGTCTTAGAATTAATTGTCACTGAATTTTTATTTCAAAATTATCTTAACCCCGAAGGTGAATTAACCAACTGGCGCGCTGCCTTGGTTAATGCCAATATGTGTGCAGTAGTAGCGGAAGATATTGGTTTAGAACCATATTTGTTTTTAAGTAACGGCGAATCAAAAGATGCTAATACTAAAGCCCGTGGGTATATTTTAGCCAATGCTTTGGAAGCAGTGATTGGTGCGATTTATTTAGACCAAGGTTGGGACTTAGCCAAACAATTTGTTATTCGTTGGATAATTTCTAAACTACCTGAAGTATTGGAATTAGGATTATGGATGGATCCAAAATCTCGGTTCCAAGAATCAGCTCAAGAAATTGTTGGTGTAACTCCTACCTATAAAGTCATGAAAGAAGATGGCCCTGATCATGAAAAGAATTTTGTGGTTGGTGTATTTTTAGGCAAAGAAAAAATTGCTGAAGGTCTGGGGACTAGTAAACAAGAAGCTCAAACCGATGCTGCCGAAGCTGCCCTACGCATCAAAGGCTGGAAAGGTCCAAAGATTGCCATTATTGGACGAGGTGAAAACGACCCACTTGGCTAGACATTTCTTACAAT
>DALYDF010000002.1:0-6334 GCA_031973355.1 Candidatus Magasanikiibacteriota bacterium
GTACTCACGGTAATAATTCCATCATCAGGCACTGATTCCACCAGGCCTTGAAAGGCGGCAAAATAACTTTGTTCAGTGGGGTAGACATCCACGTGATCCCAAGAAATCGCCGTTAATAATAAATATTTTGGTTGATAGTGCGCGAATTTTGGACCATTATCCCAGCGCGCACTTTTGTATTCATCGCCCTCTAAAATACTCCAGTCAGAATCAGCCAAAGCAGCGGAAGGAAAATTATTTTGCATGAGTCCACCAAACATATAACTTGGATCTTTCCCAACCTCGCTGAAAATCCAGGCTAATAATGACGAAGAAGTGGTTTTGCCATAAGTCCCAGCGCAGACAATTGATTCTTCTTTTAACCAAAATTGTGCAATTGCCTCGGGGTATGATTTATATTCTAATTTTAAATCTTGCACGGCTTTCCACTCGGGATTTTGTGAACCAGCCACATTACCAACAATTACTAAATCCGGTTCACCCATTTTTTCTGGATGCCAACCAGCGTAAAATTCCACGCCGCTTTTGGCGAGCATGGTCGAAACTGGTGGATAAAATCCCACATCACTACCAGTTACTTTATAGCCTTTTTTATATAAAGCAATCGCGAGTGCGCTCATGGCCACGCCGCAAATACCAATGAAATGGATGTGTTTTTGCATATTATTTTTTGTGAACTCGTTCGCGGTGGGTAAGCCCTAAGTAAATAATTACAAAAACAGGAATACTGATTACTCCCGCACCATGGAAAAGAAAATCTAGCAATGAAACTTGACTCTCAGTAAACTCCCTAAAATCACAGCGAGATCGGTGCCCATAAACATTACAAATCCAATCCCAACCCCCTAGATTGCCTTTACCGCGCGTATCGTTTCTATTAAACAGCTGATTTAAAATTGTAAAACTTAGGTAGGTTAAAATAAATGCACTAATAAAGGAAATCAAGATACGTTTGAAAATTTTCATATTATTTTTTCCCTCTACGTAGTGAGTGAATAAGGGTTGAGCCAGGACGCTTTTTAGTGTGTCTAAAAATAAAGAAATACAAAATACTTAATAATATCAGAAAAATAATAACAGCAGCGAAAATTTCACCTGATTTTAATCTAAAAGATAGTTTCCAGCAAATTAAAACAGTTAATAAAAATGTTGTAATAATAGAGGCAAAAAGTGATTCACTAATAATAGATTTTTCTTGCTCAAGAATTTCTCTTGTTTTTTTAAGTTCTTTTTTATAGTAAAAATAAAAAATAAGAAAGAAGGTAATTGCACTACCTAACGGAAAGTACATAACACCAACTGCGCTTATAATAATGCCACTTATTGGGGCTTGTGTTAAAACATCGCTAAAGTCACAGGAATAAGACCGTTTCCAGTTTGAACACACAAAAATTTCGTCAGAGGCAGGACCTTTACCTTGCGGCTCAAAAGTAAGCCCAGCATAATATGATTGGCCGATAAAATAAACAATTGAACCAATGTATAATAAAAACAAACTAGTGGCTAAGGTCATTAAAAAAGTGCTAATGATTTGCCTCGTGCCACCTATTTTTTTCTTAGTCAGTTTATTAGAGTCATTTAAATTTTTATCAGTCAAAATATTTTTTAATCCTTCAGATTCTGTTTGCCATTTTTCACCATCAAACCATTCGAGCCCGGCAAATTGGAGTTTGTAAATATCAGTCGGGCGCTGCGCAGAGCCAAGGTAAATATATTTTTTACCAGATTCTTGGGCATGGAGAATGGCGCGGAGCATCATGCCAAGGCCAAGGTTGGAGATTTCTGTAGCGCGGTCGTAAAAAGGATAGGAGTAGTGGAGGATCTCAGAATTTTCATACACAATGGAATATCCTACTTGTTTGTTTTCAAAATTATATAAAAATAATTTGTTAAAATTACTTTTCTCTTTGTCAGTTAAAAGTTCTTTAATTTTATTAGCACTAAAAGTACCGACACCAAATTTATCTTCATAAAAATCTTTTCCCAACTTTCCAATTTCCCAAGAATAGTCAGCGTAGGGAAGTGTTACAACTTCTAATTCTAAACCTTCGGTTTTTTTGAGCACGCGACGATTTTCACTAGATAAAATAAATTTATTTAAATCAATTCGCACACTACGGGTTTGATCCATTTCCCCGCGACCTTTGCGCGTTAAAACAAAACCCTCAGTATATAAATTAGTGAGGGTTGTATCGCTCAAATCAGGAGCAGTAATTTCTTTCCACTTTAAATACATATTAATACAAAGCTACCCACAGGCCAGACAACACTACGGCCGCATGTAAAATCCAAAAACGCATCACGGTTTTTTCTTCGCTCCAACCACTGAGTTCAAAGTGATGATGTAATGGGGCCATTTTAAATATACGGCGACCCAGGAGGTGTCGGCCAAATACTTGAATAATTACGCTGGCTAATTCGACATAAAAAATAAACGCCAGGAGTGGTAACAATAACATCGCATTAATCACAATTGCATTAATCGCCAAAAGGGCACCAAGACCAAGCGAACCAACATCACCCATTTGGAAGCGGGCCGGTTTAATATTGAAATAAGTGTAGGTAATCAACGCGCCGACCACCGTGGCGTTTAAATAGGTAATTTCTGGAATACCTTTGAGCCAACTGAGTACGGTTAAAGTAGAAAAAGTTAATAATAATGATCCACCGGCTAATCCATCCATGCCGTCGGCTACATTCACGGCATTGGCGGTAAACATGACGCAGAAAATTATTAATGGAATTAACCACCACCCAAAATTAACTAAACCATCAAACGGTATGGCTACATTATGCCAATTATCACCAAGCTTAAAATAAATCCACCAGGCGGTAATTGCTCCAGCAATAAATTGTAAAATTAATTTTTCGTGAACAAAAATGCCTTTGCCGGGATGTGAACCGAGCCACAGTGAAGTGCGTTTAAATAAAGTCCATGGCAAAGTGAGAGTAAGCCATAATTTGGTACTCCATTTTTTGTGTACTTTAATTAAGCGGAGGGTTTGGATTAAATTTCGGTTACGGCGGCGTTCGCCATAAATATTTAACACATCATCAATCCCACCTAATAAAGCGGACAGTAACATGACGCCAATTGGTACAAAAGTAAATTTTCGTTCCCAGTTGAACAGGACCGTAATCAGCGCGACAGTCACAATTACCAGGAGTCCGCCCATAATGGGGGTGCCAACTTTAGTTTGGCGTTCGCCCATGGTTAAAACTGGATCAAAAGGATTGGTTCGGGTGATTTTAAAGCGGTATAAAAATTTAATTAAGAGTGGGGCCCATAAAAAAGATAGAAAAGCCGCACCAAGGCCAAACCCAATCGCAGTCCGTAAAATTTCAATAGAGATAAGAGGCATATGGGCTTAGTCTAGCACAAAAAGCGTTGTTTATCAATTGAGTAGATTGAGGCGTCGAATCTCGATTCGCTCCGCTTCACGCGCATGTTGATAGGTGTCATTTTCCGGGCCAGTGATATTTTTTTCAGTCCACACATCATTAAGTATTGAACTTTCTGGGTTTGTCCAGGTAATTGTGCCGGTGCGTACGCCGTGGTCAAATTGACCTTCAGTGCGCCAGCGAAATGAGTGCGCATACGTCAAACGGTGTTCATTAGCCTCGGTAACCAATAACACATGATTTAATTTTTTATCTGGTCCGGTGTTCCACAAGAAAATTAAATCACCAGCTTGAATTTCTTGTTTAGAAATTACCTGACTGTTGTGATTGTCACCAAGTACCGCCACACTGACGTTAGTGCTTGGTCGTAATTTAACAATTAATTTTCTCAACAAACTTTTGGCTTGAGGAAAATACAATGAAGATTGTAAATCTTTTTTATTTTTTACAATACCTTCGTAACGTAAAACATAGTAAACAAATGCAGAACAATCCACACCAAGATTTTGTTCTACTAAAAATTTTTTTACATCAGCTTCTGGCGCAGAATTAATAGTAAAATGTTTGGCGCGTGCCGCCACTTCTGCCTCTAAAGCAATCTCTTCAGGTGTGCCTTTACCAACCATTACTGCTAAGCCCGCGCGTACTTTACTGCGTTGATTATTAAAATAGGGGGCATTAACTTTTGTGCCCGATAAAGGTAATTGTAAATACTTATTTACAATAGTTTGGGCGGCTGAAGTGAGAGAAGACATATTATCTTGAACAGTTAAGCGCGGTGACAATTGATTGGCCAGATTCATTTAATTCTGTTGGGGTTTTCATCAAACCGTGTGATGATTGAATGCGCACTAAATCACTACCAGGTTCAGTATTTTGGTAGCAGGTTACTAAAAAACCGGCAGTTTTTAGGCGTTCGCAAAATACGGTTACACAACTTTCGGAAAAAGGAGTGGCTTGATTGCGGACAATAATTTGCGCTCCCGTAGGTGGTGTTGCCGTGATTGAAGGCGCGGCGGCGGTGCCTAATAGACTTTGTAAATGTAGATCAAACGAAGTGTAATTATTCTGTTGTTGTGCTTGTAAATATGATTCAAACGAAGTGCTGGCTGGTTGACGCGCATTAATTTCAATAATATAAAGTTGTCCGGTATCAGCCAGCATCATATCAATGCCAAATAGTCCTCGCCAACCAGAGGCGCGTAATTGTTCGCCAACTTGAGTGGTAAGGTGGTGATAGTGGTTTTTTTGTTCAGTTGATACTATTTTTTGTGCGAGCGACCAATCATTACCAATCGTCGCAAACGGCAGATCAGTAAATGGTGGTAAGCCAGTAATTTGGACATTTGGTTGACCGACAATAATAGTGTCAGAGAAAACAACATTATTACTAGTTAACATTGTACCCTTAATAAAATCAGTTACTCGAACCGGACGATCCGGAAATTCTTGTTGAAGAGCCTGTAATTGCGCTTCATTATGTATTAATATTGTTCCGTTGCCAGTGTGTGCCCGGTTAAATTGAATAATAAATGGCGAAGTTGAAAATGAAACTTCTTTGAGTATTTGGATTTTGTGTGGTGGTAAATAAGTAGCTAAATTACCAAGCCACTCAACTTGAGAAATCTTTTCTTCTACACGGGCCGAAAGGGCGGCTGGTGGATTGAGTAGGGGCCACTGTTTTTGAGCACACAAGGTTTCGATGGTTTTGGTATTTTTAAAAACTAGTATTGATGGGTTAGGAAGTTGCGCTAGGTAGTTTGTTGTTTCGGGGTGGGCTAATAATTCGTGGGTGTCTAGAAGGTGGGGGCCGGAAATTAAAAGAATGTTGGGTTTTTGGCTCGCCACCTCCTTGGCAAAGGGAGTAGAATTTGTAATAATGAAATAAGAGGGAACACTAGTTTGTGGACCAAGGGCACGCTCTAAATCGCGTGTTACATAGACAACTGAATTGAGGGGGGTGATAGTCATATTTTCTTTAAGAATAGCAAAGATTTTGGGTTAAGTAAATGCCATTTATGTCAGAATTGTACCAGGAATTAAAAAAAATTGGCCAAGTTAAGCTCAATGAGCCTTTGGCTAAGCACACTACTTTTAAAATTGGTGGTCAGGCGGACCTTTATGTAATTGTAACTACCACGAGCGATTTGGTCGCTGCTTTACGCTATTTGGGTAGACAGGGCAATTATTGGTGGTGGTAGTAATATGTTAGCACCAGACCAGGGTTTTAGAGGGGTAATGATTCAAGTAAAAACACAGACTATTACTGTTGATGATACTCATTTGGTAGCTGAAGCTGGTTGTACTACTGTGGCAGTGGCCCAAGCCTCAATTCAGGCTGGGTTAACTGGATTTGAATGGGGGGTGGGGGTACCAGGAACAATTGGCGGGGCAGTACGAGGTAATGCGGGTGCTATGGGTGGTGATATGTCTCAATCAGTTGCGTCGGTGTCAGTATATCGTGATGGAGAAATAATTGAATTGACTAACAAAGAGTGTGGTTTTGATTATCGAAGTAGTGCCTTTAAACATAGTAGTGATGTGGTTTTGTCGGTTTCATTACAGCTCAAAAAAGCGGATAATCAAGATGGGATGAAAAAAGCCTTGGAATATTTGCAGTATCGAAATAAAACGCAACCACAAGGGTATGCATCGACTGGTTGTATTTTTCAGAATGCTGTCGCAAGTCGAGTTGGAGTAAGTAAAGAGAAATTACTCTCCTTGTTTCCTGAAGATGCAGAAAAAATTAATACATTTTTTACGATTGATCGTATCTCGGCTGGCTGGTTAATTGAAAAAGCTGGTATGAAGGGGGCGCAATGTGGTCAGGCAATGGTGAGTGAAACACACGGAAACTTTGTGCTAAATAAAGGGCAGGCTACGGCAGCTGAAGTTTTGGAATTAATTGAAAGTATTAAAACGGCTGTGTATG
>DALYDF010000002.1:6378-7332 GCA_031973355.1 Candidatus Magasanikiibacteriota bacterium
TTTAATTCACCATATATGATTACCACTATTCATGGGACTGGGATTGAATTAACTGACGCGATTCGGAATTATGTAGAAGAAAAAGTGGCCACGCTCGATAAGTTTTTAGAAGCAAATGGAGTAACTAAAATTGAAGTGGATGTGGGAATGCGTACTCACCACCACCTTAAAGGTAAGATTTTTTACGCAGAAATTAATGTCTTGCATCCAGGCGGAATGATTCGAGTGGAAAAAGATGCTGAAGATTTATATAAAGCAATTGATAAGGTTAAGGATCATTTAAAAGTTGAATTCGATACTTTGAAAGATAAACGCTTGCGTCGAGATAAAAAAGTATTGCGCGAAAATAAGGGGTATTCTATTTAAGTAGTTTTTTATAAGGGGGGGGATATGTATCGGAGGGGGAAGGCGATTTTTCGAAATCAACCAATTCGATGTGTTTGGGTCGCTCAAAAAGCGGCCTGGTTTTATTCGCCGATTGATTTTGTTAAAGCCTGCAAAGAAACGCGTAATCCACGAAGATATTGGTCTGACCAAAAACGGCGTAAAAAAATAATCTCGAATGAACTGTACGCAAACTGCGTAAAGTTCAGGCTGGATTCAAAAGATACTAAAAAAAGACCAACTGACATGGTCACCCCGCTGCTCTTAGAAAAAATTGGTTTGTGTGTGGGGTTAGCAGGTGACCGCAATTTTATTTTGTGGATCAGTCACCTTAAAACCTGGTCACTCGTAAAAGATTCGTGGATTACTCACCGAAAAATGAATTAGTAGACGTATTCGGAAGCCCATAAGCAGGCATAGACAGACCCTATCAAACCTGGTATAATCTGCCTGTTATTCACGAGGGGATTTTTGGATTTTTATGAGTTTTCTGCATAAGTGGTTTGGACCAAACCCAAAGCGAGTGGTAGCTAAATATCAAACAAAAGTAGATGCAATTAATGCCTTTGA
>DALYDF010000002.1:7342-7736 GCA_031973355.1 Candidatus Magasanikiibacteriota bacterium
CCGAGCCTGGCTGCCTTGTCTAATGAAGCCTTGAAAGCCAAAACTCAAGAATTTCGTGATCGTTTACAAAAAGGCGAAACTCTCGATGAGTTATTGCCTGAAGCTTTTGCTACTGTCCGTGAAGCGGGGAAACGGGTCAGTGGAATGCGCCACTATGATGTCCAGTTGATCGGGGGCATGGTTTTGCATGAAGGAAAAATTGCCGAAATGCGCACTGGTGAAGGTAAAACTTTAGTGGCTACCCTACCTGCGTATTTAAATGCGATTAGCGGTGATGGTGTGCATGTGGTTACGGTTAATGATTATTTAGCCAAACGTGATGCCGAAACCGTGCGTCCATTATTTGAATTTCTAGGCTTAAGTGTTGGGGTAAATTTACCTGATATGGAACATG
>DALYDF010000002.1:7746-8242 GCA_031973355.1 Candidatus Magasanikiibacteriota bacterium
TGGTGAAGGTAAAACTTTGGTGGCAACGTTACCAACGTATTTAAATGCTTTAGCGGGTAAAGGGGTTCATGTGGTGACCGTGAATGATTATTTGGCTAAACGTGACGCTGTGTGGATGGCTAAAATTTATGATTTTTTGGGCATGACTGTGGGGGTGATTCAAAATCAACGCGTTTCGTTTGTGTATGACGCCAGTGTGGTGCGTCCAGAAGTACAAGATGTTGTAATCACTACAAAAGAAGGCGAAACAATCACTAGTGAAACTGAAGCGTTTAAAATTGAAGACGAATTTTTGCGTCCCGCCACGCGCCAAGAAGCCTATCGGTGCGATATTACCTATGGTACGAATAATGAATTTGGTTTTGATTATTTGCGCGATAACATGGTGCAAGATATTCACCAAATGGTTATGCGGCCTGGTACGGAAATGTCCTACGCAATTGTGGATGAGGTAGATTCTATTTTAATTGATGAAGCGCGCACACCGTTGATTATC
>DALYDF010000002.1:8252-46623 GCA_031973355.1 Candidatus Magasanikiibacteriota bacterium
ATCTCGGCACCCGCCGAAGAAGCGACTGATCAATACTACCGTTTTGCTGAGTTGGTGCGTGGTTTAAAAGAAAATGATGATTATAATGTTGATGAAAAAATGCGTAGTTCCACGCTCACTGAAGCGGGGATTACTAAATTTGAAGACTGGTTAGGAATTAAAAATATTTATGAAGAAGGTGGGGTTCGTACGGTTCATCACATTGAACAAGCTTTAAAAGCTGAGGTGTTATATAAACGTGATCGTGATTACATCGTTGACGCGGGTGAAGTAATTATTATTGATGAATTTACAGGCCGAAAAATGCCTGGTCGGCGGTATTCAGAAGGGTTGCACCAAGCCTTGGAAGCTAAAGAAAAATTAAGTATTCAAAAAGAGAGTCAAACTTTGGCAACGATTACTTTTCAAAATTTATTTCGGATGTACGACAAGTTGGCCGGTATGACTGGTACGGCCGCTACTGAATCTGAAGAATTATTTAAAATTTATCAATTGGAAGTAGTAACGATTCCAACGCATCGCGCGGATCAACGAAAAAATTTACCTGATCGAATTTATAAAACTGAAGCCGGTAAATTTAAAGCAATTGCCGAAATTATTAAAGAACGCCGCAGTACACAGCAACCAATTTTAATCGGTACTATTTCGGTTGAAAAAAATGAACGTTTGAGTGCGTATTTGCAAGAAGTTGGTATTGAACATGAAATTTTGAATGCGAAAAACCACGAACGAGAAGGTGAGATTATTGCCCAAGCTGGTCGACCAGGCGCCGTAACGTTGGCCACTAACATGGCTGGTCGTGGTGTGGATATTAAATTGGGTGGTGTGCCGGCTACACCAGAAGCAATTGCTACGGTGGTGAATGCGGGCGGTTTGTTTGTTTTGGGTACAGAACGACATGAATCAAGACGCATTGATAATCAATTGCGTGGTCGGGCTGCTCGTCAAGGTGACCCAGGGGTAACTCAATTTTTTGTCTCAACTGAAGACGAATTAATGCGTATTTTTGGTGGTGATCGATTAAAAAGTGTCATGACTCGGTTGCATGTTCCGGATGATATGCCAATTGAACAGTCAATGATTACGCGGGTTTTAGAGAATGCACAAAAAAAAGTTGAAGCGCATCACTATGATACGCGGAAACATTTATTGGAATATGATGATGTGTTAAATAAGCAGCGGGCAGTTATTTATGAAAAGCGTCGGAAAATTTTAGAAACAGCGCATGGTGCACAAGCCTCAGAAAAATTAAGTGCGTTAATTATTGAAGCGGTTACGGAAGAAATTGAAACCGTTGTTTCGTTTCACACAAATAATTTAACTACCGGTGATTGGAATGTTTTAGAAATTCACGAAACAGTTCGAACAATTTTCCCATTGTCTGAAGCTGATAAAGAAAAACTATTGTCTTTTGAGCAAGAACACCAAGCTGGTCAGGTCGCAGAAGCCGTGGTGCGTGATGAAATTGTAGCTTTATTGCTGGAACGAGCGAATCAAGCTCATGCGGCTATGCGTCAGACAATGCTTAGTCAGGCGCCATCGAACGCAGAAGGTGAACAATTTTTTGCCGAATTACAAAAAGGAATTTTACTGCGTGCCGTCGATACTTTTTGGGTCGACCACTTGGTACAAATTGATTATTTGCGCGCCGGGATTGGTTTACAAGGATATGGTCAACGAGATCCGCTCATTGAATATAAGCGCCAAAGTTTTGGTATGTTCAATCAACTGTTGACTGATATTCAAAAAGAAGTGGTCTATAGTTTCTTTAAAATTGGGGCCGGTATTCAATTGGCACCTTCAATAATGGAAGCTAAAAATGTGACTATGTCTGGTCCAAATGAAAATGGCGAAGCTGAGGAAAAGATCACGGCTAGCCAATCAGGGTCCAAAGAAAGTCCGATTGGTCGCAATGATCCGTGCCACTGTGGTTCAGGTAAAAAATTTAAAAAATGTCATGGTGCATAACCAGTAGATCTTGACGCCTCTGCGGGCGCAGGAGTAGACTAGTCCCATTGTAATTTATTTATGAAAACACAAAATACCGAAACTAAAACTTTTCGCCTTGGCACTGGCTGGGGTGTGGCCGCAATTGCAGTCTTGTTTGTCTTTTTTGGTGCCGTAGCGGCCCCAAAATACTTTAATGGTGGACTGAAGTTTTTAAATGATACGATCGCCTTGGGAGTACCAAATGTACCAGAAAATAATTTTCGGTTAGGCTTGGATTTACAAGGTGGGGTTCAGTTAATTTACGAAGCAGATACGAGTCAGGTTGCACCAGGTCAAGAAGCTGCGGCAGTAGAAGGTGCCCGCGATGTGATTGAACGACGGGTAAATGGATTGGGAGTCGGTGAAGCCACAATTCAAACTGCGCAAATTGAAAATACGTATCGTTTAAATATTGAATTACCAGGAGTAACCAATATTTCTGAAGCAATTGCCATGATTGGTGAAACACCAATTTTGGAATTTAAAGAGCAGAGTACTGAAGCCCCTGTATTGACTTCTGAACAACAAACAAAATTGAATGCGGATAATGCGACAGCAAAAACCAAAGCCGAAGCACTTCTCGTACGGCTTAAAAAAGGTGAAGATTTCGGTGTATTAGTGAGTGAGTCTGATGATGTAAATACAAAAAACGAAGCTGGAAAATTAGGTTTTATTCCAAATGTGCCACCAGTGACTGAATTGTATGCGTGGGCAAAAAATAAAACTGAAGGCACAGTCAGTGATACTTTGGTGGTGAGTCCACAAGGATACAACATTGTTAAACGCGGAGCTGAACGAGAAGGTGAAGCACAAGTAAAAGCCAGTCATTTATTAGTGTGTTATTTGGGGGCTAAAGATTGTGCGGCCACAATGACCAAAGAAGAAGCGCGCACTAAAATTACTGAATTAGCTAAAAAAGCTACTACTAAAAATTTCGCCCAATTAGTGAAAGAAAATTCAACCGATGCTTCCAATAAAGACACTGGTGGTGATTTGGGATACTTTACCAAAGCACAAATGGTGCCAAGTTTTGCGGAAGCAGCCTTTGCAGCTAAAGATGGAGCGATTATTGGTCCGGTGGAAACAGAATTTGGTTTCCATTTAATTTATCGCCAAGCTGCTCGTCAAGAAAAAGAATATGAAGTTTCCCGAATTTTGGTAGCCACTAAAACAGCTAGTGATATTTTGGGAACAGGTAATTGGAAATCAACTGGCTTGTCTGGTAAACAATTAGAACGCGCCGAAGTGGTGGCTGACCAACAAACAGGAGCCGCTCAAGTTTCGTTGAAGTTTAACAGTGAAGGTGCTGAATTATTCCGTCAAATTACGCAACGAAATTTACAAAAACCAATTGCAATTTTTTTGGATAATACGCCAGAACCACTCACAACTCCAAATGTAAATACGGTTATTCCTGACGGTCAGGCCGTAATTACGGGTAATTTTACTTTACCTGAAGCACAAAAATTAGCGCAACGCCTAAACGCTGGTGCCTTACCAGTGCCGGTTGAATTAGTTTCTCAACAAGTGATTGGAGCCACTTTAGGGGCTGAAGCTTTGAGTAAGAGTTTACAAGCAGGCTTGGCTAGTTTGGTGATTATTATGGTGTTTATGGTAGCGGTATATCGCTTGCCAGGTTTTATTTCCGCCATTTCATTGTGCTTATACACCCTGATTACTTTAGGAGTATTCAAGTTTATGGATGTGACCATTACTTTGGCGGGTATTGCCGGGTTTATCATGTCTTTAGGGGTAGCGATTGACGCTAATGTGCTTATCTTCGAACGCTTAAAAGAAGAACTAGGATTAGGTAAAAACTTGCGGACCGCGATGGAAGAAGGGTTTGTGCGTGCGTGGACTTCAATTCGTGATGGAAACGCAGCGACAATTATTACCGGGGTAATCTTAATTTGGTTTGGCTCAAGCTTTGTACAAGGCTTTGCTTTAACTTTGATTATCGGTACTTTGGTAAGTTTGTTTACCGCTATTACTGTTACTCGGACTTTGATGCGATTTATTTTACCGTGGTTTAAAAATAATGGTGGCTGGCTCTTTTTGGGCGCGACACCCAAAAAAAATTAATGATTTTGTATGGTAAACATTATTGCTAAACGAAATATCTTTTTTGCCTTATCAGGGGTAATGGTGATGTTGAGTATGTTGGCCTTGGTAGTATTTGGTTTAAAACCAAGTATTGATTTTACCGGCGGTTCTCAAATGACTTTATCATTTACTGGTGAACGACCATCATTATCTGACATGCAGGCAACGGTCAGTAAAGTGCCTGATTTGGGTCCAATTTTAGTACAACCTTCTGGTGAACAAGGGTATTCATTTAAACTACGGTTTATTTCTGAAACTGAGCACCAACAATTACTTAATGCGGTCAAAAACGCGTACGAAAAAAATAACACTACGGTCACTGAAGATCGCTTGGAAACGATTGGTCCAGCTGTAAGTGAAACCTTGAAAAAGCGTTCCTGGATGGCTACCATTGCGGTTGCCGTAACCGTAATTTTGTATGTGGCCTATTCTTTCCGCGGTGTATCTAAACCTGTACAATCATGGAAATTCGGAGTTTCAACCGTTATTTCTTTGGTACATAATGTGGGAATTACGATTGGTATTTTTGCAGTGATTGGTCGGTACTACGATGTGCAAGTTGATATTCCGTTTGTGGTCGCACTCTTAACTATCTTGGGGTATTCAGTGAATGATAATATTGTGGTGTTAGACCGTATTCGGGAAAATTTAATGCGCCGTCGTATTAGTGATTTTGCTACCCTCGCTAACACGGCGTTGAATGAAACTTTGTGGCGTTCCTTAAACACCTCCATTACCATCCTCTTGGTATTTGTTGCCTTACTGGTGTTTGGTGATGCCTCAATCTTTACTTTCTCACTCGCTTTGATTCTCGGTATTATTATTAGTGCGTATTCATCAGTTTTCTTGGCCGCTCCGCTTTTGGTAGCTTGGGAAAAATGGGACCGTCGGAAATAAAATAGAGTAATTGAAAAACCCGCATCTCAGGTGCGGGTTTTTTTGTCCTGTGGTATACTGTACTCACTTACTCTATTTTTATGTCTGAAGAAAAATTGAAACGAAAAATCGCTTGGTCGGGGACGGGTATTTGTTTATTAGCTTTTTTAGGTGGATATGTAGCGGGAATGTTAGGGTGGTGGTTTTTAATTATTTTAATTGGAGTGGTTTACTTTATTATCTACAATAGCCTCGGTCACTAATATGGACTTTGGTTTTTTTTATCTAGATTTGGTCGCCCTGTAC
Source organism: Candidatus Magasanikiibacteriota bacterium (assembly GCA_031973355.1). Lineage (GTDB taxonomy): Bacteria > Patescibacteriota > Patescibacteriia > Magasanikbacterales > UBA922 > 2-12-FULL-41-16. Next base: position 13,527 of record DALYDF010000002.1, read on the forward strand.
GCAAGCTTTGGGGCAATTTTTGAACAAGGGCCATTGATTTTGGCCTTGGAATTTTTTGCTATTTTTGGGTGGTTGGTAGGAATTGGTCCATTAACAAGAATTATTTTGCATGCGTATATTGAAATTAAAGAAGAGCGATATACCAAAGATTGGAAGCCAGTGGTGTTGGCGATTGATATTCCAGCGATAAATGTACAAACGCCAATGGCGGTTGAGCAAATGTTTGCCCAATTGGCTGGCGCCTTAGGTTCGTCTGGATTTTCTGATAAATTTAAAACCGGTTTTGTGCAACGAACTTTTAGTTTGGAAGTTATTAGTATTGAAGGGTACATTCAATTTGTGGCCTGGACCGAAGAATCATTTAAAGATTTGTTTGAGGCCTCATTGTACGCGCAATATCCTGATGCGGAAATTACAGAAATTGAAGATTATACTCGCTTGGTGCCTGATAAATTTCCCAATGAAACGCATGATTTGTGGATCAGTGATTTTGGTTTAGCTGAACACAGTGCGTACGCGATTCGTTCGTACCGTGAATTTGAACACAGTATTTCCAAAGACACAGTGTTAAAAGATCCAATGGGAACTTTTTTAGAAAGTTTTAGTCGGTTAGGTCCAGGCGAACAAATGTGGTTCCAAGTTTTGGTAGAACCAGTTGATTCTAGTTGGAAAAATGACGCGATTGCCAAGGTAAAAGAAATTTTAGGAATTGCGGATGCCAAACCAGCACCGGGCGACAATGTTGGTGATAAATTTATCAAAGGAATGATGAAAAGTTTAGTGTTTGTCGGTGATCAAATTTTTAGTCGTGAGCCGCATGCCGATGAAGCGGCCGCGGCCGAAGAAGCGGCGCCACCAAAATTAACCCCAGGGGTACATAAGGTAATTGAAAAAATGGAAGAAAAAATGAATAAATTGGCTTTTAAAACTAAAATTCGCGCGGCGTATATTGCGCGTAAAGAAGTGTTTAATCCACGGCGTGGGGTTAATTTGATGATTGGGGCGATTAATCAATATAATATGCCCAGTGCCAATTCAATTGTGGCGATTGAGGGTAAAAAGCCAGATAAACCAGCTAAATTATTTAAAGCTTTTAAAGATCGCTCGCTTGGTACAGCTAGTCCAACTTGTATCATGAATATCGAAGAATTGGCCACAATTTGGCATTTCCCAATGTCCCATGTGAAAACACCGTTATTGGCTAAAGCTGCCAGTAAACAGGCTGAACCGCCAGTGGGTTTGCCCGTGGAATTTATTTCTGGTCCTGGTGTGCGGGGAATGGGGGCAAGTGCTACTCCAATTGCCGGTGTTGGTCCACAATCAACCGGTAAAAAATTCACCACTGATTCTGGTGAAGTGATTGAGTATGATGATTGGTATAAAAACTTGTAGGTGTTAATTGTATATGAAAATCTTGAGTAACTCATCGCAATTAATCAAAATAATTGCTGATTTTGGTTTAATTATTTGGTTTCTTTTTTTATTTGTTCGCCCACTTGATACTACGGTTGGGGATTTGCCGCGACATATAAAAAATGGGGAAATCATTGTTAATTCGCTTGTAAATGGTGAGTTAGACCACCGGATTTTTACTACAAATTATTATTCATACACGCACCCTGATTTTTCGTTTATCAATCATCACTGGTTAAGTGGTGTATTATTTTTTTTGGTCTGGTCAGTTACTGGGTGGGGTGGTTTGCAAATTATAGCTACAATAATGGCCTTAATTACTTTTGGTCTTTTTTTTATCGTGGCGCAGAAAAAAAGCAATTTTTGGGTAGCGTGGACCGCGGCTTTTTTTCTAATGCCCTTGATTGCCGACCGACGCGATATTCGGCCGGAATTATTTAGTTATTTATTTTTTTCCTTATTGTTGTGGCTGTTAACCAAATTTGAACAAACAAAAAATACCCAGTATTTATTGGGGGTTCCAGTGATTTTTTTAGTATGGGTTAATTCCCATATTTATTTTATTTTTGGATTGGCAGTGCTCGTAATCTATGTAATTGATGCGTTGTTGTCTAAAAATAAAGGAGGTGCGCGAGCCCTGATAGTGACTTTATTTTTTTCTGGGTTAGCGGGATTGGGTAACCCGTTTGGGTTACAGGTGTATGGGTATCCGTTTAAAATTTTGGATAATTATGGAATTTCCATTCAAGAAAATAAACCCCTGTGGCGAGCACCAGAAATTGATCCGGCGCGAGTGTTAACTTGTGTAATTGCGCTGGTTTTGGTGTGGGTATCTTTGCTAATCACTGTGGTAATTGATAGAAAAAGATTGGTTTTTAAAACTGTCGCCACTGCTGGTTTAATGAGTGTGCTTGGGGTAACCATGATTCGTAATTTTACCCTGGTGGGTTTATTTTTTATCCCTTTGTTAAGTGAAGGAATATACGCAAATGCTCGGCGGTTGTTTGAAAAAAGAATAAAACCAGTCTGGCTGACGCGTGCCTATGGCAGGCTATTAGTGGTGGTTGTGGTAGTCTGTACTGTAACCTTAAGTTACCGTCGTTTACCTGAAGCCTGGCAAAATGTAGGTTGGGCGAGAAATTCTACTGAGACGGAAGCAATTACCTTTTTTAAAAATAAGGCAATTTCTGGTCCAATTTTTAATGATTTTGGTGCGGGTGGATATTTAATTTTATATGGATATCCTGACATTAAACCATTTGTTGATCAGCGGCCCGAGGCCTATCCGGCTGATTTTTTAAAAAATGATTATTCGGCGGTTCGTTTTAATGCGGCACAATGGCAGAGCGTACTGGCGAAATATAATTTTTCAACACTTTTTCTGGTTTTACCACCAATTAGCCCGTACCATGCCGCGTTTATTAACGATCGACTCCAAGACCCGTTATGGGTGCCGGTGTTTAAAAACAAGCATCATCTTATTTTTGTACGCAATAGTCCAGAAAATGAATCAATCATTGAGAAATATGCCTTGCCTGTAGCCAGTATTTCGCCTAGCCCATAGTTGTGGATAGAATATTTACAAATATCGTTGAACCTGATATTGTATTTTATATGAAAAACTCAAGTCAAAAATGTATCTGCTGTTGTACTTCTCGGTCGAGAGGCGGTTGTTGTAGTTAATTTTTTAACTTTAACCAAACCTCTCACTTGAGAGGTTTTTTTATTCTAGCTCTACTTTTAGTAAATTACTTTATATGAACTTTTCTACCAAAGCCATTCACGAAGGTCAAAAACCTGATCCAACTACCGGCGCAATTATTCCGCCACTGTATTTAACTTCTACTTATGTGCAAGAAGCGCCGGGAGTATACAAAGGCTATGATTATACTCGGGCTGGTAACCCGAATTTTACTAACCTAGAAGAAACTTTGGCTGCTTTGGAAAATGGGAAATACGCGACAGTTTTTTCTTCTGGTTTAGGAGCAACTACTGCGCTTGGTTCAATTTTAAAAAGTGCTGATTTGGTCATTGCCGGCAATGATTTGTATGGTGGTACTTACCGGTTATTTACCACTATTTTTAATAACTATGGTATTAAATTTAAATTAATTAATTTGAGTGATGAAACAGAATTAACTGAAGCGCTCGCAGAAAAACCTCGAATGTTATTGGTGGAAACCCCAACCAATCCACTCTTAAAAATCACCGACTTAAAAAAAGTTTTAGGTGCAGCCAAATCTGCAGGTGTGTTTACAATAGTGGATAATACTTTTGCGACGCCGTATTTTCAAAAACCATTAGAACTTGGTGCAGACGCAATTTTGCACAGCACCACCAAATACATTGGTGGACACTCCGATATTATTGGTGGCGCACTGATTTCTAATTCTGAAGAATTTAAAACGCAGATGGATTTTGCCCGCAAAGCGATGGGTTTAAACCCGAGTCCGTTTGATGCCTGGCTCGCTTCGCGTGGTTTAAAAACTTTGGCGGTGCGCATGGAAAAACATCAAACCAATGCGTTTGCGATCGCGCGTTTTTTGGAATCACACGCGCTGGTGAAAAAAGTGTATTATCCAGGTTTAGAATCACACGAAGGACATGAGATTGCTGCGGCGCAAATGTCTGGTTTTGGTGGGGTGGTTTCCGTTGAATTTAATTTAAGTTTAGAACAAATGAAACAATTAATTTCTTCATTTAAAGTTTTTTCTTTGGCCGAAAGTTTGGGTGGAGTTGAGTCGCTGGTTGACCATCCGGCCAGCATGACACATGCGTCTATTCCCGTAGAAGAAAGAATTAAAATTGGTCTGAGTGATGGTTTGGTGCGTATTTCAGTTGGAATAGAAGATGAGGAAGATTTATTAGAAGATTTAAAAAATGAACTGGCAAAATTTGCGTAACAAAAAACCCAGAGAAGCAACAGAATTCTTATGGAAAAATTCTCGTGCTTGTCTCTGGGTTTTAGAGACTCAATGGTGGGTCTCGGCAGGCGGTCGGAGCAGTAGTGCTCAACGACCTGCCTGCCTGTGCGGTGGGGGGCGGCGGAGGGAATTACTCGTCTTGGCGTTCGTGCTCGCTGGGCTGGGTGCCCTTCACGAACATGGCGCCGATGCCGCAGATGACCGCTATGCCTAAGCATCCTCCGATCAGCCAGAAGAACTCATTCTCCTTGGGTTTGACCAGTATGATGGTCAAGATGGGGATGGCCGACCCCCAAGCCCCGAAGCCAAAAATTAAATACCCAGTCAACGATTCAGGCAGACTCCTCCTAGTCAGTCTGTAGTAAAGGTTGCCGGCGAGGCGCGCGCCGACAACGATGATGAGGAGGGTGGTGAACCCCAACATGGCGTACATCCCGAGGGTGAAAAGAGCGTCGTTGGTGGCGGTCTCGGTATTCATGGTTCTCTCCTGGTGGTTCTTGGTTGTGTGATTGGGAACTGGATGTTTCCAGCGCCTCTGTGTGGGCAAAATTGGCTTTGTGCACACAGAGACGGAAAACAGCAAATAATAGCATATTACTTGAAAAAAGTCAATACTTGTCATGGTGTGAAGAATAAAAAAACCGCTTAATTGAGCGGTTTTTACTGTTTTGATTGGTTTAACTATTGGTTAGGTTTGTTTGGCTAAGCCTGGCTGTTTTAACAGGTATGAAACGGTCTGGTAAGACCCAACCAAAATTCCGGTATAGAACAAATCACCAAGTAGGCTATTGCGAAAGAATGGTAGGGCCATGGTGTAGCTTTGGATTAAACCGGTAAAATCAGGGGAATACATAGTGCCAAAGGCCCAGACTGCGGCATTGGTAGTGAGGAAAAAGAAAATTGAACCAGCCAAAGTTAAACCAACCGTTGGTGCAAATTTTGGTTGAATTTTGGTGGCCACAAAAGTGGTCAGTAGGAAACTGACATATACGGTCAGCATTACTTCCCACATATAAAAACCAATAAACAAATCGCTAACAAAAAGTGCCACCAGTGGTAACCAAAGTGCTAATTTGCGGGGCAAAAATAACCCACTAAAAATTGCAATCGCGCCAAGTGGTACAAAATTGGCGGGGTGAGGGAGAAGGCGAGTGGCCGCTCCAAGGGCAATTAAAGTAATTCCTAAAATGAGTTCAGCGGTTGTGATTTTTTTCATATTAATTTTTTGGTTCATAGCGCCAGCTAATAATCGTTTTAGTATCAGGCACGGTGATGGTATTGATATTTACTTCTTTAATTAATTCATTGCCAATGTACAAATTCCATTGTTTGCTGGCCGTACTGACCACGCCTTGTAATTTGGTAATTGTTTCGCGCGATCCTTGAATTTGTTTTTCATATGGAATCGCTAAATTGTTCATTGCCTCGGCCAGATTTTGACCGGTTGGTTCAAGAGTGTAGGAAACAATGGTTTCGGGGGATTTTTTGATCTCAAGTACCGTTGTTTTACTGCCTGTTTTAAAGGCAGTCTGACCACAGCCAGACAAAATAATGGTGAGTAATAGAGTAATTAAACGGTATTTCATACCCCATTAGTATAGCGATTTTTTAGGGTTTAGACCAGGCCTTGAATGAGGCGATAGGCCAGGTAGGTACCAGCCGTGCCAGCCACTGCCAGGGCAGAGCGCAGGAGGGCTTTATTTTCGTTTTCAGGAGTGTTTGGTGGTAAAACGCTTAATTGGGAGTCTGCAATTACTGCTGGGGCCGTAACGGCTGGTGTAGGTTCAACCGTGGTTGGTGCAAAAGCAGTATTTTGAACTGGAGTTGATGAATCACTAATTGGGAGTGATTCAGAAATAGCAATTGATTCATCAGGGGTGCTATCAATTATTGGTGCAAGGTCATTAATTTCTGGATTAATTTCAACTAATGGGGGAGTACTTGTGGGAATAAGTACGGTTGGAGTGCTGGTGACACTTGGGGTACTGGTGGTCACTGGAATAGTAGTGGTGGACACGATTGTATCAACACCAGGAATAATAATTGGATTTACCGTTGTTGGTTTAGAAACTGAAGTCATAATTGAACTCCAGGTTTTATTTTGTGCCGCCGGAATTGCATAACTGGTTGACCAAATACGATTGTCAGCGCTAGCGGTACTTGGTTGCACGCCACCATCACTTTGTTGCTGTGTTGCTAAATATGAAAGTGGGCTGGTATTGGCACCATTCCAAATGCTGACTGATTCGCCTAGCGCAGACAATGCTTGTATGCCCCAACTGGTGGAAAAATCATTATCGCCAATTCGACCATCAGTTTTAGTGCTTAATTTTAAATACTGTTTTGCTTTTTCTAGCGCTTCGTTTACTCCAGCAATTGATTTTACTGGTGACAGAGCCTGAATTGCCGCGGCCGTCATATCGGGGCTTTCCCAGCTACCATTACTATTTTGACGAGAAAGAATAAAGGCAACACTTTTTTGGATTTCTGCGTCACTAGTACTATAACCAGATTTTAATAGGGGAAAGAGGGCAAAAATATCATCATTAACTAACCCTGCATCACCAAATTGGGTGCCATCATAAGTACTCAAAATTTTGGCAATATAATTAGTATTAGTGTCAGAATACGGATTAATTCCTAACGCGAGTAGAGCCATAGCCCGGCGTTCATAATCTGTAGGCATACTGCCTGGACTGGGATCAGTTTTTAAATAGGCAATCAAATTAGTTTTTGTTTCAGAGCTGCCGAGTGAACCAAGAGCGATCGCGGCCCAATCAGAATATAATGTGGCAGAACCAATCGCGCCACTGGTTTTTTGTTGGCTGTATACATACTGTGCCGCAGATTCTACATTGAAAGTGGAGACAGAATTATTTTGGGGAGTAGTATTATTTCCACCGCCACCAGTAGATTCAGTGTTGGTTGAATTGGAACTGATAGACGCTGCTGCGCCTGGAATTATGGTAATTATGTCACTAGAAACATATCCGGTTTTGGTGACAAAAACTGTGGTGGTTGCTGTGGGTACAAATGTATAGGTGCCTGTACTTATGTCTATAGTAGTATCATTGAGATGTAGGGTGGTACTGGGTAAAGAAACCCACTCAGCTGGCCAAGCCGCAAAATTTAATTCTGAAATACTGATTGTAGTGCTGGCACCAACACTTGGTGTGGTGCTGCTCACCTCTAATTTAATTGGGTTAATTCCATAAGTTAATAAGAGGTTTTCATTGGAGCTTAAAACATGTCTGTTAATTCCAGTTTCGCCTAATTGTAAATTACTGTACCAGCTCCAAAATTTACCATTACTAAAATCTGTTCTATATTCATTTATTTCATTTAAAAATGCATCATCGCCAAACCAATCGACACCATATGAACCGTTATTGTGAAGAGCATATTCTCCCACCGCACATAAGGCATTTACCGTGTAAACCGGCTTATCTGAACTTGTTTCTGAATAAACTGGGCAAACTCCCACCTCAATAGTGTTATTAAATAACTCTCCATTCATTGTTTGAATACTTAGGCGAATAGGAGTGATGGGCGAAACTGCTTGAAAATTAATTTCGGGGCTCGCTATAAAACCAGTTTTTTTAGCAATTATGGAAATTGGGTGTGGGTGAAAATTATAATATTCGTAACTACCATTGGTTGTTGTGTATATATTTCCATTGATTTCTACGGAACTGTCCAGTGCGGGAAGCCAAACCGGACTCCACGTTTCATCAAAACCAAACTGATATACACTAATCGTGCTGGTTGTACCAAAGGCCGGACTCGGGTTATCAATGGTTACTTTGAGTGGTGATGTTCCAAAAACTACATAGAGTTTTTCATACTCAGTAAGTAGGTGTTGGTTTAAACCAGTTTGTCCTAGTTCAGTGCCATTGAACCAGAACCAATATGTGCCACTAGTGTCGCTATAGCTATTGATTGCGTTTAAAAAAATGTCATTACCGTAAGTAGAAGACATTAATGTCCAACCTTTGGTTGCGGCAATTTGGGTAATTGCACACCACGCATTTAAAGTATAGGTTCCACTACCGGGAATTGATTCGCAGGCAGTTACTGTGATGGGCTCAGAAATCAAAGTGTCATCAGATGTGGCGACCGTTAAAGTAATTGACAGGGTAGATAAATTTAGTGGTGTCTCGACAATAGTCTGTTGACCAACCTCATTAGCTAAAATATCAGGAATTGGTTCTAAATTTTCTTGTAAAGTTATATTTTCTGTCTGAGTTTGGGTTTCTTCAGTTATGGTTTCAGTCTCCAATATTGCTGGTTCTGGTGTTACCAACAATGTTTCAGTAGTTGAAATTTCTGGCTCAGTAATTTCAGTGAGGGGATTTTCGACAATTATATTTTCTTCAGTCGGAGTTTCAACTACAGGAACTTCTGGTGCTAGGATTTCCGGTGTTGGAACTTCTGGGGCCGGAGCTTCCGGTGCAATTTCTACTGGTGCTGGTTCAATTGGCTCGTCAGTGGCCAAAACAAAATGCGGAACAAAAATAGTTGTCAGTAAAACCAAAGTGATTGAAATTGAGAAAAATTTATTCGGCGCGTTCATATTTCCACGTAATTATGTCATTTTGTTTAAGGATGTAATTTGAAATTCCGATTTGCGCTTTGGCGCCATTAATATAGTAAATCCAGTATTTAGCGCGAAAGGTATCGCTTTTAACCCCATCAATGCCATCAACAAAATAACCAAGTCCACTATAATCTTTAAAATCCACTTTTATTTTTCCAACTTCATTAAAACTTTGCATTACGTCATATACACTGCTTGAACTAATCAAAGCAATTGGATAACTTTTGCCATTAATGACCATGCTGGCGCGGAGAAAGTCTGTCTCAACGGGCGTGCCAATATCGTGCTGATTTTCTGTTTGATTATTTAGACTACTCGCACTTTCAACTTTTTTTGGTTCAGTTGAAGTTGGTTTAATTATTTCTGGAATCCGCAACTCGCCATTTGGATTTGGTTTTTTATTATCTGGATTAGCGGTAGGGTCAGATTTTGTTGACTCAGAATTATTTTCTATTTGAGTGACTGGATCAGACAGTTTTTTTTGACTTTGCATTTCCCAAACAGCGTATCCGACTAAACCAAGACTGAGGACTAATAAGATTGTGGCTAGGTAGTGTTTTTTGAGGATTGCTATAATCTTCATAAAATAAAAAACTTTCACCGAGAGGGAAAGTAAGAGGTCATTACGTTGACCTTTTCCTGCTCGGGTTACATTTTTGATGAAGATCGGACTTACCAGACGAAAAGCGTCAGGATTACCGTTGCGGCACAGTGGAGGATTTACACCTCACTTCCAGCATCAAAAAGATTAAATTGTATGGCTACTGTATGCTTTTTTAAATGCGCTGTCAAACTTGGGTTATACACATAGTGTGTATAAAATGTATAAACAAAAAAGACCGGTTTAAGGTCTTTTTTGTTTATGAGGTATAGACGATCTATACGATCACGATTACCAACTAAATTTATTATAACACGAATTACATACTTGTCAAGATATTAATTGTATTATAAATGGTGGAGCGTGGGGGAGTTGAACCCCACAATTGACGTTGGTAATCGTCATCTTAGAACCGTCTAAGACTCGCCCCGTCCACCGCATTTAATTCTAACAAACTTGACCTGAAGAAAAGTTAAAATAAATATTAAATCGAGAAAAATCTTTTTTGGCTAAGTTAAAATAAAAAATCGATTTTTTATTAAGTTTTATTTAAATCTAAAGTATGTTTTTTTGGTTGACTTACCGAGGTTTTTGTGATAATAAACTGAGACAACGTCAGGCTCAAAGGACGGCATCATGAAGAAGTGGATCATCGAGGGTGAGGCCATGGACTTCCAGTTCAGGACCCCCGGAGTGGATCTGGAGATCTCTTTCCCAAACTGCTTCGAAAGAGTTGTGTTCACCCAGGACACGACGAAGCAAGTTCCTTGGGTCATCTGCTCGATGATCAAGGGGCCTGAAGGCTGTATGCATCGTGAGGATCACGTGGACGGACAATACGTCCAGCTCGCTCTGAACGGCAGTGAGCCGCCGTACCTCATGTCTGATGGTCGGACGGTGCAGATCGGCGTGCACCAGATCGTCTTCAGCTGGTCGGTGCGACTGGTTGAGCAGGCCGAAGACGCGCCGAAGGAGGTGTAACTAAGAAGTCGGGGGTTGGGCCTGTTCGCGATTCACGCGGGCAGGCCTCTTCATTTATATTGATTTTCCCCCTAAAATACGCTACACTGTGGCCACTATGTGGATTGAAGATATTTTGGCTAAGAAAAAACCTATTCTTGCACTGAGTCCCATGGCTGACATGACTGACTCAGCTTTTTGTCAGGTGGTGCGCAGAATTGGCGGGGCTGATGTGGTGTACCGCGAAATGGTTTCTAGTGAAGCGGTTGTTCGTGATAATGTAAAAACTTTAGGCATGACAGATTTTGTGGAAGGGGAACGGCCAATTGTTCAACAGATTTTGGTTCAGATCCACTCACTATGGCACGCTCAGCCGCAATTATTATGGAACATGCTGGCCCCGAAGGGATTGATATTAACATGGGGTGCCCGGTGTACAAAATTACCAGTAATTTCAATGGTTGCGCGCTGATGAAAGAACCAGATCGGGCCGCGGCCATTATCAAAGAAATGAAACAGGCAATTGGTGACACGCCGCTCTCAGTAAAAATCCGGTTGGGTTGGAGTGATCCGGATGATTTTAAAAAATTTATTCCCGTGATTGAAGACGCAGGTGTAGCACTCATTACTGTTCATGGCCGTACCAAAGCGCAGGGTTATGCTGGTAAAAGCGATTGGGCGCGCATTGCTGAAGCTAAGAAAATCGCGCGCGTGCCACTCTTGGCCAATGGTGATATTCATGAACCGCATCAAGTAAAAGAAGCATTAGAAATTACTGGTGCCGACGGTGTATTGATTGCGCGCGGCGCACTAGGAAATCCGTGGTTTTTTAATTTAGCTTTAGAAGGAAAATCGGTGGCCGATATTACAATGGAAGAACGCGTTGCGGTTTTATTAGAACACGCGCAATTACATATTGCTCAATATGGTGAACGCGGACTGGTAACTTTCCGTAAACATTTAGCCTGGTATTTAAAAAGTTCAAAAATTGGGTTCGAAGTACCGAGAATAAAAGATGTACGCAGTGAGCTCATGAAAATTAGTACGTACTCGGAACTTGAATCAATTCTACAAAAACTTTTATAAAATAAAAACACTTGGAAAATTACCGAGTGTTTTTATTTTTCCCTTAATTTACAAAATTTATAAACTAAGGGAAGGGGACTGAGACGGACGACTCGGAACCCTCCCTCCGTCCTATGACGGTGGTGCGGGCGGCATGTCTTTGTCTGGTTGACCTTTTCGGACTTTGTAGAGATAGATCATATCATTGACCTCCTGGATCATGAAGATAATCCAGCCGACGAGCAGTATGCAGATGAACGTCAAGATGGCCTTGATCCCCTTGTAGACAGGCATGACCACCTCGTCGAATACGATGCTGAAGAACTTCGTGAATCCAATGTCGTAGATCACGCAGATCACCGTGAGGAACGACGACACGCCGAGCCCGAGGAATACCCAGTAGTACCATTCCATTTTGCGAACTCCTTTCAGTCCGCTACTAGTTAATTACATTTTGCAGAAGTTGTCAATATTTTCCTCTGCGTAACCGCCACATCACGCGAAAAAATTCCCAAATATCCTTGGAACTTAATTTTGATTTTCCGCTAGTGCGATCAGTAAAAATAACCGGAATCTCGATGATGGAAAATTTATTTTTTTCCACACGAAATAAAATTTCTTCTTGAAACGCGTAGCCATTGCTGGTAATTTCTTTTTGCAAAACTATTTCTAAAACTTGGCGGCGATACGCGCGGAAACCAGCGGTTACGTCTTTGGTTTTTAAGCCTAAAATTAAACGAGACAAAGTCATGGCTGTCCAACTAGTTAAATGACGGTAAAAACCCCAGCCAACCACTTTGCCACCAGGCACACGCCGTGAACCAATGGCTAAATCATTAGTAGCCAAAGCTGCGATTAAGCGTGGCACATCAGCCGGATCATGAGAAAAATTCGCATCCATTTCAAAGATAATGGCTGCGTCAACTGAAAGGGCTTTTTTAAAACCAGCCACATACGCCGTGCCAATGCCTAATTTTCGTGGGCGTTTGATAAGATAAATAGGGAATTGTTCGCGAAATTTTTCCACCACCGCAGCGGTTTCATCTGGTGAATGATCATCGACAATAATTAATTCCAATTCGGGAATTTTGAGATCAAATAAAGCGGGGATTAACCGGGTAATGTTGGCTCGTTCATTGTAAGTAGGAATGATAATGACGGTTTTCATACGTTAGGCAACACCAATTGGTGGTGTTCGGCAGCAGCGGCAATAGTATTGGCTAATAATTTAGCGACTGTAATTGGACCAACGCCACCAGGTGTGGGAGTAATAAAGGCGTGGTCAACAATTTCATCGACCGTGGCATCACCGGTCATTTTTCCGGTTTCAAAAGAAACGCCAGCGTCAATGACGAGGGCATTGGGCTTAACCATACTACCCCGAATTAGATTGGCTTTACCAACTCCAGAAATTATAATATCAGCGGCTAAACACTTTTCCATTACCGCAGTGGTGCGACTATTAATAGTGGTAACTGAAGCACGGGCATTCATCAAAATAACAGCTAACGGTTTGCCTACTAAAGCGCCGGCACCAAAAATAACAATATTTTTTCCCACGAGCTCCAGTTGTTGTGATTTGATAATTTCAAGTACGGCGGCTGGAGTAGGTGGTAGCCAGGGGGCCTGATTCATCATTAATTTGCCTAAGTTTTCATTGGTTAAACCATCAATATCATATTCAGGTTTAATGGCATTCAGCACGGCAGCCGTGTAGAGCGGTTCTGGTAAAGGTAATTGCACAATTACCCCAGATAATTCAGGGTCTTTTTGAATAGTTTCAAGATGAGTAATTAATTCAGCTTGTGAAGTGTTGCTCGGTAACGTGGATATTTCACAAACAATGCCACATTTGGTGGCGGCCATTTGTTTGCGTTTTACATAGGTTTGAGAGGCTTGATCATCACCAACCAGAACCACGACGAGTTTGGGGGTAATTTTATGAACAGCTAAAAACTCAGTTTGTTGAGTAATGGTGACCAAGAGTTCTTGAGCAATTTTTGTACCGTCAATGAGGTAATTCATAGGGATATGGTACCGCACTGGGCAAAAAAAGACAACCATAGATAGATATGGTATACTTTTTTGGTATTTCAAATATATGAAAAAATTTCTTACTACATTATTTATTGGTAGCTTGGTGTTAGTGTCTGGGTATTTTGTTCCGACCGCAGAAGCAGCGACTCCAGTACCTAAAAATACTTTACTGCCAGGAACTACTTTTAAGTATAAAGACTCAAAGATAGTCTATTATATTGCTGGTGATGCAGTGGCGTATCCGTTTCCCAATCAAGAGACTTTTTTAAGTTGGTTTCCTTCGTTTGCTCGCGTAAAAACTTTTGACAAAAAAACAGTTACGAATACTGTGAGTAAGAAAACAGTTACCTTAAAACCTGGTGCGCGAGCGGTAAAATTTGGTAATGATCCAAAAATATATGCGGTTGGTCGTGGAGCACGGTTACGCTGGATCACTACTGAAAAAACTTTAAAAGAAATTTTTGGTAATAATTGGCAGAATTTTTATGTGCAATTACCAGCTTCGCAAATTTATAATTATAGTATCTCTGATAAAATAGAAAAAGCTGACCAATATCATCGGGCCGATGAGCGTTCCAACGTGACGATTTCACAAGAATTAGCGCGGTTAAAAATTCTTAAAAAAGATTTCACCGATGGTGATGGAAAAACAATTCCCTTATTAAAAAGTTTTGGAGAAACAGCTTCAGGTAGTTTTGCCCCAAAATTTAATCCTCGGAATTTTTCGTACACGGTTACATTAAAATTTTCTGAAGAACGTATTACCTTGAGCCCGCGTGCCTACCAACCCTTCATGATGGTAAAAGTCAAAGATTACGTCGTAAAAGATGGAGAAAAAGTGGTCATTGATGTGCCACCAGGTACAACGGAAATTCCGGTCATTGCATATTTAACCGATGGTTCAGACCCAACTACGTATCTAATAAAAGTTATTCGGGCTGAGGCAGGTACTGAAAATAAATTAGCGAGTTTGTCTGAAAATCTGTCAGCGCCGTTGTGGCCATCGTTTAAACCAAACATTATTGAGTATTCAATGCGGGCTAAAGAAAGCGAAACGCGGGTAATTATTAAAGCTAAGGCTAAAAGTAAAGACGCCCGCGTGTTTATTGATGGTGATGAATATGTCCAAGGTAGTTCGTATGAGAAAAATCTTAAACTCGGTGCTAATAGTGTACAAGTGCAAGTAGTAGCGCAAGATGGCAGTGCCACTAAATATACTATTAATATTCAAAAGCCAATCTAGGAATGTAACAACTGATTAATATACGTTATTTTCAATTGTTTTTTTGCTATTTTTTTCTTTTGTTAGCCGTTTAAATTTTACTCAATAGGCTTATTCACCGGTGTGAGGTACCCATTGTCCGTTAATATATTCAGTGACGGTGGTACCACTAAATGGTATGCCATCTGAATCGTAATAAGTCACTTGAATACCAGTCACAGCTGTAGAGCCTTCTTTGTATTTACCTTTACGCATATACGCGTATTCAGCTTTTCCACCATCTGGCTCATTTACTATTATTTCGATTAGATATAAGCCCTCGGAGTCTTCTCGTTCTCGTTCAATTACGTATTCACTCTCTCCAACTACTATTTCAATTTGTTCAATAACTTCTGCGCGAGTTGGGTGCTCAGGATTCTTTTCTACTTCGGTTGCCGGGGTAGATTCTTGTTTGGCTGACTGAAGACTGGAGCAGTCTGGAGCATGACCAGCTTCACTTGGGTATTGGCAAAATTCGCAGACAGGGCGGGATTCTTCGGGCATATATTTTAATTTAAAATAAAAATCCCACTCTTATATAGTTATTAGATATTTTCTAATGATTGACAGTATAGTCTATTCCTCTTAAACAATACAATGTGAACTAATAAAAAAAGAACCCGTATGGGTTCTTTTTTACATTGCTCCGGGACAGGGATTTGAACCCCGATAGTCAGATCCAGATTCTGAAGTCCTACCATTAGACGATCCCGGAATATTAGCGTAAATAATGTCCATCTTCGAATTTTCCCAAAATATCTGGATTGAGGGTGCGAATTTGTGTCCACTTGAAACCATGAGCAAGAAAGGCGGTTTCGCTGGCAATTGGGTATTTGGTACGGCCGTAAATGTAATATACGCCCGGATGATTACCTAATTTAATCAGTGTGCCACTACTTAAATCAGGCACATCAGTAAATAGAACTGTGGGTGTACCGCTTTGAGTTTGTCCGTTGGGAACAAAGTCGTGTAAAGCGTTCATTAGTGTATCATACGGATACTGATAGTCAAGGCCACGGTTTACTCCTGGTTCATTGGATAAAAAAACTTGCGTAGTGTCATTGTACCCTTTGAGAATCACGGTGTGATAATCTGGTCCACCAGCGCGGAAATAGGGATTGTTAAGGCCGCGACCATATACCAAGGCAATTACTGGTCTTCCGGCTTCAATTTCAGCTTTAATAGCTTCTAAAGTTGGGTACTCAACAGCGGTGGCTCGCCACGGTAAATATTCGTTAATTAACTGAGCCATTTGAGCAGCATTAGTATCTTTGTTGTAACCAAATAACCAGTTTTCAATTTCCACAATTGCACGAATATCGTTAGTGGCAGTTTTGGTGTCTAGAGTAGAAAAATTATTTCCATTATAAAAATGAGTGAGCATTATGGTCACTGATTCTTCGCAGGCATCAGCCCACGGTTGCGTGTTCCACAGACCAGTGGGGGCTTGAGTGGTAAAAGGTACGGGCAGAGAAACTGTTTGGGCAGCAACAGATAGTGGGAGAAAGGTGCTAAAAAAAATACTAAAAAATATTTTTCTCATACTACGCTACCACCAAAAGCAGCGGCCAAATCATCAAGACCAGGTGGTGGGGGAGCAGCGGCCACTACGGCCACATTTAACGATAAACGAGTTTTTAATAATCCGCTTAATAAATCTTCTAAATTCTTTTTTGAATTTCTTTCCGTTAATTTGTCACGGTGAAAATCGTACGGTACAGTCAGGGTTAAAATATTGTCGGTTACTTCTCCTAGCAGAGCACTGCGTAATAAAAAAACCACAGACGGACTACTAGTTTCTAGTCCGCGCATAAATTCAGGCCAAATTTTTTCTACATCCGCTTTGGTAAAACTTTTTTTGGTATCGAGTGCTGTTTCATGTGCCGTAGCTGTTTCACCAACTGGTTCAGGCGGTACAACTGGAATAGTTACCGAAATAGCAGGTGGTTCGGAATTTTTAGGTAATTCAGTAGTAATCGGAGTTGAAACCACCGGAATTACTGGAGTAGACGGAATGACTGGTTCGGTTTTTGGTGGGGGAATCGGGGTTGCAACAACTGGTGGTGGGGTGATTGGTGTTCCGACAGCAATTGTTGGAGCACTTATGCCAACAGCCTCAATGACCAGTAATTCTAAAGGTAATTCCGGAATGGCCGTGTATTTAGCTTCTAAAAATCGTTTTTGCGTCAGGTCAAGTAAGCGCAATAATTCGCTTGGGCTAAAGGCGGTCACCAATTCTTTAATCTCGGTTTCTTGGGCTGAACCAATATCTAATTCAGTACGGGCAATGGCTGGATTAAAATGATACAACAGAATACCGCGCCAAAAACCAGTTAAATCAGTTAAAAACTGCAAACTATGAATACCATCGGTAGCTAAAGTTTGACAATAGCTGAGGGCAGGACCAGCTTCGCGTTTGGCGATTAATTGAGCCAGACCGACTAAGCGATTAAAGGGTGTAAGAGGAATAATCAAACCTAAAGTTTCTTCTGTTACTGTTGTGCCGCCAGTGGCAATAACTTGATCTAATAAACTAACCGCATCGCGAGCTGAGCCTTCACTGGCGCGCACTAATCGGTGAATTGTTTCCGGACTAGCGGTTACGCCTTCGGCCTGCATAATTTCTTGTAAACGAGCGGCCATTAAATCACGAGGGATTTTTTTAAAGGCATACCGCTGACAACGTGATAAAATGGTTGCTGGTAATTTTTGTAATTCAGTGGTAGCTAGAATAAAAATTGTTTTAGCGGGTGGTTCTTCTAATGTTTTTAACAGGGCGTTAAAAGCAGAAGTAGACAGCATGTGGACCTCGTCGATAATAAAAATTTTATATTGCGAGTGAGTGGGTTGAAATTGGGCATTTTCAATAATCACTTCGCGTACCGTATCTACGCCGGTGTTACTGGCGGCGTCAATTTCAATTACATCTAAAGCCGAACCTTGAGTAATGGCTACACACTGTGTACAGGTATTACACGGTTCACTTTCACCGCTTTTTCGGGTAAGACAATTAAGTGATTTGGCCAAGAGCCGAGCCGTGGTAGTTTTACCGGTTCCGCGTGGACCAGACAATAAATAGGCGTGAGCTGGCGCATTTTTTTTAATTTGATTTTGAATTGTGGTCACCACAGTTTCTTGGCCAGTAATCGCTGCCCAAGACTGGGGACGGTGTTTATGATATAAAGCCATACGTAGCCATAATTATACTGTTTTTTGGTTCAAGCGTAAAGCCATACCAGGGGTACCCCTTGCGGCCTCAGTGGGGCTATGTTAGAATGACCTCAGTCAATCTTTATTAACTAAAGTAAGTCTATGCCAGAAAAAAAAGTAAATGCAGCTTTAATGCAACCTTTCAAGTTGTCAGCTGAACTCCAGGCCGTTGTTGGTGCTGGTCCAATGCCTCGCAGTGAAGTAGTTAAACAATTGTGGGTATATATCAAAGCCCAAGGTTTGCAAGATACTACTAACAAACGCATGATTAACTCTGATGAAAAATTGAAAGCCGTTTTTGCCGGCAAATCACAAGTATCAATGTTTGAAATTGGTAAATTGATTAGCCCACACCTTTCTAAATAAGATTCGTCTTACTAAAAACCCTTCTGCATAAGAAGGGTTTTTTATTTTACTTAGCAATGAGTTGATCGACTGCGCCCCACTCGGCCGGCGTGTGTTCTGGGACAAACAAAATTACTTCATCACCTGGTTTACCTTTATAAAAACTAATTGAAGCGGGTAAAACACGATAGATTGCTTCAGGGCACTGCACAGTCCAGCGATTGTGTTCAACATTAAAATTAAGTGAGCCAATTACTCGTTTGCGTTCAATTGGACCAATTTGTTTATAAATAAAGGCACCGTGAGGAGTGATGATCAATTTCATTCGGTCGCCGGTAACTAATTTAGATTTACTGGCATAGTTTGGAGGAACATTGTAGTCATTGCCATCGTCACCAATCATTTTTTCACCACTAAAATAACCTTCAAGGGTTTTACCGAGCCCAGCATTAGGTTCAAGCGCAGTAGTGTCAGGGGTAATAGCGGGAGAATAGGCACGACTTACTACGGGAATAAGTGGTGTTTCTACTGTATGAAGCCAGGTTAATAATTCTTGACTGAGTCGCTGAATATCACGCACCTGCTGAATAACCTTCTCAATCGGCACGGTAGTGGCTGGTGATCTCTCTGGTGTTTCAGGCGCACTTGGTGGAGGCGTAATTGTCGTGGCTGGCTCCAAATCACCTAAAATTTCTTGTAAATCATTTCCTAGATTGTGTAACGAATTGTCCATATTTATTTAATTTTATTATTTTTATAATTTTATAAGGAGGCTTCAATCATGTCTGTTTTAGCTTTATCTTCACCGCCACCCAATTTGGTGCGTTCCATAATTTCAGCTTCCACAATTCGTCGATCGCGACCATATTTCAGTCTGGATAATTGTTTAATGGCCTGACCAAGTTCGCGGTTACCTTGTACTGGTGGGTACGAAGATAAACTGAATGGTTTGGAAGCCTCATTATCAATTAATAGTTTGGTGTAATATGAAAATGGTGGGGGGTTCAATAAGTCAAATGCCCCAAAGGTTGGAGTAAATTCTTTAACGAGTACATCAGCATCATCTGGTCCAATGCGTCCGCTCATAATCGTACCCGCATTACCTAATACCGCATCACGAATCGCGGAACGGCCTTTGTCATCAATTAATTGGCCCATATATTGGTGGGCAATAATTAAATCTAAACGATATTTACGCGCTTCAGATAAAATCGTGGCAATGGAATCGGTCACAAAGTTTTGGAACTCATCAATATAGAGGAAAAAATCTTGCCGTTCTGATTCGTGCAAATCAGCTCGACCCATGGCGGCCATTTGTAATTTGGCCACAATAATTAAACCTAATAATTTAGCATTAATTTCACCGGTGGTACCTTTGGCTAAATTAACGAGCAAGATTTTTTTCTTATCCATCACTTCACGGAAATCAAAACCTGACCGCTGCTGACCCATAATATTACGCATCATTTCATTTTCAACAAATCGGCCAACCTTAGAAATTAAATAACCCAACATTTCTGATTTATGAAAATCACTGGTTTTGGCCATTTCTTTTTCCCAAAACGAACGAACGACCGGGTCTTTTACTTTTACTAAATATTTTTTTACATACGCATCATCAGTAAACATGCGGGGTATATCAATAATGGTGCCCGTATCGTTGATATCAGCCATCAATGTGAGCATGACGTTGCGCATGTTGTGTTCAAACATCGGCCCAATCATTTCTGGTGGGAATAATTTGTAAAAAATTGAAATCATTTCTTGCACCGCAAAATCTTTTTGATCTTCAGTTTTGGCTTCCAACATGTTTAAGCCAACGGGGCGATCCATGTCTGATGGATTAAAAATAATCACATCATCAGCCCGATGTTTAGGGACATGAGACAAAATTTCTTCCACCAAATCGCCGTGTGGATCAACCACACATACACCGTGTCCATTGCGGATATCTTGATTGGCCAGAGCAGCGAGTAAAACGGATTTACCAGCCCCTGATTTACCAATCACATATAAGTGACGACGACGATCTTGCTCTTTCATGTATACCGGCGTGTCTGTGCCACGGTAAGCTACATGGCCTAACAATAAACCAGATTTGGGTAAATTGGATGGTGGTGGACTGCGACGACCGGTTAACCATTTAATGTTTGGTGTTTCGGTAGAGTGGAGTGGGAGGTGCCAAAAACTGGCCATTTCTTGCGTATTAATCACAAATGACCGGTGTTCAATAAATGAACGATAAATAAAGTCACGGATCAAAGTTGGTTGTTTACGGGGTACCAAAGCATTGAATTCATTACCGTACCGATAAAAATTGTACTGACTAAATGAGTGGAGAATATTTTCCAAATTTAACCGAGCAATTTCTTGATCATCAGAGACACTAATAACGCGAAACACTACCTCTAAACCACCTTTGGATAATTTTTCTTCAATTCCTTTCAACATTTCATCTTCCATGGCTGAAGGTTGATAATGATTTTTATCTTTTTCCGCACTGCCAAGTACTTGCTCACTTACTCCACTTACGGCGCCACTTAAAAATTTCCAGAAGTGATTTTTTTTAATGGCATGTTCAATTGATTCGCCTTTTTTTACTTCTCGGACCACTTTAATTCCATGTTGGCGCCAGTGGTGATTGGCCGGACGCACCACCATTTGAATGGCGGCTGAACTATTATGGTCGTGAATTTTGGACATGACATTTAAAACTGCTGACAATGGATCTGAATCCATGGTTTTATAGGTTCTAAATGGTAAAATATTATTTTGTTTTGAGGTTAAGTAGGCCCCAACAATTTGGCTTTTAGGAAAGAAAATATTGTAATCTGGCACTTGTTCAATTTGTGCGTACGGATATTGCGCGGTAATTTGTTGTTCAATAAATGATTGATATTTTGCCGGCACGGCCACATAAAAATAAATCAAATTATTATGAGTGACCATTTCAAAGGCTAAATGGTCGTTGCGACCACTAAACCATGAGCTCAAAGTACTGTGGTGCTTAATGCCGGCAAAAGTAGCAAATAATGTTTCCGTAATCCCAATTTCCTCGCGTACTTGTTCAAGACGCTCATCATTATTTTGGTTACTGCCATCAGAGCGTTTTTCTTTAGGTACTTGAATTTGTAATACTACTCGGCCAAACGCTTTGTGTGTGCGGGCGGCAGGTCTTACAAATGCCCGAATAATAAAAATAGTAGCCACGAGAGCGGCAAGAATCGTACCAAAGACGAGGGCAAGTGAAATGATAGTGGCGTCCGAAACGATGGGCATGTTAAAGGTGTTTATTTTGTTTGTGTAAGGCAATAATTTGGTCTGCTTTTATTTTAGCCTCTTGCTCTAAGAAAAAACGGTTAACACCCGGTAATACTTTTAACCATTCAATTAATAATTCGTAAATTTTTTTAACTTTAATTTTTGTTTCTTGTAGTAATGACCGAATTTCAATCGCTGTTTGTTCACCTTTTAATTTAAATTCTTGTCGTTGTAAGGGCTCAAGTGCTAGATAGGCCTCATCTAAACCACTGGACATAATTGCCTCAACTTTAATGGTAATATCATCGCGCACTTGCGGCATGAGTACTGGTTTTCTTTTACTAGAGCCAAGCGCGGAACGAATTTTAGTAATTGCGTCATCTAAAAAGTTCTCTTCTTTGGGAATTTCTACACCCTGTTCCTGATCTTGTGTTTGTTCAACGGTAGAAATCGGCTGTTCAACAGTCGATTCGGGTGAACGATGATGTTCAGGACGAGGAGTCAGGATTTCATTAGTTGTTTGGCCTGACATAGAAAAAAATATACTATGTGCAGTATAACAGATTTTGCGTTGAATGAAAATTAACTATTCTAAGGTTTGTCCGTCGCTCGTATCTTTGACAGTAAAACCAAGTTTAGCTAGTTCATCACGAAGACGATCAGATTCTGCCCAGTCTTTGTTGGTGCGGGCATGAGCGCGAGCTTCCAATAATGTTTGCGCTGCTGGAGTAATATCTTTTTGAGTAGGAGTACTTAACAAATCCAAACCGAGCACTTCGTCACATTTAGCAATTAATTCCTGGCCAATGGAGCGTTCTTTGATGTAAGTCCACATTAAGCCTAAGGCCTCGGCCATATTCAGGTCCTCATTAATGACCATTTTAAATTCAGCTTCTGCTTTAGCATCGTTTGGGCCCGTAGAATCTAATTTTTGAATTTCTTTTTTTAAATTTTCTAAACCAGTGGCTGCAGCTTGTAACGCTTCCCAACTAAATTGCAATTGCTTGCGGTAATGCGCTTGCAGTAAAAAATACCGGTAGGCGAGTGGTGAAATTTTGTGATCAATAAGTGTCGCCAAGGTAAGAAAATTTTCACCCGACTTGGCCATCTTGTCACCACTAATTTGCAGATGTTCGCCGTGGAGCCAATAGGTGACCCACGGAATTTTACCCGTAATCCCTTCAGCTTGTGCAATTTCATTGGTGTGGTGTACGGGAATATGATCAATCCCGCCACAGTGAATATCAAATTGGTCACCCAAATATTTCATACTCATGGCTGAACATTCAATGTGCCAGCCAGGAAATCCTTTTTTACCAAATGCTTCCCATTCCATTTGGCGGTTTTCACCAGCCGGAGTAAATTTCCAGAGCGCAAAATCATGGGGATTTTTCTTTTCTCCCATGTCTACGCGCGCGCCTGCTTGTAATTCTTGTTTGTCGAGTAAAGCGAGTTTGCCGTAATCTGGCAATTTAGTGGTATCAAAATAAATTCCATCAGTGGTTTCATACGTCAGGCCTTTGTCGGTAAGCGCCTGGACTTGGGCAATTTGTTCAGGAATGTGGTCGGTGGCGCGACAGACAATGTGTGGGTATAAAATGTTGAGGGCAGTCGTATCAGCAAAAAACGCTTGTTCGTAAAATTTGGCAATCTCCCAGGCGCTTTTACCTTCGCGGCGCGCGCCTTTTTCCATCTTATCCTCGCCCGCGTCAGCGTCATCGGTGAGATGGCCAACATCAGTGATATTCATGACATGCTTAAGGGAATAGCCATTATAGTGCAGTACCCGGCGTAGAATATCTTCAAAAATATAGGTGCGTAAATTACCAATGTGGGCAAAGTTGTATACGGTTGGACCACAAGTGTACAACCCAACTTCAGTGGAATTGCGGGGTGAAAAAACCTCAGTCTGGCGGGTAAGTGTATTGTAGAGTTTAAGCATATACAAAGATTCTAGCCTAAAATTAAGTATTTGAAAAGTCATTACGCCTATGGTAGTATATAGACATATGCACCAAACACACCCTGTCCATCATCACCCAGATATTCGTTGGTTGGTGGTTGTGACCATGATTATTACAGCGGCCGTAGTTTTATTTGTTTATACCATGTGGGATGTAACTCGTCCTCAGCCGGTTTTAACGGTTCAAGTTGAACGCCAAAATAAATATATTGCTGAATTGCAGTCAAATATTACGCAGTTGAATTCGATTAACCAAAATTTACAAAAAGAAATTAAAAATAAAAACGAAGATATTAATCGTTTGCAAGCCGAAATATTGGCGGCGCAAGCAAAAAATCTTCCCAAAAATTAACTATGAAAATAATTTCCGTAGGTGGCTCGATTATTATTCCTAAAACTGGATTTAATCTTGATTTTCTTAAAAAATTTCGCGCTTTAATTTTAAAAGAAGTAAAAAAAGGAGAAAAGTTTGTGATTGTGATTGGCGGTGGTGCAACCTGCCGTACTTATCAAGACACAGCTAAACAATTTGGTAAAGTTACCAAAGATGACTTAGATTGGATTGGGATTAAAACTACTTTGTTAAATGCGGAATTGGTGCGAGTGTTATTTGATGGGTATAGTCATAAGACCGTGATTATCAATAATAAAGAAAAAGTTAAAACTAAGATGCCGATTATTATTGCTGGTGGTGAAAAACCAGGGCATTCCACTGATATGGACGCAATTTTATTTGCGCAAACCTACGGTGCTTCTGAAGCGTTGAATCTTTCCAATATTGATTTTGTTTACACTAAAGACCCAAATAAATTTAAAGATGCAGTTAAAATTGAAGATATTGATTGGAAAACTTTTCGCAAAGATGTGGTGGGTTACACGTGGGATCCAGGCAAAAATGCGCCGTTTGACCCAATCGCCAGTGGACTAGCGGAAAAAAAGAAAATGACCGTTTCTATTTTAAATGGAACTAATTTGGTGGAAGTGACCAAAGCTTTGCAGGGTAAAAAATTTATTGGTACTAAAGTTCATCCGTAAATTACTTGATACACTTTTTTTCACAAACTAGATTTTTAAACGCACTGGCCACAACTAGTGCGTTTTTATTTTTGACCCTAAAATTATAATCCTGAATGAGTGTTACGCAAACTGCGTAAAGTTCATACTGGATTATAAAAGATGTTCATTTTTAATAAAAAAGCACGGTCAACTTTTAGGGGTGGGGTAAAGTGTCATTTCGCCACACCAATTAATTTGCTTATCGGGTTAGTCTTGAAAAATCCCCCAAAACAAGATAGTGTAGAACCATATGTCCGACACTCAGCTTATTAAAGACAAACTGGACATCGTGGACTTTATTAGCGAATACGTCCAACTTAAGCCAGCCGGGGTAAACCATAAGGGTTTGTGCCCATTTCACCATGAAAAAAGTCCTTCTTTTATGGTTACGCGCGAGCGACAAAGCTGGCATTGTTTTGGTTGCGCCAAAGGCGGGGATATCTTTAGTTTTTTACAAGAAATAGATGGCATGGAATTTCGGGAAGCGCTCCATTTTTTAGCTAACCGGGCTGGAGTGGTTTTACAAGATAAAGGAATGAACAAAGAAGAAACGAGTCAGAAAACCAGAATTAAAGAAATTAATAGTGCTGCAGCTAATTTTTTTCATAATGTTTTGACTCAACTCCCGGCCGCTGAAGTTGCGCGTACTTATTTACAACAACGTGGTTTAACAGAAAAAACAATTTCTGATTGGATGATTGGTTTTGTACCTGACCAATGGGAATTATTAACCAAATATTTGCTTAAAAAAGGCCATTCAATCGATGATTTAGTGGCTTCAGGCTTAACCATTAAACGAGATTCAGCTGACCGTAGCTCAGGTAAAGGATTTTACGATCGGTTTCGCGGGCGAATTATGTTTCCGATTTGGGATGCGCACGATGCAATTGTGGGTTTTACTGGTCGAGTGTTGGTGGAAACTGAAAATTCGGGTGGAAAATATGTAAATACACCGCAAACGCTCGTGTATGATAAATCGCGCGTGATTTTTGGTTTGCATCGCGCCAAAAAATCCATTAAAGAGCAGGATTTAGCGGTATTAGTTGAAGGACAGATGGATGTGATTGCTTGTCATCAGTCGGGCATGACCAATGTGATCGCTACAAGCGGCACGGCCTTAACTGAATTTCAAATTGAAATGATTAAACGATATACCCAAAATGTGGCCATGGCATTTGATGCTGATGTGGCCGGACAAAACGCAGCTAAACGCGGAATTGATTTAGCGCGTGAAGCTGGTTTATCTTTAAAAGTAATTCGGATTCCCGAGGGAGCTGGTAAAGATCCTGATGAGTGTTTGAAAAAAAATCCAACCGTGTGGGTAGAAGCTGTAAAAAATGCTCGTGATGTAATGGAGTGGTTTATTGAAAAAAGTTTGACCGGACGAGATTTACAATCACCCCATGACCGCCAAATTGCGGTCAATGAAATTTTGACCGAAGTGGGACGCATTCCCTATGCCTTGGAACGAGATTTTTGGATTAAAAATATTTCTGGCCGCTTGGGTGAAGAAATTACGGTCTTACGGGAAAATTTACAAGAATTACGCAAAAATACCAAACCAGTGATTGCTCGCCAACCCGTTGCCCCTGAAAAACCAACCCCGGTTAAACCAAAAGCCCTTGATCGGCTGGAAACAATGGGGGAGCGCCTCCTTTGCCTACAAATGAAATTTTTAGGACCTAATTTGCGTATTAACTGGGCTGAACCCTCTTTGGCCCCCGCCTACCAAAACACCCCGTACGCGGCGCTTTACCTTTTACTAAAAAAGGAGTACACTCAAAATATTCCTTTAGTTCTTTCTGACTTAAAGATCGCCTGTGAACAAGCTGGAAATACCAACCAAATTGATGTCCTAATTCTCAAAGGAGAAATGGACTTTTTTGGGTTTATGCCCAGTGATGCCATTAATGAGGCGGCTGTTTTACAAGAAACAATCATTAATGAAGGCAAAAAACGCCGTCGCGCCCAATTAAGTGCGGCCATTAGTGAGGCTGAGTTTGCCAAAGATACTAATAAATTAAATCAGCTTTTGGCTGAGTTTAGAGAAATTTAATTAACCAGAATGTCCAAGAAACTTGCGGCAAAAATCAAGTCAGTGGCTCGTAGTCTGGTTGCCAAGCGTAAGCCTGCCAAGGCTCCAGCAAAGGCACCAGTTAAAAAAGTCACGGTTAAAAAGGTAAAACCAGCCCCAAAAATGCTCAAGCGTGGTCAAAAACCAGTCAAACGACCGGTTCAGACTAAGCGGGTTTTCTCTTTGAATAAAAAGCCAGCTGGCCCGGCTGTTTCTGCTGAAACCGTGGTTATTCCGACTGAAGAACAAATTCAGCACTTGATTGCCAAGGGTCGTAACCGTGGTTTTTTGACCGAACGAGAGGTGCTCGCCATTTTCCCTCACCTGGAACATTACATTGATACCTACGAACACTTCATTAATTTACTCGATAAAAACAGTATTAATTTAGTGGCGGTTCAAGAAAATTTGTTGGGAATGAATACCCGCAAAGATGAAATTGTCACTGGTCTACAAGGCGAACAACCTGATGTTAACGAAGGTTATTTTGATTTAGCCAGTATTTCGCAGGATTCAATTCAAATGTATTTGCGAGAAATTGGTAAGGTGCCATTACTCAGCATGGATGAAGAAGTGTCCTTGGCTAAACGCAAAGAACGTGGTGATAAAGATGCGGAACGCAAGATGATTGAGGCTAACTTACGGTTAGTAGTTTCCATTGCGAAAAAATTTGTGGGTAAAACACTATCACTATTGGATTTGATTCAAGAAGGGAATATTGGTTTATTCCGCGCGGTTAAAAAATTTGATTACCGTAAGGGTTATAAATTTTCTACGTACGCCACCTGGTGGATTCGCCAAGCAATTACGCGCGCCTTAGCTGATCACTCTCGTACGATTCGTATTCCAGTGCACATGGTGGAAACCATTAATCGGTTGCAACAGGTGGAACGCCGTCTTTTACAAGATCTTGGTCGTGATGCTACTCCCGAAGAAATTGCTGCTGAAATGGGCGAAGATATTGAAAAAGTTAAACACATTATTAAGATTTCTCAAGATACTCGAAATGCGCTTTGGTTTAGTGGATGGCGTAACTCATACTTTGGAAGAAGTAGGAAAAGAATTTGGCGTAACTCGTGAACGTATCCGTCAAATTGAAGCTAAGGCGCTTGATAAGATTAAGGAGCTTGATGTGATTGACAAATTGCGGGATTACTAAAAATGAGTATTAAAAAACCGACCTTATCAGTCGGTTTTTTATTTTTTAGAAACGAGATTCTACTACTTTCCAATCAATAATCTTCCAATACGCGGTAATGTAATCAGCGCGTTTTACCCCATAATCCAGCATATACGCGTGTTCAAATACATCCATCACGAGAATTGGTTTGGCACCGGCGAGGTGACCCACATCATGTTCATTAATCCACACATTAAATAAGCGGTCGCCAGCGGCATCATAGGCCAAAATTGCCCAGCCAATCCCACGCATCGCCGCTACGGCTTTGAAATCTCTTTCCCAAAGTTCAAGTGAACCAAATTCGGCCACAATTTTTTGGGCCAGTGGGGAAGTGGCTGCCAACTGACCTGGTTCTTTGGTCATGGCCTCAAAATAATATTCATGCAAACGCATGCCATTAAACTCCCAACCAAAGCGGCGCGTGAGTTCGGCATATTCGGGTGTGCCTACTGTATCCGCCTTTAACATTGCATCGAGTAAAGAATTAACTTTATTCGCATTCATCACATAACCCTGGTAGAGAGTAAAGTGATTTTTCATGAGCTGGTCACTAAAACCGGGGAGACCGAGGAGAGTGTCAAAATTTTTGGCTTCGTACATAATAATTGGGTGAAATTTTTTGATGCTTCTATTGTAGTACTTCGTGTTCAGATGTGCAAGTTATCCACACATAGCCTCAGTAAGGCACATGTGATACACTTATTCCAGTTTATTAATTATTTTACTTATGGACGAAAACAAAAATTCGGTCTTTAGCAGTCTGTCGCCGGCGCAAATTTTTACGGTCGGTTTAGTGGGGGGAATTATGACGCTCTGTACGCTTGGCTTTTTCATTTTATTACCAATGGTAATGGGTGGAGTAAGTTTTGGTGGTGGCTCTCGTGGTGCCGCCGTTGATACTGTTGACGCTGGTTCAGTTACCGCTGGAGCAAAAGGTCCTAAAATTGCCGATATTGTGACTGGTTTAGATTTAGATTACGATCAATTCAAAACCTGTACTGAATCACAAAAATACGCTAGTAAAGTGCAAACCGACGAAGCTGAAGCCCAAGCGGCTGGTGGCAACGGTACACCATACATGGTAATTGTTGGGCCAAAAGGACAAACTGTCCCAATTAAAGGTGCATACCCAGCGGCAGTTATTGACGGGGTAATTAGAAAAATGCTCGGTGAAACCGTAGCTAATGCGGCTGATTTACCACCAGAAGAAAAAGTAACGGTTCGAGCCGTTGATGCTAAAAAAGAAGTGGTTCGCGGTAATGCCAACGCCAAAATTTCTTTAATTGAATATTCAGATTTTGAATGTCCATTCTGTAAACAGTTCCACAACACCATGCAACAAGTAATGACTACTCATGAAAAAAATGTTAAATGGGTATACCGTCATTTTCCACTCGACAGCTTACACCAACAAGCTCGTCCTGAAGCGTTAATGGCTGAATGTGCTGGTGAACAAGGTAAGTTCTGGGAATTCACTGACAGTGTATTTAAAGTCACTCCATCAAATGATGGCATGGATATTACGCTCTAGGAAATACTCTAACGAAATAAAAAACCTCTCTACGGAGAGGTTTTTTATTTAGCGGAAAGAGATTATTTTACTTTAGTAATTCCACTTCGGATAAACGCTTGACTGTGTTGGTTGTAAATCTTATAACCAATAGTTTTTTCATCTAACCACTCAAGGTCAGTTTTTTCAAACACTTGTCCAACTGGTAAGGTTTTTACTAATGTACGTGTATCGGTCAATAAGTCAAAAACATATAAGTGGCGAGCATTCCCAGCTTTATCCTCAGAAATCCAGGCTAACTTAGTTTCTGTAGTCGATAATTGCAGATCATTAATTTTGGTTGGCAAAAGTGCACTGAGTTTCATTTTTACAATTGATCCGGTACTTAAATCTAATTTATAAAAATTAGATTTTGGTTGTGTTTTGTAAAATGGATTACCAGATTTAAAAAATACGTATTTACGAGCACTCGGCGGTGAAATAGGTTCAGCTAAGACTTCTAATAAAACACCTTCATCCGCTAGTTCAGGAAATGTATTCTGTAGATTTTCAATTACTGTAACGTACTTACCAGTAAACCAGTTAAAGGCTGTTAGTGATTGTTCGCCGGGTTCATTCTCCATCAAAGTGTACGTCGCTGGTAAATCAGGAGTGGCGAGGCCTTTAGTATTAAATTGAGAGGTTCGCGGTGTCCAGCGAAACAGTTGCTCTAGATAGTCCCAATAACGGTCTTGATCAAGGGCACATTGAGCACTATGGGCTAATAAAAATGACTGAGGGTGGAGGTCAATGAGCGGATAATCGCGGTACGTAATTTGAATAAAACCAGTGTATTTTTCTTCTAAATCTAATAAAATTTTATCCAAGTCGCGACAATACTTACAAGACAAATCTACATATACTGCCAAATGAATTGGTGCGTTAGCATCGCCCCAGCCTGGTTCCACACTATTGTCGGGAATATTTACGGTCGGAGCCAGTAATACTGGAGGAATCGAAGGTGTTTGTTTATTTTTTAATTCACTAAGTAGTGTTTCAAGTGCGGCCCGATCGGCTCCGGATATACGATATACTAAACTCGAGTCAGTAAAAATTAAGGTTTCTGGAACTCCAGGGATAAGAGCAGCCTTGCCTTCATTAATTGACTGTTGAATTGATTCAACCCAACTGCCATTACGCATACAGGTTTGAAACTGACCCATTTCTACACCACTATCTTTAACGATTTGTTGTAACTGAGGAAAAGTATTGTCAGCGGCTTCGTAAGGCGGAACGGATAAAGCGTGAGTCGTGGTTGAACTGAATAATAAACCAGCTAAGGAAAGGGAGTAAAGATAAAAATTGCGCATATCAAAATAATTAATATACCCGCAGTATATACTCCTAATTAATAAATACAAGTGAGTGGCGTATAGTGATTGGTGGGTATATTTTAAAACAAAAACACCCTCGATTTCTCAAGGATGTTTAGGGTGAACTGTTCAGGATTAAACTGGAACACCTTGGAAACAACCGTAAAGCAGTGGCTGGATGTCTTTGAACACTATGGCCTTGCTCAAGAAGTTGCGCTTTCCTTGGTCAAATAGCCATTTATTTATCTTACAGCTTGGGTATGGAACACAGTGTGAATGAGGTTATTCTTGGTTATTAATTGGTGCCCCATCAAAATTTGTAGCCATCTGCTGTGTCATTGTTTCCCAAATGTTGTTTTTTATATAAAAATTGTGTGTCCGTCCCCCTGCTGATGCATAGGCGAACACACGGCGAGTCCTGAGCACTTTACTCCTGCAGCCAGTAAAAGTCGCGGAGCAGCTCGGTGGGGGTAGGCATGCTTCCCTCCTGGCTAGCCTGAGCCAAGAACTCCAGAAACTGGGTGAGCTTGTCATGGCCCTCTTCAACCGGAATCGCCCCGTCGATTTCAGGGCCGCCCAGGCGCTGGTGCGCGTACTCGTAGAAGTCAAGGAAGTGGTAGTGCTTGAGCATGTGAGCCAGTCGAGCGCTGTCCATGTCGTGGAGGGTCTTGTCAGTCTCCGAGTCATGGAACTGGGTGCTTGAGATCACGACGATTGGCTCCTTGTAGCTGGCCTCGCGCTTTTCACGCACCAGCTTCAGAACATCCTTCCAGCTCGACCGGAAGATGATTTGACTCAGAAGCTCACTCTTGATGATCGCCTCGGCTTCCATGATGATGTCGTCGAGCCGGGGCTGAATGCTTTGCAGAAGAATGATCATTGTCTACCTCGCGGGTTTGGTGGGGGACGAACATACAAATTTAGACAGATTTAAAAAATAATGTCAATGCAAAAAACAAAAACCCCAAATAAATTGGAGTTTTTTGTGAGCCACTTGGGATATAGCTGGAACTCTGTGCAACACACGGTAAAACACTGGCTTGAGGTTTTCCGGAGGTTTAACCTCGACCAGGAAGTTGCCCTTAGCTTAGCAAATTGAGACTTGTTTTATCTAACGCACAGGGGATAGAACCCTAATACTAAATAATAAGGTGTGAGATATTCACTCACAACTTTATCCATGATTGGTTGGCTTTTATATGCTTTACAACCCCTTCTAGGGCGAGTAATGTAAGTTGTATTAATGCCTAAGAAAATAGCCCCAAGAATAGTTTTTACCCCTAACATAACCTATGGAATTTTTACGCAAACCAGACATGTCCACCTTGGTTACATTTGGCCTTGAAGAAGCCAAACAAATTTATGAGTATACCCAGAAAGGGCGATTGTATACGGTTTTGGCGGAAAGCGGCCTTAGCCTTGAGGAACTCGAAGCAAACAATGGCCAAAAGAAGCATGAAATTGCTGATAAATTGGTAGCGAAAGGCTTAAGGAGTAAGGAAGAAGTTGAATTTTTTTTGGCTATTGATGTTGCCTTTGCTTACTTTAAGGAAAATAATCCTAAAATTTGTTTTGTCCTAAAAGAAGGATTACGACAAGACAAAATAGAAGTAAGAGATATTGAAGACCTAAAGAGCATTATGGCTGAGAATACACCCACCGATTTTGCTATATCGGTTGATGAAGGCCTAAGACAGTTCCAGCTCAAGCGGTATAAATCTAAACTGGATACACAGTCCTTCTTTGGGTTTTTGACTAAAACTCTCGGTGACTATGGTACTGGGTTAAATCAAATTAACCTCTTGGTAGTCCTTCAAAATCCTTATAGCAAAATTCCAATTGAAGGAATGCAAGAAAATAGAATAAACTCTACTGACATCCATAATATGCTTCAGGAACTCAATTTAAAGTACAATGGCCAGATACTTGTTCTCTACAATGAATCAAATCAATACACAACGCTTGTCCAGGTTTACCCAGAACTTAAAATGATGCAAACTAAACTCAGTCCCACAGATTCAGGTTGGGAGTAACTAATTTTAGTTGTTAAGGCAACTGTACGTTATAAATTAATTTAAATTTACTTTAAGATTCCCGCTAGGGAGTGAGTTGCGGGCACCATTTTCAAGTTTGAGTGTCATCGTATCATTAGGTATTTTTGTAATATAAGCCCACGAAACACTGACTGCACATATTGCAATTATTATCTTAAACCAATTTTCCCTTAAAAATTTTCTCATATTATTTATTATATCTAAATAACGTTCACAATGTTCATTTGTTCACTT
>DALYDF010000002.1:46633-52540 GCA_031973355.1 Candidatus Magasanikiibacteriota bacterium
TATCAATGGCTACAGGATCATTCTTCTTTTCATTTGCCATAGCTAGACAAAAAAATCCAACAATAAGTAGCCAAATCCACCAAATATAAACAAAGGTAACAATAAAAAACCAAAGAAACACGCTTGCAATCATTAATATGCCTATTATTTTCATATTCCCTACGAAAAATTATTGAAATTTAACATATTTTTTCATAATCCAGCCGTTTGTTTTTTCAAGTCGTACTTCCACCCAATCTTTATTTTGTGACAGCATTTCGTATTTCTTATTTGGTGTAGTTATAGAAAGAATTTTTGTAGAAGATGACGGAGATTTTCTTATATTAATTCTTTGCTTAGTTGAGATATACGTTTTTAATACAGTTTGTTCATTTTTTTCTGTATCATTATTTTTTACACAACTTGTGCGGTCATTATTTAAGGTGTAACCCGAATTACAATAGCATTTCCCATCATCTTTAAGAGTGGAATTCACAGTACATTGTGTTTGGAGTAATTTTTGCAGCTCTTTTTCTCTATCCTCTTTTAGTGTTTGCTCTTGAGCAAGTTTTGATGCGTATGATTGTTGCTGTAATTTATTAATTTTTACTATTCCCAATGCTGTGCATTCTCTTATGACTGAATCAAGGGCAGATGGTAACTGTGAATTGACTAGGTCAAGTTGAGCCTGCAATGGAAGAATTTTAGAATTAGCATCTCTAACTAACCTTTGTTTTTCGGCGTATATACTTTGCATTGTAATAGGTTTTCCCTCCACATTGACAAGTGCGGCATTTAATTCCGTGTATATGATATTAATTTGTGATTGGATATTTGTTTTTTGACTTTTTAAATTGTGAACATTGTATTTTTCATAAAGTGTTTCAAGCTCCGATTTTGTACAAGAAACGTAATCTACACATTCATTAGAAGATAGATAGCTTACTGAACTATCTCTCCAACCATCATTGCAAATTGCACTACCATCCCAATCTGGTCCAGCACCACAACTGACTCCGCCATGATAAGAACAAGCACCAGAAGTGGCCTGGACGCTTTGTATCAGACTAAAAGACGCAATTATCAATACTAATATAACTAATATTTTTTTCATATAACTTATATATTATTAAACACAAAACCCCAGACCAGCTGGGCCTTGCGGCCCCATACCCGTTTCCAGGTATGACTCAACGAAGAATCGCTGATCGTGGGGATCAGTACCTTCGTTGAGATTTTTGCCATGCCCAAGGATTTTTCCTTAGAGTTTAGGCAACATAAATTGTACCACTAGCTTAGCCCAAAGCTTGATTTTTTTCAAGTTTTTGTTAAAGTAAAAGAAATAAATATGCAAATTATATGAAAAAACAAGAATCTCTTAGAGAGACCCAAGGTCACAGAAAGCTTAAGCAATATATTGAAGACCTTCGGAAAAATAATATTTTTATTAAAAAAACTGAACGGATTGAAAAACTCCTCCGCTATGCTGGTAAATTAAAGGCTGAGAGTCCTGGGGTTCCAATAAATAAGAATAGAAATGAAGCCCTTCTTGCATATGAGGCCTATGTTAAAAAATTTAATGATTATGCAAAAAAAAGAGCTGGGTCTATATCGGCTGGTAAACTCTCAGAGCGTATGGCCGATGAATACGGCGTGAATTTCGATGTGATCATGAGAATTATATTTGAGGAGAGTTTTTCAAAAAGTGGAGTTAATTTCTCTGATAATTTAGATATGTGTGCCATATCTAGTGATTATGAAAAACTTATAAAAAATGATTTTCCAAATATTCCACAAAAAATGGATTTTGAACAACGTTGTCATTACACAGCATATCCTGTTAGTTTGAATATTAATAAGTTAGCGAGTAAACGTGATGTTATAGATTTTATAAATAAAAATTGGCACATAATTGAAAGTGGTTTAGAGTCACATCGTGGTAAAAAGAAAGCGCGATTTAGAGAAAGAAAAATTGATAGGAAAATTTCTGATTTTATATGGGAATATAGAAAAGAGCCAATTAAAGAAATAAAAAAACAGCTTGATAGGGAATTCCCCAAAAATGGTTTGGTATATTATCAAATTAATAAGATTATTAACTTGGAATTATCTAGGAGGAATGGAGAATTAACGTGGATCAATAAAAGCTAATGTAGTACGATAAATTCTTATCGGAAAAGTTAAAAACATATTAGACTGCACATCATAAATGTGTGGTTTTTTATTATTAACTCAGATGTATATGAAAACAGAGTACGTGCCGTATTTTAGAACACAGGACTTTGAAGAAGCCATAATCCTAGCTTCGGCTGGAGCCATTTTGTCCCATTTGGAATGGGATCATGGCGGGGAAATCGCTACCTTTGTCTTTGAGGATGAGATGATGGTGAAAATATTATTGGATAAACACAAGAGGAAAGAGCTTCGGTTGACTAGCCATGATGTGCTTTTTGCGTATCGTGAGGTTAAAAATCAGCTTTATCGACGCAAATAGCTAATAAAATTTATATGAAAAATGGAAAGAAAAAATATAGCTCTTTGGTAAAAACTGAAAATGGTTTTTGGGAAATGATTTGTGATCACGAAAATAAAACTACATATTTTGTCGGACTTGAGAATGAAAAGATTGTCCGTAAGCCTAATTTTGAGGCTGAGGGCCTAAATATTTATCCATTCCCATATGAAAATAATCTGGTTTCAAACAGAGTTGTTTTATTTCCTAGTAAGCCAGAAGAATATGGTGATGAAGCTAGGCTTGTAGAAGAAATAAGACTCTTTATCCATCAATACTTAGAAATCAGTGAGTTTTTTGAAAAAATTAGTCCATTCTATGTACTCCTGAGTTGGTGCTTTGAAAGTTTTAAGGAATTACCTTACTTGCGGGCTATTGGTGATTATGGATGTGGTAAAAGCCGCTTTTTAAAGGTTTTAGGATCAATTTGCTATAAACCTTCATTTACCGCTGGAGCAACGAATCCAGCCCCAATTTTTCGCATTATAAGCCAGTTTAAAGGGACACTGGTCATCGATGAAGCTGATATGCGCTTCTCAGACACTAATTCTGAAGTTGTGAAGATCTTAAATAACGGTTTCCAAACCGGAATGCCGGTTCTGAGGTGTGGGAGTGGTGATAGAGATTATGAAGTAGAATCCTATGATGTATTTTGTCCTAAAATTGTGGCAACCCGAGGCAAATACGATGACAAGGCTCTGGAAAGTAGATTTTTGGTTGAGCACATGGACGGAAAGCTCACCAGAGATGATATACCATTGAATCTTGAAGATAGTTTTGACGAACAAGCATTACAAATTAGGAATAAGTGTCTTTTGTGGCGTTTAAGGAACTACGGTAAGAAAACAATTGATAAAAGCTTACAAGATCGAAGTATCGAGGCAAGATTGAATCAGGTTGCAACACCATTAATAAGTGTCATTGAGAGCCCAGAAATAAAAAAAGAATTAATGGCTTTCTTTCGAGATTATAACCAAGATCTTATTACTGACCGTGGTTTTAGTTTTGAGGCTCCAATTCTTCAGACAATAATTAGATTAGTAAATGATGGCAAGGAAAATATCACAGTGGGGTTGATAGCCGAACAGTACAATATGTCTTTGGTACGTGGTGAAAAAGAGTTAAACGCCAGAAAAATTGGGTCAATGATTAGAGAAAAGTTTGGATTTCGTTCAGATAGAAAAAATATTGGTCATGTTTTAGATATTAATAGTTATCGCAAACAAATTGGCCGATTATGCAAAAAATACGGCCTTGAAAATGAACAAGTGAATGTTGTGAACATTGTAGGACAAAGCACTGATGGTTTTGTAAAGGAGCTGGAAGATATGGGTTTGGTTGAACGTGAATTACCTAAATTTTAATAGTTTATATGAATAATGAAATGGTCCAAAAAGAAGATCTGGGTTTGAAAAAACACTTCACTTCTCAAGAAATGAGAGAAAAAATTGTCCCTAGTTTTACCACTGGTTTTGAGCCTGAGGAGATTCTTAAAAAATTGAGTAAAGAAATTTCTAAAGTTGTTAATGAAAATGGGGTTGCTGGCAAGGATAAGGATAGTCAGAAATTACTCCAAGATGCCTCTATGATTTTAGGTTTAGATAATCACCACTTGCTAATTTCGGGTATGAAAGGGGATTATCGGCCATTAGCAATTGAATTTGCGAATAATTTGAATAAAGAATATGACTGTAAAACGGCTAGTGAAAAAGCTCTGAGTCAAACAGTAGTAAATGCCTATATAAGATTACTTGATGATACTTGTAGGTTTAACATCTGTATTGAAGCGGGTGAGTATCTAAGCGAAAATCGAACGAAACACTTGGCTATGCTCAGTAAACAAATTGATCGGGCTAATCGGCAGTTCATTAGTGCCTTAACGGCTCTAAAACAGTTTAAAAGCCCGCAGATACAGATAAATGTTAGAACACAAAACGCTTTTCTGGCACAGAACCAGCAATTAAACGCTAATAATAACCTGAATGAAACCATTACCCCTTAATAATTCAGGAAAAAAATATTTGGTGGAAGAATGCTCAAATCTTAGAATTGAAAAGGCAATTCAATCTCTGAAATGTGGCTTAAAACGAGCGCTTATTGAAGCAACTGTTGAAATCGATGGCTTTATTATTAGGCTCACTAACAAAAAACTTCATCACGGGGGTGATAGATTGTGGTTTATTTGCCCACAATGTGGCTTAGCTGCAGGGGTGATGTATAGACACCCAATCCAAGTAACGCTTATTGGATGTCGGAAGTGTCTTTATTTAGAGTATCGAAGTAGAAGATATAAGGGGATGATTGAAAATCAAATATTGTCTGAGTAGTTTAAAAACATGATCAACCTTGAAGAATTCAAATTGAAACTCGGATCCCGTGCTTCTCAAATGACTGAGGAGCAGATCGTGGAATTACGAGATACACAATATCAGTTAGCTGGTATATTGTTTGATTCCTGGTTGATTGCTCGGCAGACAAAATACTCCAGTCCTCGCTCAAATGATTAGCTGGAGCAACGTAATTTTGATATGATGTGGGTACAGGAAAATTCATATAAATATGCAAA
Organism: Candidatus Magasanikiibacteriota bacterium; assembly: GCA_031973355.1. Classification (GTDB taxonomy): domain Bacteria; phylum Patescibacteriota; class Patescibacteriia; order Magasanikbacterales; family UBA922; genus 2-12-FULL-41-16. The sequence goes on from DALYDF010000002.1 coordinate 51,691, forward strand.
AAAATGCCATAATTTACTGTCGGGTTAGCACTACTAAACAAGCCCAAGAAGGTGAGAGCCTTGATGTTCAGGAACAAATTTGTAGTAAGATTGCTGAAGTGAAACTTCAAGCCCGTATTCTTAAAATATGGCGTGACTCCACTTCTGGCCGCAAAGAAGAACGTCCTGTAATAGATGAAATTCTTGAATATGTTGAAAATAATAAAGCCAAAATTGATTATTTTATTTTTCGAGATATAGACCGTCTCACACGGGCAGGGAGTAAACAGTACCAGGAAATAAAAGAAAGACTTACTGCTTGTGGTGTAGCTCTGGTTGATAGCTATGGACTTATTCAACCAATGGCAAACACTTTGGATCATTTAGGTTTTGAATATTCATGGAGTAAATATAGCCCCAGTAATTTAGCCGAAACACTTAAAGCCGATGTTTCACATGATGAAGTACGGAGCATTTTGACCCGGCTCATAGGAGCTGAAATTTCACTAGTACAACAAGGATACCAAATTGGTCCTGCCAATGAAGGTTTTTTGAATAATAAAATCTATGTTGGTGGAAAGAAGAAAACAATACAAATTCCTGATCCTGAGAAGGCGCATTTTATACAAAAAATGTTTGAGATGAGAGCTTCGGGGCAGTATTCAGACCCTGAAATTGTTTATGAGATTAACAGTATGGGTTTTAGAACTAAGCCCATGAATGCCTGGGATCGTGGTCATGAAAAAATTATTGGTGAAAAAGGTGGTGAGCCACTTACTGAGAAAAGATTGCAACGTTATATTCAACGGCCAATTTATTGCGGGATAATTGTAAGAGGGTGGACACGTTATCAAGCAGTTAAGGCTCAATT
>DALYDF010000003.1:0-2129 GCA_031973355.1 Candidatus Magasanikiibacteriota bacterium
ACGTGCTAAACCAGGCTTAAGCATATTACTCGCGTCCACGGCCCCATCAGATGAACCCGCGCCCACAATGGTGTGTAATTCATCAATAAACAAGAGTACTTTGCCGCGCGCCTCAGTGACTTCTTTAATTACGGCTTTAAAACGCTCTTCAAATTCACCCCGGAATTTAGTACCTGCAATCAGTGAACCAATATCCAAAGAAATAATTTCTTTATCTTGAAGCGTTTCCGGAACCTGATCGGAAGCAATTGCTTGCGCAAGACCTTCAACGACTGCAGTCTTTCCAACGCCAGGCTCACCAATAAGAACAGGGTTGTTCTTGGTGCGGCGGCTGAGCACCTGCATGACGCGGCGAATTTCATCATCACGCCCAATCACTGGGTCTAATTTTTCTTTGCGCGCTCGATCAGTTAAATTAATACCGTATTTTTCTAAAGCCTGATATTTACTTTCTGGTTCTGGTGAATCCACGCGCTGATTACCACGAATGGTTGCTAACACTTTCATCACATCCGCGTATTGTGCACCCTGACGTGACAAAGAATCGGACACTGGATTTTTACCTGTCAAAAAAGCCAAGAGTAAATGTTCCACACTAATATATTCATCGTGCATTTTTTTGGCCTCCTGATCCGCGGCTTCCAAAATATACATGGTGCCAGGTCCAAGCAATACTTGACCCATAGCTCGTGGCTGAAAACCATCAGAGCGGGGGATAGCATTCACCATTTGATCAGCTTCGGCTTGTAATTGTTTAATATTGGCCGATAATTTCTTTAGAGCAGCCACTACCACCCCGTCTTCTTGCTGAAGTAGGGCCAAAAACAAATGAGGTGGTTCAACCTGAAGATGACCAAATTCATTGGCCAATACTTGCGCCGCCTGAATGGCTTCTTGAGATTTATGAGTAAAGTTTTGAGGAATCATAAAGGAATATTTAGCACTCTATTATGCTGAGTGCTAATATAACGCAGCTTGCTAAAGTTGTCAAGAAAGGCTATATTTAAGCTAATTATATCATAATTTTTAACCTCCATTTTATATGAAAATGACTTTGGCCACCCTCCTCGCCCTGCTATTTATTGGCGGCGGCTGTTCATATAAATACGATGCCAAGTGGAATGATCAAGACAAAGCCGGCATGGAACCCACCAGCAGCAGCGCGGCCAATGGCACGGTATTAACCGGTAGTTGTATTGTCGAAGGTCAGCCACCACAAGATGGCGCTTCATGTTGTGAGGGCTTATCTGAAGTTGCCGTTGATGATGCCTACAGTGTATGTGGCAAACCAGGTTCAGGCTATAAACCCCGTGTTTGTGCCGCTCCTGGCGAAATAGTTACGGCTGATACACCAAATTGCTGTGCTGGACTTGATGTGGTTGAGAAAGATAATAAATTTGTCTGTGAACCAATGAAATAACATGTCTACGGTTTCTATTCTTGGTATTACTATTTCTACTGTTACCAAAGAAAAAGCTCTGGACGCAGCGCGCACTTTTTTGCAATCATCAAAACCCAATTACATTTTCACCCCCAATCCAGAAATGGTGGTGGATGCCAGTCGTGATGCGAATTTTAAACAAGCTTTAAATCAAGGGGATCTGAATTTGTGTGATGGGTTTGGTTTGTCATTATTTGCGCGCACCCCGCGAATTACGGGCACGGATTTTATGCTCGAAGTTTGCGCGCTCGCGGCCAAAGAACATAAAACAGTATATTTGCTTGGTTCTGGAAATAGGGAAGTACTGACCAAAACTAAAGAATCGTTATTACAAAAATTTCCTGACTTAAACATTATTGGCACTAACCCTGGTTATAAAATAGAATTATTACCCGAAGAAAAGGGGACACGGTTGGATTTTAATCCGCATGAGCGTGATGAAGTGCTGCATGAAATTATTATGTGCGCACCAGATATTTTATTGGTGGCGTTTGGACATAACAAACAAGAGCAGTGGATTGTGGAGAATGTGCCCAATTTGCCGAGTGTAACCATTGCCATGGGTGTGGGCGGGGCCTTTGATTTTTTTGGTGGCAAAAGTAAACGCGCGCCGAAATTTTTGCAAGCAAGTGGTTTGGAGTGGTTGTGGCGATTAGTATTAGAGCCGAAACGGATTAAGCGGATTTTT
>DALYDF010000003.1:2139-9950 GCA_031973355.1 Candidatus Magasanikiibacteriota bacterium
GTGGTGTTTCCATATTTAACAATTCGTAGTACACTAAAGTAAGTAATTAAATACTTTTATGAAAAAATTATCGCAACATCTGGTGTCGGGCTTACTTACCTGTAGTCTTTTGTTAACCATTGTTCCACTGCCGGTTCAAGCACAAAACACACCAGTCAAAATCAACGATCTAGCCTTGACTGCGAATACACAAGTGTCCGCTCTTGGTTCAAAATTTGCCTGGGCTGATTTTGAATCGACCACTTTTGAAGATACACAACCTGGCAAAACAGCGGCAATTTGGTATATGGATTTAGCAACTGGTGCTAAAAAGAAAATTGCGAATAAAGGCACTTACCAACCACTTGGGCTCAAAGTTTTAGGGGATGGTGTATATTTTGTAAATAAAAGTACAGCCACTATTCACAAATATAATTTTTCCACCCAAAGTCTAGATAATGTAGGTACAATTAATGACCCACTCTTATCAAACTTTGAATTGAATACTGTTGAGATTGGTAGTAGTACTTTTTTTAAGTACAGTCTAAAACACAAGAACTATAATTATGTGGTTACCTTCAAGTATCTCAATACCAAAACTAATAAAATTTGGGGCGCAGATACAGCTTCAGAATCATCAAATGGTACCGTATCTCTAAACGAAGGAACAAAAATTTTACCTTCTGGTAACCCCGAAAATGCAATTATCGTAAATGGAAATTACTTATTTGAAGTAAAACAAAAATTAGTACTTAGTGGTTCATATGCAGACCAACTTTCGTCTTACGATGTAGAAACAGGAGCAAGTAAGCAAGTAAGTTTTCCAAATAATCAAAAATTATTTTCTCTAGCTACGTATTTAAATCCTACCAATCAAACTTCAGCCGGTGATTATTTAATTGCTGAATTTACTGCCGATAACAACCAACCAAATACAATTTGGCGAAGATTTAATTATAAAACAGGTGAGTTGGGTGCACAAATTATTGAAGGTGCCGGTAATTGGGAGGCAGGTAGTAAACCAGTAGGCACTACTATTTTAGCCGGAGCAATTGAAAATGGGTATGCGATTTGGTATAAAAAAGGTGCACAAACAAACCAATATTTTTGGTACAATGTAAATACTAATACTAGTTGTGAAATTCAAGGTTGGGATGATGTTCACGGTAAATTTTATCTCTCTGAGAATTACGCATATTGGCGCACACAAGGCAAACTTGGCTGGACGGGTAGAAAATTGGAATGTAAACAATCAGAAAGCACACCAGCGACACCAAGTAAACCCGCTGAAGAAGAATCTAAGCCCTTAGTTACCCCAATTACACAACCGGCTGCGTCAGGGTATTTGATTAAATCCAAAGAGAAACCATCAGTCTATTACGTGGGCACCGATGGAAAGCGTTATGTTTTTTACAATGGAGATATTTTTAGTACTTGGTATAAAAATTTCTCCGGCCTCAAAACAGTCACATCAAAAGAATTAAGTAAACTTCCACTTGGTGGCAATGTTACCTATCGTCCAGGCACCATGGTAAAAATTGAAAGCAATCCAGCGGTATATATTGTAGATCGAGGCGGTGTATTGCGCGGAATCACCAATGAGGCTGTTGCTAAAAATTCATACGGTTCAAAATGGAGTAGTCAAATTAAAACAATTCCTGACTTTTTATTTGTGAATTACACCCTTGGCGAATCAATTAATTCGTCTGAGGAATTTAATCTCACTGAAGTTAGAAATAGTGTTTCAGATATTTCTACTGATAAAGGATTATAGACATAACCACAGCAAAACTTATCCACCGTAAAAGAACTGTCAGTTGACAGTTCTTTTTTTATGTTCTACCATATCCCCTATGGGGGGATATAATACTTTACTATGTATAAGCCAAAAACGGAAAAAGAACGCATTACGCACCGCTACAAAATTTCTTTAGGTCATCTTAAAAAGGTAGTTGCCATGATGGAAAGTGGTGCCTATTGTATTGATATTATTCATCAATCACAAGCGGTACAAAAAGCCTTGCGCCAAACTGACCAAATTATTTTGGAAAATCACCTTAATACCTGCGCGGCCAAAGCCATTCGTGAAGGCAAAGAAAAAAAGGCGATTACCGAAATCATGAGCATTATTAAAAAATCCTAATATGGACACGCAAAATCTGCCAATTAAAGGCATGCATTGCGCCAGTTGCGCCAATATCATTGAACGCAAGCTAAAAAAAGTTCCCGGTGTGTCCAGTATTCAAGTAAACTACGGTACGGAAACGGCTAAAATTAGTTTTGATGTGACCCAAACTAATCCCACCAAATTATCAGAACATCTTAAACCACTGGGATATAGTCTGGAAACGGAAGCGGCCAACATGAATATGACCGCGGACGAACACGCCGCTCATCTCGGTACCAATCAATCTAAAGCCAATAAAATTGCTGAAGTTCAAGAATTAAAACAAAAATTGTGGTCAGTGATTCCATTGGCGATTTTTAGCATTATCATGATGACTTGGGATATTTTGGCCCAATTTAGTTGGTTACCAGAAATGAACGCGGTGACCAAAACTTTTGTTCATCACTTGTTGCCAATTTTTGCCACCTACACCTTGTTTATTATTGGCATTCCATATATGCTCGGCGTATATCGCTTTGTACGCTATGGCAAAGCGAATATGGACACACTGATCGGCATCGGTACTTTGGCCGCGTTTTTATATAGCTTTACCATTTCCGCATTTGAAAATGTACTCGCTCCATATCTAGATGTGAGCCAGAGTTATTATGACGTGACCATTGTAGTGATTGCTTTTATTACGTTAGGAAAATTTTTAGAAGCCCAATCTAAAATTAAAACTGGGAGTGCTATTGAAAAACTCCTGAATTTACAAGCTAAAACCGCACTGGTACTGCGTAATGGTCAAGAAGTGGAACTATCAATTACGGAAGTAAAACATGGTGATGTATTAATTGTAAAACCTGGTTCTAAAATTCCGGTTGACGGCGTAATTACCGAGGGCACTTCGTTTATTGATGAAGCGATGATTACTGGTGAACCAGTCCCGGTGGAAAAACAGGCGGGGGACACCGTGATTGCAGGCACTTTAAATACCAACAGTGCGTTTACTTTTCAAGCCACTAAAGTTGGTTCCGAAACCATGCTCGCTAACATTATTAAAATGGTGCAAGACGCGCAGGGGAGTAAGGCGCCAATACAAGCTTTGGCTGATAAAATTTCGGCCGTATTTGTGCCAATTGTCATTGCGCTCGCAGCGATTGCTTTAATTGCTTGGTTATTAATTGCTCCACAATATTTAGGTCTCGCCAAAGCCATTTCTTATGGTCTCACTTCATTTGTAGGTATTCTGGTAATTGCATGCCCTTGTGCTTTGGGTCTGGCCACCCCAACCGCCATCATTGTGGGTGTTGGCAAAGGTGCAAATAATGGCATTTTAATTAAAGACGCGGCCAGTTTGGAAAAACTCCACCAAGTCACGACGATTGTGGTAGACAAAACCGGCACAATTACTAAAGGCAAACCAGAATTAATTTCCATTCAGTCAACTTCATCACTTTCAGAAAACGAATTGTTGGGTATTTTAGCGAGCTTAGAAAATAAATCTGAACACCCAATTGCCCACGCGATTGTCACACACGCTAAAAATAACAATGTATCACTACAAACCGTTGATCAATTTTCCATTATCAAAGGTAAAGGCGTCACTGGCCACATTGCTGGCCAAGCCTATTGGGCCGGAAATGAAAAATTAATTACTGATTTAAAACTTAATTTTAACCGCGCAACAATTGAACAAGCCACGCAAGAAGGCAAAACCCCAATTATTTTGGCCTCCAAACAAGCCGTGCTCGGCATTGTCTTGGTGGCTGATGCCATTAAACCAGAGGCGGCAGCTGCGGTGGCCGCGTTGCATAAGCAGGGGATCAAAGTCGTCATGCTAACCGGTGATAATCACAACACCGCCCAATTTATTGCCCAGCAAGCGGGGATTGATGAAGTGGTAGCTGAAGTTTTGCCCCAAGACAAAATGAATCAAGTTAAAACCCTTCAGCAAGCTGGTGAAATTGTCGCCATGGCTGGCGATGGGATTAATGATGCACCAGCATTAGCCCAAGCTGATGTGGGCATTGCCATGGCCACGGGCACTGATGTGGCGATTGAATCCGCGGGGATTATTTTACTCAATGGCGATATTTCCAAATTAAGCCAAGCCGTGCGTTTATCCAAATTAACCATGCGCGGAATAAAACAAAATTTGTTTTGGGCCTTTGCCTATAATATAATTGGTATTCCTGTCGCTAGTGGCTTATTCTTCCCCGTATTTGGTTGGTTACTAAATCCCGTATTTGCCGGCGCGGCCATGGCCCTTAGTTCGGTTTCAGTCGTTCTTAACTCACTCCGCTTAAAAAGTACCAAACTCTAATATGGAGAACACCAATTTATTAGTCATCTTTTTAACCGGTTTGATAACGGGCGGACTCACTTGTTTAGCGGTTCAGGGCGGCTTATTAGCCAGCACAATTTCGTTGCGAGAAAAAGAAAGTTTAACAGAAGGTGCTAAACAGGGGACAGTGCGACCAATTTTATTTTTCTTGCTCGCCAAATTAATCGCTTACACATTGCTGGGCTTTTTATTGGGCTGGTTTGGTTCATTTTTCACCCTATCAGTTAAAGCCCAGGCCATCATGCAATTTGTGGTGGTAATTTTCATGCTCGGCACGGCTTTAAATTTACTCAATGTTCACCCGTTCTTTCGCTACTTTGTTATTCAACCACCCAAATTTCTCACGCGGTTAGTGCGCAATCAATCCAAAAGTAAAGATGTGTTTGCCCCAGCTTTACTCGGTGCATTTACCGTTTTCATTCCGTGCGGCACAACCCAAGCCATGATGGCGTTGGCCATTGCCTCGGGTAGTGCCTGGTACGGTGGCGCAATTTTATTTGCCTTTATTTTGGGCACAGCACCACTATTTGGTTTACTCGGATTTTTTGCTACTAAACTTGGTGATGCGTACCAAAAAAAGTTTTTCAAAGTTGCCGCCATCGCCATTATTCTCTTGGCATTTTATAACTTAAAAGGCGCTTTAACTTTGAGTGGGGTGGATTTTAATCGAACCAATCAATCAGCTAGCCAAACTCAGGCCAATTCAGAAATCACCATTACCATTGAACCAAATGGGTACAGTCCCAAAAATCTCACGGTACCGGCTGGTGAAAAAATTACCTTACATTTAAAAAATGACAAGGCATACAGTTGCGCCCAAGCCTTTACCATTCCCAAATTAAACATTCAAAAAGTAGTGCGACCCGGTCAAGAAACTACGCTTACTTTCACTGCACCCAGTAAACCAGGCAAGTTGAATTTTTCTTGTAGCATGGGCATGTATAAAGGGGTCATCAATGTAATCTAATATGAATCAAACTTTAACGTTAAAAATTGACGGCATGCACTGTGCGAGCTGTGCCATGAATATCGATGGGGAATTGGAAGACACCAATAAAATTGTGTCAGTAAATACTACTTATGCCAAAGCGCAGACCGTAGTAGAATTTGATCCGAGTCTAATTTCTGAGCAAGAAATTAAAGATATTATTTTAAAAGTGGGGTATACTGCAACCAATATATAAGCAATCTACTACTATTATGAACAAGAAAATTATTATAAGTTTTGTTGCCACCATCCTCATAAATGTAGCGGTAACGATGTTGATAATCAAATTTCAAAATCCTTACCTCTATGAATCAAAATGTGTTTCGCTTGAGGAAAGAATAGAGGCTAATAATACTAGCAGTACTAAAAAATAATTGCTACGGCCAAGGCACAAACAAGGCAGGCTCCACCCGGGGTCTGCCTTGTTTTTTGGCTAAGATTATAGTAAAGTACGGGCACTATGAAACTCAAAAACTTCTTGATTGTAGTCTCCGCAATAACCCTTTTAGGGAATGGATGCGCAAATTCACCATCACCTGTTCCTGTTAATGAAAAACTGCCCCAAGAATCTTCATTTGAAGAAGGTTCTAATAAACTTAATTTTTACCAGGAAAGCTACTCAAAAGAAGACCGTGCAAAATGGCGCAGTTTGGGCTGGCCCGAAGCTTGTGAACAAGAATTTCAGGAATTCGGCATGACTGATGATGGCGGTCTACGGGTTTATCCACTTGGAAATGAGCAATATATTTTGAGCATTACTTGTAATACTTACGTCTATCAATCTAGTCTGGTCTTTATGCTTTTACAAACTAACAGTCACCTTGGTAGTGTGACTAGCACAGAACAAACATTGGATTTTTATAATATAGCCACCAAAAAATTAGAACCAATCAGAGATGAAGAAACTGGTGCACCAGTTGTGCTTGGATTTGATTTTTTTGATTCCAAAAATAAGACCTTGAGTATTTACACCAAACATCGAGGACTGGGTGATTGTGGTACTAACGGTACTTATATGATAATTAACAATAAAATCACATTAATAAAGTATGAAGCCCAAAGCTGTGAAAATGCAGATGAGTTTTATTTAAAAAACCCCACCGCTGAATCTATACCCGCCTGGCCAGTAATTTACGAAAAGAAATAATATGTTACCCAAAGCTACCATTAAACATCTCAACGAACTCCAACAAAAAAAGCACCGCGCCGCAGCCCAGGAATTTATTGTGGAAGGTGTCAAAGGAGTGGAAGAGGCGATTGAAAACGCTGAAGTAATTTTAGTTGTGATGGATGGCGCACTTCGCGATGAACCCGACATGCAAAATTTAATTAAACTGGCCGAAGCCGATGAAGTGCAAGTAGAATTTTGTGGACGCAAAGATATTGGCGAAATTAAAACTACGGATACTTTTCCCGGTGTGCTGGCTGTTGTTTCTACCAACGATATTGGCTTAGAAGAAATTGCCCGCGGTCCAATTGTGGCCCTCGACGGCGTGAAAGACCCGGGCAATTTGGGTACGATTATTCGCACCGCGGATTGGTTTGGTATTACGAATATTTTATTAGCTGAAGATTCAGTGGATCCGTATAATCCAAAAGTAGTGCGCAGTACGATGGGCTCAATTTTCCGCACCCACGTTTTTGAAAGTCAAGATATTGCTACTTCACTGCAAATGTTAAAAGAAAAATTTGGGTACAAAGTGGTTTCACTCGAAATGGATGGGGAAGTTTTACCCGAAAAACTCCTTAAACAGGGAGATGAAAACACTGTTTTTCTGTTTGGCAGTGAATCGCACGGCGTGCGCGAAAGCCTTGAAAAATTCATTGATACCAAGTACACTATCCCCGGTAAAGGTCAGGCTGAATCGCTTAATGTCGCCATTGCTGCCGCCATAGTCATGTCCCGAATTTAACATAATATGACCTCAATTCGTACCCGATTTCCACCTAGCCCAACTGGATTTTTACATGTTGGTGGTTTACGTACTGCCCTATATTCTTATTTATATGCTCGCCAACATGGCGGCACTTTTATCATGCGTGTAGAAGATACCGATCAAGAACGCTTGGTAGAGGGTGCCATTGAAAACATGATTGGGTCACTAAAATGGGCCGGAATTACGGTAGATGAAGGGGTAAATTTAACTGACCACAATACAGTGATTCAAACTGGCGATAAAGGTCCGTATATTCAATCGGAACGCTTACCAATTTATCAAAAATACGCAGAGGAACTGTTAGAAAAAGGTCATGCCTACTTTTGTTTTTGCACCAAAGAGCGCTTAGACGAGCTACGTACATTTCAAGAATTAAATAAAATGCCAACCGGATATGATGGGCATTGTCGGGAAATTAGTTTGGCCGATGCCCGTACCCGCGTTAATGCTGGG
>DALYDF010000003.1:9960-24159 GCA_031973355.1 Candidatus Magasanikiibacteriota bacterium
CTGGGGAATCTTCAGTAATCCGCATGAAAATGCCCAAAGAGGGTACCACTGCATATGAAGATTTAATCCGCGGCAAAGTAGAATTTAAAAATGCCTTGGTTGATGATCAAGTATTATTAAAATCTGATGGTTTTCCTACCTATCACTTGGCCGTGGTAGTTGATGATCACTTAATGGAAATTTCACACGCTATTCGCGGTGAAGAATGGATTTCTTCCACTCCAAAACATATTAAACTGTACGAAATGTTTGGTTGGACGCCACCTCGTTTTGGTCACTTGTCATTATTAGTTAATGAACAAAAACAAAAATTAAGTAAACGCCACGGTGATGTTTCAGTAGAAGATTTTAAAGCCAAAGGTTATTTACCTGAAGCGTTGGTAAATTTTGTGGCCTTTTTAGGTTGGAATCCCGGTGATGAACGAGAACTATTTTCTCTAAAAGAATTAGAAGCTGAATTTACCCTAGAAAAAGTCAGTAAGCCGGCAGCCGTATTTAATCGGGAAAAATTAAATTGGTACAACAAGCAATATATGATGAAGCTTGATTTGGCTGATTTGGTAGAACGCACCCGACCATTTATGCGCCAAGCGGGATTGAATGAAGCGGCGGAATTACCAACTACCAAACTCGCACCATTATTAGACTTGGAGCGGGGGAGAGCTAATACCTTAGTTGAATTAGTAGCGGGAATTGGTTTTGCGTTTGCGGAAAAATTAGAATATGATGCGGAAATTTTAGCGTGGAAAAAAGGCACCCCCGAAGAAGCGAAACAAATTTTTGGTGAATTGCTTGAACTCTTGCCAGGAGTAGGCGGGTGGACCAAGGAAAACTTGGACGCAAAACTCCAAGCCTTTATTGCGGAAAAATCCTATGGAGTTGGCAATGTGATGTGGCCACTCCGCGTTGCCCTATCTGGCGCCAAAAATTCACCCGGACCAACGGAATTGGCCTTTGTGCTTGGATTAGCTGAAACTTTGAAGCGGATTACTTTGGCGATGGGTAAATTATAAAGAACGGCAAAAATTATCAGTCAAAAAGCCGCTTAACCAAGCGGTTTTTTAAACCCTAAGCCAAAATATGGTATACTGATTTTCAGACTATGCCTAAAAAATTTTTACTCCTCGCATTTTTAATAATCGGCAGCTTAACCGCGGGTTTTTTCGTGCACGCCCAAACTGCCACCACCGTCGCCACCAACGCCGAAGTTGAAGCGCTTAATAAACAAATTGAAGAAAAGAAAAAGAAAATTGCGGAGATTGAACAGTCAATTGAATCCTACAAGAAAAAAATCGCTGATACCCAATTGCAAACTATTTCTTTGACTAACCAAATGACGATTTTGGATAATCGCATTGAACAAGTCAATTTAGATGTTGAAGCCACAGAAGAAAAATTACAAACTCTTACTTTGGAATTAAAATCCCTGGATATTTCAATTACGGAAAAAACCAAAACCTTGGAACGCCAGAAAAAAATCTTAGCCGAATTAATTCGTGAATTACGCCGCGAAGATGATAAACAAATTGTGGAAATTTTATCAGCCTATTCTTCATTATCAGAATTTTACGACCGACTTAACCGCGTAGAACGCCTACAATATGATTTAGGTAAAACTGCTGAATCGGTGCGGTTGGCTAAAACTGACTTAGAGGCCAAACAAAAAAAAGTCCTGGCCATTAAAGAAGATTACCAAGAAACACACACCCAACTAGGTCAGAAAAAAAATGAATTAGATTACCAAATTTCCAACAAAAAAACTCTGTTAAGCAGCACACAAGCTTCGGAACAAAAATATAAAACCCTGGTTAGTTCACTGCGCAGTCAATACCAGAAAATTGAAAATGATATTTCCGGCATTGAAGCGCAGGTGCGCAAAAAATTAGCCGAGCAACAAAAAAAACAACCTGAAAAATTTGATACGGATAGTGGTGATTTATCCTGGCCAGGCAGTAGTCGCCGCGTAACGGCGTATTTTTGGGATCCAAGTTATCCCTACCGCCAAGTGTTTGAGCATAATGCGATTGATATTGCCATGCCGCAGGGGAGTGCGATTAAAGCCTCGGCCAGTGGATATATTGCGCGCGCCAAACGCTGTACCACGGCTTCATGTTACGCGTATGTGATGATCATTCACTCTAATGGTGTTTCCACTGTCTACGGTCACTTGAGCGCGATTTCCGTAAGCGAAGAGCAATATGTTACCCGCGGAGATATTATTGGGTATTCTGGCGCTACACCGGGCACAGTTGGGGCTGGCCCATTTACCACTGGCCCACATTTACATTTTGAAGTTCGGAAAAATGGAATTCCGACGGATCCGATGAAATATTTGAAATAATAAAATTCTCAAAAGCCTTGCAAATGCAGGGCTTTTTTATTTTACAATGGTTATCCACATGCCAAAACTTGCTATGAGAACAAATGTTCTCTATACTGCTTTTATACGCACACACGTAAATTAAGCACTCTTATGACCAACACTTACGATTCACGCAAACAAGAACTTATTGCTTACTTTCACAAATTCAAACATCTGCCTACTTATGATGAAATGGTTAAACTGTTCAAGGTAAAATCAAAAGGCTCACTACACCGTTATGTTGAAAAATTTATTGCTGACGGGATTATTGAAAAGGGAATTACGGGCAAACTATTACCGACTGAAAAAATGTTTGGATTAAAAATGCTTGGCTCAGTGCAAGCTGGTTTTCCAACTACAGCCGAAGAAGATGCGCAGGCCAAAACCGTAAGTTTAGACAAATGGTTAATTGAACACCCACAAGCTAGTTATTTACTGACCGTTTCCGGAGACTCAATGATTGACGCGGGGATTATGGAAGGCGATATGGTAATTGTTGATCGCACCCGCAGCCCTAAGACTGGAGACATTGTCGTGGCTGAAGTCGACCATGATTGGACCATGAAATATTACATCAAAAGGGGAGCCCAAGTAATTTTACGCCCAGCTAATCGTCAATATTCTGATATTCATCCCCAAATGGAATTAAAAATTGCCGGTGTAGTTTCCAGTGTTATTCGCAAATATCTCTAACCTTATGAATTATTCTACTCGTGCCATTGTTCACCTTGATGTTGATTCTTTTTTTGCCAGTTGCGAACAAGCAATTAACCCCCAATTAATTGGTAAACCCGTCGTAGTGGGTGCTGACCGCGGTATTGCCACCGCCTTTAGTTACGAAGCGAAAAAAAGGGGAGTGCGTCGTGGTATGACCCTACGAGAAATTAAAGCTGTTTGTCCAGAAGCAATTTTACTACCAGGGGATTACGAAGCCTATACACTTTTTTCTAAGCGCTTATTTGCTATCATGCGTCGTTTTACTAGCCAGGTAGAAGAATATAGCATTGACGAAGGATTTATTGAACTTACCGGCCTGGATCAAACAGAAAAAATGTCGTACGAACAAATTGCTCGCTTAATTAAAAAAACTATTCAAAAAGAATTAAATTTAACCGTGTCAGTTGGTTTGGCCCCTACCAAAGTATTAGCCAAACTAGCTTCTACAGCCAGCAAACCTGATGGTTTTGGCACGATCACTCAAAAAGATTTACCCGAATATTTACGCGATTTTGCGATTGATACTATTTGGGGCGTAGGCCGAAACACCGCTGATTATATGCGTCGTTTAGGAATATTTACTGCCTATGATTTTGCTATTAAACCACTCAATTTTGTTAACACAAATTTTAGTAAACCACACCAAGATATCTGGTATGAACTAAACGGGGAGTCGGTTTATTCAGTCATTGCTGAAGAAAAACAAACCTATGCTTCAATTTCTAAGACGAGTACTTTTCAAAAAGGACGCAGTAATAGGGAAGTAGTGTTTGCCGAATTAATTACTAATATTGAAAATGCTTGTGCCAAAACCAGAAAGCACGACTTAGTGGCAGGCAAAGTTTCTATTTTTCTTAAATCAGAATCTTTTGATATTCAAGCCTTAGAAGTTAACCTGGAACGAGCCACGGCTTTCCCGTTAGATATTTTAGCCGCTGTTAAACCTTTATTTGAACGCTTATACTGTTCTGGAGTTAGTTACCGAGCCACAGGAATTGTTTTATCTCATCTAAACGATGCCTGCGCCATCCAAGGCAATTTATTTGAAACACCAAAAAATGTCAGTGCTTTAAAAAAAGTGTACCAAGCAGTTGATGAACTGGCCCAAAAATTTGGCAAGCATACAGTTCATAGTGCCGGTACACTGAGAGCCACAGTAACTAAAAAACCAGTCTTAGTTTTGCCTTTAATTTCACTTGGTTTTGTTCGTTAAACCACAAAAATTGACGCTCTGGGTGGGTTTTGATACGCTGCCCACAATAACTCTTATTATTTTGACATGAAACCATATTCAGACCGAATAATTTTCTTTGACACTGAATTTACTGATCTTAATGCGAAAACAGGGGAGTTACTGTCAATTGGGATGATTAAATACACTGGTGAAAAATTATATTTAGAATTGGAGAGTTCAGCCGAACCTCACCCGTGGGTAATCGAACATGTACTACCCTACTTGAATCAACCAAAAGTAAGTCGCGAAAAAGCCAAAGAATTAATTAGAGAATTTGTTGGACCAGATCAACCTTATTTGGTGGCATATGTAAATCAATTTGACGCCATTTATTGGTACGAATTATTTGGTTCAGCCCAGGATCATCCAGCCTATTGGATTCCAATTGATTTTGCTTCTATTTTATTTGGTATGGGCCTATCACCCAACAGCATGGGTATTCACGAATTTTTTACTTCACTGGGAATTAACAAGGCTGATTATCAAGAACACAACGCCTTGGCTGATGCAGAATTGCTTCGCGACACTTATTTAAAACTTCTGACTACAAACCAGACTTAATCAGGTTAATTATTTTTAGATTACCCGGTATACTTAGACCTTGGTGTTTTAATGCGCGATTCTGTAGTGTCGCACAATATAAGACTAATAGTTATTAGGGTTAGGGGAAAGTTGGTAAAAAGTAAATGTTAAAAACTAAACTATTAGTTAGACAGTGTACAGGGCCGGAGAAATTAAAAAATAAAAAATCTAGGCAGTTTTACCCAGGGAAATACAAAAATAAAAAAATTAAATTAATGGCAGGCGAGAGCGGAGTCCTTAGGTATAGTGTCGTATAAGATATATTGTGCGACATACTATCTCTAGGGAAGGATAGTCTGGATATCACAATTTTACAGTACTCCTCTATTGATTGTAGCAATAAAATAAAAACTACCACACAGGGTAGTTTTTATTTTAGAGATTATTTTTAATTTCTTCCCAAGAAATCCCACTATACTGTTCAATTTCCTTTAAAACATAAGAAAGGACATTTCGATTCAATTGGGAGGGAATAGTTACTGTTTTTTGAGTTTTAGGCCAAATTGCCTTAAAGTGACTTCCCTTTCCCCCGCTTTCATCAATAATAAAACCTAAACGAACAAGTGCTTTTATAAACTTAGCTCGCTTAATTTCTCCAGGCAAGTCACTAAATGGCGGCATATGCCACCTTACTTTCACCTTCATTTTTAATACCAGCTTCTTTTGCGTAAGAAGAAGGAATTTCAAATGAAGTTAAAATCGCATCTTTAATATTAAGATCAATCTCCTCTTTGTTTTTACCAGTAGCAATAATAGATCCGTATCGAAAATTTGTACTAATTGCCACAATAGAACCGTCATCACTTTTTTTAAATTCAAAATTAATTGGACTATTCGTACGAAAATATCTTTGTAATTCAACAAGCCCTTGAGGAACAAAAGCTTTACCGTTAAGTAGCTTAATAAATTGATCCTTAGTTTGTTTAAGGACAGACATAACTTTTTATTAAAAATATACTTTAACAAGAAAAGTGTCTTTTGTCAACGCTTTTACTATAACACAAAACTTTAACTGAATCTATTTAAAAGCTAAAATTTAGCTAATTTTAGCTCTTTTTATTTCCAAAAAATCTTACCCGGATAGCGCAAATCTAAATATTGTAAAGTTGAAGTTGTTTTATTTTGTTTCCAAAAAGTACTGGCGGCTAAAAATTGCCGATCACGATTTTCTGTAAAATTAATCAATAATCTAATACTCGAGTCTCGTAGCACTGCTTCCCCTTCTGACCAGCTATTTACCACAAAATAATCAACGGTTTTGGCATTATCATTTAAAAACGAATTCCAGGCTAAAACTCCAGTAATTATTTCCGTATCAGCTAACAGTAGTACTGGCTAACGTTGAACTAACCGTAACCGTAGCGGCCAACACCGGCTCAGTGACCGTGCTTACCACCACTAATGGTAGTGTTTTATATAAATCTGGTGAACTATTTTGTACTAAACGCGCTTCTTTAATTAACGAGCGTAAATCTGAACTAAGGACTGTCTGCAAACGACCCAATTTACTCACCTCTGCGCCATCAGGATCAAGTGCAGTCATAATTCCCTCTTGGATGGTAATTAGCTGTGGTCCCCGCTCAAAAATCGCAATGTTTAAAGTATGCGGAAAGGTTTTAGTAATAGCCACGCTCTGTAATTTAAACCGGGTAACAATAATTTCCTCTAATTCAGTTTGATTAAGCAAAAAATAATTTGCCCCGGGAATTACCCAGGCTATTTTAGTATCCAAAACTTGCCTCGCAGTGGTTTGTAATTCAGCATAATCGGTACGTGTAGCCCCAGTAATACTAATCACATCAATGTGGAAGGCGGGGTGAAACAAAGCTAGCCCACCTGCCCCCAAAGCACTAAGCACGGTAATAATTCCCAAAATTAAGGGTTTACGACTTACGGGTGCCTCTGGTTTAAATGGATTAACTCGACCACTGGCCTGCGCTAAATTTGCCTGGTAAACCAAACGCCGGCGTGGTATTTTTTTTGTTTTTGACCAAACCATAGGTTTAGTGAGAAAAACCGCGTCGAATACTGCGTACTTTTTCAATTAACCACGTTACAAAATAACGAGCACTAATTGGTAAATCGTGACACGGAATTAAATCAAACGCATACCCACCGAATCCTTTTTTAAAATGAGTAATTCCATAAAAAGGGTGCGCTTTGGTAGCCTCTGGCGGAGCAATTCCCCAAAAATTATGTACGGTACAGCCGCGTTTTTTGGCCTCTTGAATCGCCGCCCATTGCACGGCGTACGAAGTTGGCAAACGCTTATCACTCATGAGCGATGCAGCGTGCCTATAGCACGACATTGTTCCGTAAAACATAAAAATTCCCACGGCATCCAACTCCCCAGTTGGTAAAAAAGCTTTAATTACCACAGCATTTTGGGGAGCCAACGCATTAAATTCTTTGCGCACATATCCATCTGGAAAACGATGGAAATTATGTCGTTTTACGGTCACATCGTGCATGCGATTAAATTCTTCAACCGCTTCAGGGTCAGAAGTAATTTCAATACGCACTCCTTCTTTTTCACAGCGTCGTACCAAATTACGGTGATTTTTCTCCATGTTTTTTAACAAGTCTTCTTCACTAGGAGTAATGTCTAATAACCAAGTATTTTCGGCTAAAATATGGAGGGGCGAACGAATTAATTTATTTCTTTTGAAACAATTCCAGGCATTGGTGTCAGTAGTAGACCAAAATGGACTTATCCGAATAAAATCCATCTGCGCTTGTTTAGCCGCAACTTTTAATTCCCTTAATAAAAAATCACTAATTTGTTGATAGGCCGCTGGTTCAGTTTGGGCAATAATTGGACCATAGGGTAATAACCAAAAATTTCCCCGGCGGGCGTGCACCGAAATAATCAAAGTCCCGGCAACCAATTGATTGGCTTCATTATAAATACCCCAGATTCTCCCCTCCTCATCCATTGAACGATAAAATTCAGCGTAGGCTGGTGATTGAACAAAAATTGTATACGGCTGTTTAAGAAGAAATTCTTCCCAAATTTTTGGCTCTAAATTTTTTTCTAAGCGCAAAATCATACTAAGAAAAAATTTCCACGACTCGCTCTAAATCCTGTTTAGTTAAGTGAGGATCGGTTGGTAAATTTACGATATTCTTTCCAATTTGTTCAGCAATTACACAACTCCCCGCTTGGTAGCCCGCCTTATTAGGCAATGAATCAGCTGGCGCAATTGGAGTAGAATACCAGTTCCCTAACATAATATTACCAACTTTAGCTTTAGCAAAAACTTCAGCCAAATTAGTAACTTCAACTGGAAAACGAAGCCACATTTCACTATCCCCTATTTTTTGAATACTTTTTTTGTTCTTTAATTGTTCAGCGTAAAATGCCGCATTTTCTTGGCGTTTTTTATTCCACTGATCCAAATTTTTAATTTGATTCAAGGCTAAGGTTGCCAAACTAGCCGGCAACAAAGCCGGAAAATAGGTGGGCACTCTCCCCTGTTTTTCAGGCGGATCAATAATTCGATTAATAATATGCAGGCGTTTTGCTAGGTATAATTTAATTTTTCCAATTCCTAAATGATAGGTTTTTTTGCCCCAATAAAAATAAATGGGGTGAAATAAATGCTGTAATTCTCTAACAATAGGAAAACGTGGTAACTGTGCCTGCAGCTCTTTGAGCTTGGCCCCAAAAATAGGATTATTAGTAATTACCATTCCCCCTCTGACTCCAGAAATTACTTTATCTGAACCAAAACTAAAGATAGCCAGATCACCAAAAGTACCTAGTAGTGTACCGTTATGAGAAGCACCGAGCGAATGAGCACAATCCTCTACGATCAGTAAGTTGTGTTTACGAGCGATTGGGATAATTTTTTCTACCTCAGCCGAAGCCCCAAACGTGTGTTGAATAATAATCGCCTTGGTTTGTGGAGTGATGGCCGCTTCGATCTTATCGGGATCAATTAAATACCGAGAATTACAATCCACATACACCGGCTTAGCACCTAGATTGGTAATGCTATTAGCCACCACCACACAAGTAAAGGCTTGTAAGAGTACTTCATCACCACTGGTCACTCCACCAGCGGACAGAGCCAATTGTAGGGCCGAACGACCACTATCGACTGCATAGGCCTGCTGAACCGAAAAATATTCTCTAAACCAATGTTCTAATTTTTTAACTGAATCATTCTGATAATTTTCCCATTGCCAAAAAAACAGTAACTTAAAGGCCAGCCGAGCATCCTCGCCCCGAGTATTAGGTGAAAAGCCGGTGAAGAGATAGTTCTTCATATTATTTTTTTACTTCACTCATAAGCACAGACGGCATCCGGTTTTCTAGCAATACCACGGTTTGCTCGGTAGTTTTATTTTTTACATACTGCACCAACTCAACAGGATCAAAAATAAACCGCACTTCTAAGTGATATTTATTTTTTAAGGCTTGAACTCCAGTCATAAAGTCATCAGCCGAATCTGGACTAATAATTACTAACTCGTCAGCGCAAAAAGCAATTTCTTCACCAATTTTAGCGTGATACTCGGCCGATTTATCGGCTAATTCTAACATTCCCCGAGTAATGACAATTCGTCGTTTGGTAGAAGGAAACGATGATAAAATATCCAAAGCCGCTTTAAACCCTTTTGGATTAGAGTTATAGGTATCATCAATAATATCAGCGGCTTGGTATTGGTACCACGATAAGGCGTTGGCACCAGGTTTAAGCGTGGTTACGGCGCGCGCAACCTCAGTATCTGAAATTCCTAAATGTTTAGCCACAATAATTGCCGGTGTAATATTATATGGTTGGTGTGCGCCCAGTACGGCGGCTGTAAACAACAACGGCGACGGTTCATCAGTCTGCACTTGCCACGAAACCGTACCGGCTTTAGCCCTAGTTTCAGTAATTAAATAATCAGGCTGATTGTCTGGTTCATCACCAAATAACTTTTGATTTTGGCAGGTTAATTCCGATAATAATTCTGTACAATAGGCATTATCAGCATTGGTAATTACCAATCCCGTTTCAGGAATTGAACGCAATAATTCGTATTTAGCGGTCTGAATATTTTTAAGTGAACCAAATAATGATAAATGTTGTTCAATAATACTGGTTAAAATACCAATTTTTGGTTTTACAATTTTACAAATCCGAGATATTTCTCCAATTCGATATGCTCCCATTTCACAAACAAAAATTTGCGCTTTGGTAAAATCAGTGCGCAAAATAAATTGGGCCACACCAATATCAGTATTTATATTTCCCGGGGTATTCACCACGGTAAAATTCACACCGAGCAACTGACTTGTATATTCTTTGACCGAAGACTTACCGTAACTTCCAGTAATACCGATGGTCAACAATTCCGGTAACCGGGCAATTTTGCGCGTAGCCTGATAAATAATTAAATCTTTGATTCGCTGGGTAATTTGATTGGATAAAAAGACAATTCCACTCATGATGAAAAATCGCGCCACCATTAACACAAAAACCAAGGTCCAATCGCGCTGCCACCAAGCAACGGCGGCCTCAAAAACAAATGAAGCTGCCAAAATAAGCAGGGCTTTGGGGGTAGGTTTGGGATATCGTATCTTTTTTTGGTAGACCGATAATCCGTGTACAATTATTTCAGCCAATAAAAACCCTAAAATAATAAATTTTAAAATGCTAATGGTATTAATTGGCCAAAAAACAAGGATTATTACAAATAGCGAACGAACCAAAAAAGCAGGGCTAAGCCAATATTTTCTCCCCTGTTTAGTGGAGAAAAAATCACGCATGCGATCCAGACGGTATTCTTTGAGTTGCCACAAATAACAAAATTCTAAATAATCAAAAATGGCGCTTATTGCCCACAAGCCAAACAAAACTAAATTAAGTGGAGTAAATAAGACCATGCGTTAGCTTAGAAAATAAAATCCGTAATTGTTTTTAATAGTTCACTAGGATTAGTTTGGTGTAACCCGTGCCGTAGCCGCGGGAATTCAACAAATGTGGCTCCGGGAATAGCGGCGGCAACTTTTTGACTATCTGCACTGGACACATAGGTATCAAGACTACCAGCCACCACCAAAGTTGGCACCGAAATTGTCGGTAAATACGCTTCCATTGATTGGGTGGTGATTTTTTGAAAAATTAAGCGTAATACCCCACTGGTTTGGTTGTAATCAGGTGAACCAATGCTTTTATACAAAATTTTTCGCGCTACTGAAGCAAAATTACTTAAACCCGGCAAATTAAATAAGCGTTGTCCGAGTAAGGCAATAGGTTTTAAAATTGCTTTTTTTACGGTTGCTTGGCGCCGAAAAATTGCTGGACCACTTAATATCAGTGTATCACAGATACGTGGATTATTTCCAACTAAGTAGGTAGCTACTTGCCCGCCAAACGAATGACCTAAAATAATTTTTTTACCAATTCCTAAGCCGTTAATTTTATTTTTTACAAACGCCGCGTACTCCTCTACCCCCCACACGGCCGTTGGACAGGGTTCAGCCCCAAATCCAGGCAATTCTACACAATGTACGACAAATTTTTCGTGCGCTAGCGCAATAAAATCATGCCACGATTCTTTGGTACCACCCCAACCTGGGAGGATAATGAGGATGGGTTTGGACATATTATTTGATTACGGCTTTACCAAGATATGGTTGTAAAGCTTCTGGCACTTTAATTGAGCCATCAGCTTGTTGATATTGTTCAACTACGGCAATTGGGAAACGGGAAAGTACTACGGCGGTTCCGTTCAAAGTATGCACGAATTCGGTCTCACCTTGTTCATTGCGGTACCGAATATTCAAGCGACGAGCTTGGTAATCAGTACAATTACTGGTACTCGTAATTTCACCAAAATCACCTTGCTTATCACCCTCACCTTTCATGGTCATATACGCTTCCAAATCGTATTTACGGTACGCTGGGCCACCAAGGTCACCTGACGGAATATCAATCACGCGGTATGACAAACCAAGACCATCACAAATTTCTTGTTCAATGGCGCGCAACTCTTCATGCAGCGCTTCACTTTCTTCTGGCTTACAATAAATAAACATTTCTAATTTGGTAAATTGGTGCACGCGATACAAACCTTTACTGGTACGACCATAGGCACCGGCTTCGGTACGGAAACAGTGAGACATGGCCACATATTTTTTTGGACCATTACTGAGGTCAAGAATTTCGTCAGCATGATATCCACCAACCGTAATTTCAGCCGTCCCAATTAAACTTAGGTCAGTATTTTCAACCGAATAAATTTGAGTTTCATTACCGCGTGGATTAAACCCAACCCCTTGCAAAATGGCAGTGCGGGCCAAGTCTGGCGTTTCCATTAAGATAAATCCATGTTTGGTTACCACATCAATGCCGTAATTAAGCAGCGCTTGATTCAAACGCACTAAATCATTTTTCGCAAAATAAAATTTAGCCGCTGCCACTTTGGCGCCACGTTCAAAATCAATTAAATCCAGTGAAGTCAAAATTTCTTCATGATCTTTTGGTTTAAAATCAAAACCAGCATGGTCTTTTTGATATACCACCGTAAAATTTTCTTCACCACCAATTGGTGAGTCGGGATGAGTTAAGTTTGGCACCTGCATCATTAAATCAGAGAATTCTACTTCCACTGCTGCCAAATTTTCTTCTTTTACTTTAATTTCATCACCAAGTGAACGCATTTTAGCAATTTCTTCTTCGGTTGGTTTTCCTTTAGAACCACTTTTGCGACTGGCACGGAGAGCTTCTACTTCACCTAAAAGTTGCCGTCGAGTTTCATCCACCGCAATCAAGCGATCAATATCCACTTTATTGCGACGTTTAACACAATTCTCCTTTACTTCAACGACATGTTCACGAATATATTTGATGTCTAACATATTATTTTTTAATAACACATTTTTTAAAATTCACAAAATACCAAATGGATACACCAAGCTCAATTAAAATTATAATTTGGTAACCAAGGGTTGAATTGATATAAAAGACCGTACCAAGCAAAACACCATAGGCTGGTACGAGATAAAACCAATATCCGCGCACCATTCGCCATAAACTTAAATTAGCTGTTTGGCGTTCAGAATATAGTAATTTAATTCCTGGCACAAGTAATAATATTGTGAATATAGCCCAAATCGAATAATCCAAAACCAAACTTTCAAAGGCAGCGGTAAACGGTGCAGTCGCCACGAGTAATACAAACATGGCCATACCAGCAAAGGCCCAGATTCCGTACAAAGTAAGTAGGCCTATGAGGGTCAAAATCAAGTACTGTAAATTTTTTTTAATTAAAATAGACATACTACACTTTTAGAGAGTAAGGCTTAATCACTTTTTTAAAGAAAAAATAATATCCGATTGCTAAAAATAATGACACCATCTGACAAGCCACTTGAAAAGATTGAGGTTTATTTAAAAAAGGTGGATTTAAGTTTAGGCCAAATAAAAAAGCAAAAACAACCCCTATTCCAATACTTAAATATATAAGAAGAAATGAGAGTGACTTAAACATTATCTGCCGCCAAATCTGTTTATTTTTCCAAACTAATAGAATAATTGGAACAACGAGTATTAAACCAATTATTCCAAAGAAAATTCGATAAAGATTGGGACCAAGTGGCAGGTTATCAATAGTACCAAATATTGAAATGGTTGCACCAAGTGCACCATAAAAACTAAATACATAAATACCCCATGCACTAATGGGAATAAGCATAGCTGTTATTACCCCCTTTATTAAATTTTTTGTAGAGGTATTCATACTATAAACCAAATTCCTTAACCACCTCTTTTAATTCTGGTAAAAAGGCAGCGTACATTTTAGCATTATCGCCAAGCAAATCTTGATTAAGCACATCATCTAAATCAAACCAATCAGTACCCATGACTTCGTCATCACTCGGATTCAATTCTCCACCCGTAATACGGCACACATACGGCACGAGGAAAACTTGGTAGGCATAGGTTTTTTGCACCTGACTCTCTACGGTAATGTGTTGCAACATTTTAAGAATTTCCACTTCATAGCCCACTTCTTCCGCAATTTCACGCACCATATTTTGGTGCATGGTTTCGTGCAATTCAACTTTACCACCCGGAAATTCCCATTTATTATGATATTCCAAGCGATGTGGGTCATTGCGACGATTCATGAGCAATTTTCCGTCTTTAATAATCAAACCACAGGGCACCACAATGTGTTTAGCCACATAGGTATTTTGCAAATGGTGTTTGATGCGAATCAAAGCACGACCGCGATGACTAAGGCCATTTTTTTCAATTACTGACATTTCTGAATAGGTTTTACCTGTATCAGCTACTTCAAAAAT
>DALYDF010000003.1:24169-27343 GCA_031973355.1 Candidatus Magasanikiibacteriota bacterium
GCAACGGTTGGTCACGCAAAATCATCATCAACTGATGCAAAGCTTGGGCACGATGACTAATCTGGTTTTTGATCTCTGGTATTAATTCTGCCGCCGAGCATTGGTGCGTTGGCACATAAAAAATAGGATCATAACCAAAGCCATCAGTGCCGCGCTTTTCTGTCAGAATTACACCATTCGTTTGGCCACGGGCTAAAAATTCTACGGTTGAATCCGGGTCAACTAAAACTAAAACTGATTCCCAATATGCGACTCGGTTTGATTCATTATTTAATTTTTCCAAAACGATATCCATTTTTTGGTCAGGTGTACCAGGCACCACCGCGGCGTCAACACCAGGCCAACCACCGAGTGCTTCAATAAATAACCCAGCGTCATCGGCCAAGGTTAACTTACCAGTTTTGGCCGCATAATAACGGGCTTTGATTAGCGCATTACCACTCACACTTCCCGCATCTTCTGCTGGAGCAGGAATTGCTTCTGGTAATTCAGCTAAAGTAATTAATTTAAACGGCATGGTACTCAAAAATGCCTTGATTTCCGCAATCTTTCCTGCGTTCGTGGTGGCGATTAAGAGTTCTCTCATATATTTTTTAACAGTTGCGCTTTGAGTTTAGAACTTTTTTTGGTTTTGGTTTGGAACGGTTTGAGTCGAACAATCTTTGGACTTAATTTAAATTCAGCTAATTTGGCTGGTAATTTTTCCGTATACGCCTGTTGATCATACCCAAGTGCGATCACATCAGGCTTAATCTTTTTAATGAGTTCGTAGACTTTATCTTTTGCCCCAAGAACCGCTTCATCAATCAAATCAATGTGTTTAAGTAATTCGAGCCGCTCTTTTTCTGAATTTAATGGCAATGTACCTTTAATCTTTTTAATATTTGCATCACGTCCCACAATCACCACCACTCTATCCCCCAATTTCCGCGCTTGTTTAAAAACATTTAAATGCCCGACGTGGAGCACATCAAACGTTCCAAACAAAAGCACGGTTTTCATAAGAATTTCAAATTTTTTGCAATCTCATACATTGCAATAATTCGTTGACTAAAATCACAATCCTCAGGACATTGCTGATAAAATTCATATAACCCATCCATCGGAATTTTAACCACTTCAATATCTTCAGTTGCATCACCCCGATTATCATTCACTTTATATGCATCCAAAGCAATAAATGGGTACACAGTGTTCGATAAACTTCCTGGAGCATTTAAAACTGAACGAAGGGGAATAAATTTTTCCGCTGTATAACCGGTTTCTTCCATTAATTCTCGTTTAGCTGCTTCTTCATTTGGTTCACCTGGATCAATTAAACCAGCTACAGATTGATAGCAATACCGTTCATTAGAAACGCGAAATTGTTTAAGAAATAAAATTTCTTTTTCTTTGGTAATCGCTAGCACTGAAACAAAATCATTTTTTTTAACAAACTCCCAAGCCCTCTCTTTTCCATTCTTATCCAAAAAATGAGTTTCCCAAAGACTGGTAAATTTACCTTTGAACAATTCATTTTTAGAAAGGATTTGAAAAGCCATATCATTTTTCTTGTTCGTCATCAACTTTTTTTGTATCAAGAGGCTTAAGCGTTGGGAACAAAATTACTTCTTTAAGATTTTGCGCATCAACGAGTAATTTAATGAGACGATCAATACCCATACCAAGACCAGCCGTTGGCGGCATGCCATGTTTTAAAGCTGTTACAAAATCTTCATCATACGGCATGCTTTCTTCATTCCCAGCTTCTTTATTTTCCACCTGTTCTTTAAAGCGCGCTTCTTGGTCAATTGGATCATTAAGCTCAGTAAACGCATTACATAATTCATTACCACCCACGCACAAAAGTTGGAATCGTTCCACATAATCTGGCGCCTCTGGTTTGCGTTTGGCCAGTGGTGAAAGTTCCACTGGATGGTCAGTCATGAAAATTGGGTTCACAATAAATGGCCGCGCAAACTTTTTGTAAATTTCATCAATAATGGTACCACGATCCAAAGTATCATCCACTTCTACCCCCAGTTCTTGGGCCTTCTTCAAAATAGATGGTTTATCTTTAAAATCTTCAATATCCATTTTGGCATACTCGAGCACTAAATCACGCATGGATTTACGGGCATACGGTGGCGTAAAATCTACTTCTTGGCCATTAGTCGTAAATTTGAGTGGCAAACCTGCCGCTTTAATTAAAGTCGGCACTAAATCTTCCATTACCTTCATGAGATCATTGTAATCGGCGTACGCCCAGTAAAATTCAATTTGGGTAAATTCGGGATTATGGTTATGATCAATCCCCTCATTACGAAAACATTTAGCAATTTCGTATACTTTTTCAAAACCACCAACAATCAACCGCTTCAAATATAATTCTGGGGCAATGCGCAAATACAACGGAATGTCGAGTGCATTATGATGAGTCGCAAATGGTTTGGCCAAAGCCCCACCATACAATGTTTGTAATACGGGAGTTTCCACTTCGTAAAAACCACGCGCATCAAAATAAGTACGCAACGCACGCACCACATTGGAGCGCATTTGCGCAATGCGCATTGATTCGGGATTAGCAAGCAAATCTAAATAGCGTTGACGATAACGGGTTTCAGTATCAGCCAAACCATGAAATTTTTCCGGCATTGGTAACAAAGCTTTACTGAGCAAGGCCCACTCTTTCACCAAAATTGATTCTTCACCTTTTTGTGTTACAAATCGTTCGCCGCGCACACGCACAATATCCCCCACATCAATTTTTTTCGCAAACAGCGTGTATTCTTCTTCTGGCAACTCATCTTTTTTAAAAACAATTTGCAGGCGACCTGATTCATCTTGTAAATGACAAAACATCAATTTTCCCATGTCGCGTTTGGTAATAATCCGGGCGGCCACAATGGCTTCTTGGCCGACTTCCAAACTCAGGGCATCTTTGAGCGTATGCACCCGACCAGCCCGCGCTGGATATCCAGGACGACCAGCTGCTTCTAAATCACGCAACTTTGCCAATCGAACCGAAAATTCATCATTGATATTTATTTCTTGCGCCATATTAAGTTATTTCTAAAATTTGGTATAAAATTTTTCCTGAAGGAGCCTCGAGTTCCACCGTGTCACCTTTGGATTTTCCCCAAAAGGCTTGCGCTAACGGCGAATCATTGGAAATTTTTCCAGCGGCCGGGTCTG
>DALYDF010000003.1:27353-40185 GCA_031973355.1 Candidatus Magasanikiibacteriota bacterium
GTTATTACCCTAAGCACGTAACCAGCACTATCCGTATAAATTTTTTCTTTATCCTTAACCATCACCCGTAAAGTGCTACCAATTTGCACCGAAGAAGTGGTTGCCCCAGTGGTAACTACACTCGCATTATCAATAATTTGCTCTAATTCTTTTACCCGACTTTGCGCCCAGGCCAATTCTTCCCGCGCCGCGTGGTATTCAGCATTTTCGGATAAGTCCCCCATTTGACGAGCTTCGTCAATCCGATCGGCGGTTTTAGGCATTTTTTCGGTTTTCAAAAAAACCAGTTCTTTTTTAAGATCGGCAAGCTTGGCGGCAGAAAGATATTGTGTAGTCATAATTCCCTAATTGTAGCTAAAATAAAGCAAAAAAGCAAGCGCTTAGAACGATCGATTTCTCCCCCACCACTGGTAAAATTCATTGGCAATTTGCACGGAAATTCCACTGCCCTCACCACCCTCTTCTACCAGGACAGTGACGGTTATTTTAGGATTTTCCGCAGGCGCAAACGAGGTAAACCAGGCATGGTTAGGTTTAGTGCTATTCCACTGAGCAGTCCCGGTTTTCCCCGCAGCCGCAAAAGGCAAACCAGATAATTGACGGCAAGAACCGTATTCCACACATTCCCGCATCCCTTGTCGAATAATGGCTAAATTAGTAGCCGAAGCCACTTCTCGACGCACAGGTGGAGCCTCCACCGCGGTACGCTCATTCGTCACCGGATCAATTAATTCTTTTACCAAGTGAGGACGATGTAAGGTTCCCCCATTGGCCACCACTCCGGTAGTGGCGGCAATTTGTAATGGAGTCACCAATAAGTCACCCTGACCAATTGATAAATTGTAGGTATCCCCGATATACCACAGTTCTTTTTTGGTTTCTTCTTTCCATTTTCGGGAAGGTACAAATCCATATTGCTCACCTGGCAAATCAATTCCCAAAGTAAGCCCTAAACCAAATTTACGTAAATACGCAGTAATTCGCTCTACACCCAAACCATTAACTGGACCGTATCCTCCCCCAATATAATAATAAAACGTATTTACTGACCAGGCTAAGGATTTACTCACATTAGTAGTACCATGTCCGCCTGGTTTCCAATCTGGAAAATACCATTGTCCCACCCGCACCCCACCCGTACTTTCAAAACTAGTATTAACTCCAATAATATTTTCTTCCAACGCCGCAGCCGCAACTACCGGTTTAATGGTTGAGCCCGATGGATACAAACCAGCAATCGCCCGATTAAATAACGGTTGTTTTTCATCGGCTAAATAATCACGATAGGTAGTACTCGCAATTCCACCCGAAAAATCATTATTATCATAACCTGGTAAACTTACTAGCGCGATAATTCCGCCGGTTAACGCATCAGTAACCACGGCAGCAGCGCGCCCGGATTTGCCCGCACCAGACACATAGTGATTCATGATATTCTCTAATTTTTCTTGCGCTTCTAAATCTAGGGTTAAACCTAAATGTTTACCAGCCACAGGTGCCACTTCAGCTAAAATAGTCTGCTCTTTTCCACTCGAATTTACTTGCAACCGACGACGACCAGGTACACCACGCAAAGCAGTTTCGTACCATTTTTCTAAACCAGATTTTCCCAAAACATCAGTCGGTAAATACCCATCCCGATATTTATCTTTTAATTCTTCTGGATTTAATTTTCCTAAATATCCCAGTACATGACTAAGTGATAATGGCAATGAACTGGTGGTCGTACGCGCCGTTAAACCGTAAAATCGTTTGCTTCCTTGGGCAATTAGTAAACCAGGCACGGCCGCACTTTCTACGCGCAAGCGTAAGGCAGTTTCATAATCAATATCTTCACGCAAAATAACTGAATCAGATTGGTACGCTTTATATTCAGCAATTAAATCATTAATTTCCGCCACAGACACTCCTGATAATTCACTAATCCGGGCAACGGCGGCAGCGCGCGCGGCAACATTGCGCGCAAATGGTAAATCATTTGGCGTAATGTATAATGAAAAACTGGGAATATTTTCCACTAACTGTTGATTATTACGATCAAAAATTAATCCACGTTCAGCGTGAATAGGTAAAACCCGTTCACTATTACTAATCGCCATCGCCCGATAACGCGGACCAGCCCAAATTTGTAAATAAATAATGCGGGCTAACAATGAAAATAAAATAAAAGCGATGGCTAAACTTAACCACACTACTCGCCGTGGTTTTAAACCACTACCAATGTGCGAAGTCCCGCGCGAAACAAAATCAGCGGTTGATTCAGTAATATCAGGATAAAAAGATTCTTCTACCCAATGCAACCGAAAACGACCCGGCACTGACCAATAGGAAATTACCTTTTTTTGCCGCGCTTCGGGTGCAAATGGATCAATATCATCCATATAATGTGGAACGATGCGTGTGCGTTACTTTTAAAACAGGAATAAGGCGCGCTAACACAACATACAATAAAACGGTGACTGGAACCGTAATTAAAACTTGGGCCACATAAGTTGATAACCACGCTGCCCCCGGAAACACTACGGTATCAGTGACGAGACTGAGTCCGGCTCGACCAAGCGCGTAAAATAATTGGAAAAAACTGGTAATGGTAAACGCTACTAAGGCAGCGGCTAAAACTCCTTGATTCGTAATTACGGCGCGATATAACCAAATTACCACTAACATTGCCAAAGTACCTGCATACAACACCAAGCCATAGGGTGTGGCCGTGTACCAATCCAGCATGGCAAATAAAGCAGCGGCGTACCACACAATTACGCCACTTTTCCAAATTAATAATCCTAAACTCAACGCAATTACGGGTAAACTAATATTATTAAAGGGGGCAGGCAGTAATACCAAAATACTTTGTAATCCTAAAATAAGCGGCACACTCAGGGCCGCAACAAAAATAAATAATAACCAGCGGTATTTCATATTATAAAATTACCGAGACCACTGACAAGGCTTCCAAATCCGCAGTAGGATTTAAAATCGCTTCTTGAAACGGTTCTTGTGGTTTTTTTTCCACTACTTCTACGGTACCAATCATTAATCCCCGCGGAATACCGGCTTCTAAACCCGAAGTAATTACGGCATCGCCTGGTTTTATTAATTCATTTTGCGGAATTAAATTTAAACGCACGGTTAAACCAAACCCACCCTCGACTACGCCTAAACTTTTTTCTCGGTTAGCGACGGTGGCGGCTACTGAACTTTGAAAATCACTCAATAAACGCACTACGGCCGTAGTTTCATTGACTCGCGCTACTTTTCCAATAAATAAACCATTACCCACAATTACCGGACGATTAACCGTAATTCCGGCAGCGGCTCCTTGGTCAATAATAATCGTTGTTCCGAGCGGATCAAGATCACGCCCAATTACTTGGGCCCCCACATGTCGGGCGGTGTCTTTTAAAAAAAATAATTGTTCACGCAAGGCCGCGTTTTCATCTTCTAATAATCTAATTTTTGTATCTTCAGGTAAACATTGGGCAGTTTCAATCGCTCGTAAAGCCTGACTTTTGGCCGCTGCCCCACTGGTTTGGTAGGCTGCTCGCACAATTCGATCAGTTACTGCTCGCGCCGCTTGTTCTAAAAAACGAGTGTACCCGGCCAATCGCAAACCAACGATTAACCCGAGCACACCGATGATGAGCAGTGTAGTGCGGACGGTTTTGGACATACAAAATTACTAACGAACTGATTGTCGAGCCGATGGTAAACGAACCAAATCCAATAAGCGCTGGTCTTCCAGTAAAATTGCGGTTCCGCGCACGACCGCTGATAAGGGATCATCAACAATCCGCACCGGAATTTCCGTGGCTTCAGTAATTACTTTATCTAAACCCGGTAACAACGCGGAGCCACCAGTTAACATCATCCCCCGCTCATGAATATCAGCGGTAAGTTCTGGCGGAGTAACTTCTAAGGCCATTTTAATATGATCAACAATGGTACGAATCGAACGATCCAAGGCTTCGCGCACATGCGCATCTGAAATAATTACTTCTTTTGGTAAGCCACTAATTACATCGCGACCACGCATCGGAATTTGTAAAATTTCTGGACCAGCCATGACTGAACCGGCTTTCATTTTAATATATTCAGCGTGCGCTTCACCCACAAATAAATTAAATACTTCGCGCGCGTAGGTCACAATATTTTTATTCATTTCTTCGCCAGCCACTGGTGTGGATTTCCAAGTTACAACACCATGTAAAGAAATTACCGCTACTTCGGTTTTACCCGCACCAATATCCACAATAAAATTACCAACCGGTTCTTCAATTGGCATACGACCACCAATGGCCGCTAACATTGGTTCTTGTACAATAAATACTTCGCGCGCACCTGCCGCAATAATTGCGTCTTCCACTGCTTTAGCTTCTACTTCGGTAACATCGAGCGGCACACCTACTACCACGCGGGGACGAGACAAAAAAGATAAACCACCTTCATGTACTTTATCAATAAAATAACGCAACATTTTTTCCGCCACTTCGTAATCAGAAATAATTCCGTGCTGTAATGGTCGTGACACCCAAATATGCGGTGGGGTTTTACCCAACATTTGTTTAGCTTCATTACCCACTGCTAAAATTTGTTCAGTTTTATTATTAATTCCCACTACGGTTGGTTCATCAATAATAATCCCTTTATTTTTGGTATAAATCCGAATATTGGCCGTACCCAAATCAATGCCAATGTCCTGACCTTTTTTAGTGAAAAAATCAAACTTCATAGCGCGCCAAAAAATCGGCTTGAGTAATCACCGTCGCTTCAGTAGCCGCTCGTTCTTTGCATTCCACAGAATCAATAGCTAAAGTTTTAGCACTCACTACCACGCGCAACGGAATTCCCAATAAATCACTATCCGCAAATTTTTCTCCAGCACGAACTTCTGACCGATCATCGTACAAAACTGACACACCACGACGCGTTAATTCGGTATACAACTCATCAACCTTAGCCATTTCTTCAGGAGTTTTAGTTAATGAAACTAAGTGTACGGCAAATGGCGCCACGGCTGCTGGCCACACAATCCCTTTATCATCCGCAAATTTTTCTACAATTACGCCCATCACCCGCGTGATTCCAATTCCATACGAGGCCAAGTAAATTGGTTTTTGACTACCATCAGCATCAGTAAAATAAATATTCATTTTTTCTGATTTCTCTGTACCAAACTTAAAAATATTACCAACCTCCGCACTTTTCACTGGCTTCAAATCGGATTTATTGATACCCAATTCTTGAGCCGCTTCAGCTAACACTTCTTCATTTACGGCCACGGATTGATCGTCATTCACATACAACATATCTTCGCCGGCGTCGCAAATTGTCTGAAATTCATGACTAAATTTGGTAAAGGCCCCGCCGCTGGCAAAAGTAACAAAAGTACTATCGCCCAATCCTAATCGATCAAAACAGCGTTTGTACGCGGCAATTACTTGATCATAATACGCATCCATATCGGCCTGTGTGGCGTGCAAGGAATACATATCTTTCATCACAAATTCGCGGCCGCGCATAATTCCACTTTTAGCGCGTAATTCATTGCGTAATTTGGTCTGAAATTGGTACACACTGGTTGGTAAATCACGGTAGCTGGTTACAAATTGCTGCATCATTTCCAAAATCGCTTCTTCGTGACTCCACCCAAAACCAACCTCGGTGTCATCTTTTAATTTTGATTTGAACCAGACATCAACCACTTCATCATCCCAACGGCCAGTGCCTTCCCAGGTTTCTTTGCGTTGCAAACTACTCATGATTATTTCTTGTCCATTGATCGCATTCATTTCTTCTCGCACAATGCGTTTAATGTTTTCCAGCACGCGCAAACCAAGCAGCGTGTACGCATACACACCAGCCATTACTTTATACACATACCCCGATTGAATCAGAAGTTGCGCATTTTTAGCGGTTTCATTGGCTGGTACAGTTTTGGAAGTTTTGGTAAATAATTGTGATTGTCGCATAAAATAATAATTTGGAGATTAACCCGCGTGATTCGTATTTCCTGATCGCGGCGACAGTGACCAAAACAAAGAAATTACGAGCACAAAAATTGTTGATAATAATAACCCGCTCCACAACGTTAACCACTGCTGGCCGATTAGAAATAAGGCGGTGGTTAAAAAACCAGCGACCACAAAGGCTTCGCGGAAACTTTTGGACACATAGGCAAACAAGGGCATTTCATTTTTCCAGCGGCGTTCATATATAAATAGTAGCAACAGTGAACCGGTCCCCCCCACGGCCAAGAAAAAACTGATATAAAAAAAAGCAAACCCAAACAAGGTTCCGGCTTGTGGATCTATATTTACTAAGGTCATGCCCCAGGATAACCAACAAAGAATGGCGGACAGGGCCATGGTCACAAGGTATTGTCGAATAGTCATACCTCTATAGTGTACTCGTCTGGGCCTTACTTGGCAAGCTGGCGCCAACCAGTGGTTTTAAGCCAAATACCGAATGCGATCAACTTCATTTTTACCGAGTTTTTCATTAATTTTAGCCACAATCGCTGCCTGATTAACCCGAATTTCCTGCGCCATTGCTGAACTAGCACAACTAACCGTTAGGGTGCGATTTTTCAAAAACAACGGTTTGGCATATTTACTCATCTCACCAAACATTTCTCCAAACACTGCTTCGGATAATTCAACAATATTCGCTGTTTCTACTTGTTTCGACAGCGGAGAATTTTTTACCATTTTTTCTTTGAGAGCATCACCAAGTGGAGTAAAGGTCATATGTAAATACCGTACCATTTTTTTCCAAAGCCTGCAACTACGCAGCGCTAAATTCGCAAATTTTATTGAAGGGACAATGCTCGCAGGTAATTTTGTCTGGCGTGGCAGTAAAATTTCTGGACTGAATACCATCAATAATCGTAATCATTTTACTCTGCCACTCAACCACATCTTCTGGATCAGCTACAAAATCTACACTTTGATTATTGGTTAAATAATAAAATGATAGCTTCCCGACTGGCCCCAAATTGCGATATTCTGGTAATTTTTGCGCCACCATTTGGTACAACAATAATTGTTCTTTATCTTCTTTAACTAATTTTTCTTTAGGTTTACCGGTTTTGTAATCAATAATATGCAAACTATTGTCGGGCAATGAATCAACGCGATCAATCCGACCAGAAATAATATAATCCCCCACTTTTATTTTAAAACCTTTTTCCAAAGCCGTGGGCACGGTCCACTGCCCGTCATTAGCTTCATAAAAAGTGGTTAATTCTTCTTTACCTTTGGCAAAGTATTTATTTTTTTCTTGTTTACTCGGGTAACCATCAGGTTGCCAACAAGCTTCGTACAATTCCAACAGAGTTTGCAGGCTCGGCACTTTTACCACGCCAGTTGGTTTGGTTTGCACAGGCAAATCAAATAACGAATCTTGCTGGGCTTGGTTGAGTTGCTGCACCTGCACATAAAATTGGTGTAAGGTATTGTGAATGGTGTTGCCGTAACTCAAGTGATGCGTGGTTGGCGCCGGAATATGCAAAATGGTCCCCAATTTATATTGGTACGGACAGGTTTCATACGACCGCATTTGGGAAAATGAATAGGTCACCGGTAAGGGATAATTAAATTCAGCTGACGCAGTTTTTTCTATTCCAAAATTACTAATCGTTTCAGTCACTGACGCGCGTTTACCTTTGAGTGGGGCCGCAGCTAGATTGGCTTCGACTAAAAACCGCGATACTTTTTTCTCTAATTTTCCACCGTAATTTTTGGCACTGGTGAGAATGAGCCGTTCTTTGGCCCGGGTCATGGCCACATAAAACAAACGGCGCTCTTCTTGCCAATGATAATCACCACTCGGTAACACTTCGTGAATTAACTCAGCCGGGAGCGTGAGCCCTTCACCGCGCCGCGCGCTTGGGAACCGACCTTCAGCCACATTGACCACAAACACAT
Organism: Candidatus Magasanikiibacteriota bacterium; assembly: GCA_031973355.1. Taxonomy (GTDB): domain Bacteria; phylum Patescibacteriota; class Patescibacteriia; order Magasanikbacterales; family UBA922; genus 2-12-FULL-41-16. Next base: position 35,279 of record DALYDF010000003.1, read on the forward strand.
ACTTAAATTCCAAACCTTTGGACCGGTGCACGGTCATAATATTCACTGATTCTGGTGTTTCTTCGGGTTGGTACAGTGCACCCGCATCACCAGCTTCTTGAACTGCATCAAAATAAGTTACCAGGTGCGCTACATGCGGATCAGCCACGGTTTTTTCAAACTCTGCGCAACTTTCTAAAAATTTGGTTAATTGAAAAATTTGGCGCGTGGCTTCGCTGGAATTATTAGTTTCAATTTCACGAGTTACATACTGCAAATACCCACTGTCTTCTAAAAATTTCACCATGATGCGCGTTGGCACTTCAGTTTTGGCTGTACTCCAGGCTTGTTCTAACCAACCCAGTAAATTGGTAATAATTACTCGACCAGCGTCGGATACATTGTGTAAAGTAGAAACGCCGCGCATCAGTTGAATATAATCTACTTTCTTTTTGTGCGCGTAATCGGTAAGCGCGTGAATGTCTGCTTCGCTCAAACCCAGCATCGGTAAACGCCACAACCGAAACCAAGCCACATTATCATACTGCTGCGCGGTTAAGCGCAAAAAACTCAACAGATCAAGCACAATTGGTTCACGGTACAAACCCGAAGCGGTGAGAAATTCATACGGTACACCCGCGCGTGCCAGAGCCGACATACATTCTTCCGCATGATTATTGGCGCGCACCAAAATCGCAAAATCATCCCAGGTCGCTTCGGGATTCTTTTCCTTAATTTCTAAAATTAATTCAGCCACGCGCTTAGCTTCACTTGGTCCATCGGGTAATTCTTCGTACTGCACCACGGGCATTTGTGCCGCTGGCCAATCGCGCGCGGCCGTTAATTGTTTGTTGATTTGTAATTTAGTTTCTAGCCGGTCCGGATTATTATTTTGAATCACCGTATAGGCGGTATCCAAAATTTCTTGACGTGAACGAAAATTTTCCGTAAGCACTAAACTGGTGGCCGCAGGAAAATCATCTTTGAAGCGTAAGATATTTGAAACCGAAGCGCCACGAAACGCATAAATTGATTGATCGTCATCCCCCACTACGGTAAGCTGTGCTTTGGCCGCCAATAATTTTACCAATGCATATTGCGCCCAATTTACATCTTGAAATTCATCCACCAAAATATATTTAAAGCGTTTAGCTACACCATTACGCGCATGCGCTTTGTCACGCAATAATTTCACGGCGTACATCACCACATCACCAAAATCCAGGGCACCCGCTTTTAAAACCAATTGATTGTAGGCGTGATAGGCATTGGCTAATTCAGTCAGCCGTGTTTTGGCATCAGGATTATCCGCATCTAGCACCACATTTTCAGCCACTTTTAAATAATCTGCCGGCTCAACCAATTCGTCTTTGCATTTAGAAAAATGCGTGAGTAATTCATCCAAATGTTTATTGGGATTACCAACGGGCCGAAAATAATCCAAACCCAAATCATATACATGATCGCGCAACAATAACCAACTATCAATGGTCGACAATAATTTAAATTGGCGTGGCAAACCAATTTCCAAACCATATTCTTGCAACAAGCGTTCACAAAATTTATGAAAGGTAAAAATCGCCAGGTCCACATAACCCAATTCCAATTTTGCATCCACGCGTTCGCGCAATTCCGCCGCGGCTTTATCCGTAAATGTCAGCGCCAAAATTTCTTCTGGTTTAGCCAAACCCTTGTCAATTAAATACGAAATCTTTTCGGTGAGCACCGTTGTTTTACCCGTCCCCGCTCCCGCCACAATCAAAAGCGGACCACTGATGTGTTCCACGGCTTGTTGTTGGGATGGGGTTAAGCTCGACATAGCCCTCTCATTGTACTTTCTAAAAACAATTCTGACAAGCAATATAAAACCCGCCTTTCCGCGGGTTTTATTCAAATTTTTGTTGCGCTGCGCCGGGCGAGGAAGATCCTCGGCCCGAACGCAGACGCCCAGTCACGAACCGTCCTCCGGCTCAGCGCAGATCTTGTCGTACGCCACAATGCTCTTGCGAACACGCCGAACTCCGCAAATCGCGGAGATGACCGTTCCGATCCACAATACGTAGACCGGGACATGCCAAGCGAAGAAGAAGCCGTAATTGAATGGGACACCCCACCTAACGACGCCGATGTAGATCTGCACCGCGACGAGGATGAGGGCGAAGATGGTGAAGCCCTCCAACTTTCCGAACAGGACTGCGCGAACGATCGAGCGGCTCTTCAGCTCTTGTCTGAACATCCCTCCGGTCCAGCATGCGATGCGGTCGCGATACAGAAAAGTACGGTCGTATTTTTCTTCAAGGGTCATGTCATCACCTTTATTCAGCTGGTCCGTGATTGAACACACTCATACTAATTCTTTATTTTTTAAAAGTCAAAATTTATAAATAAAAAAAGAACCCCAATTACGGGGTTCTTTTAAATTCCTAACAATTAGTTTTGGAAATCACGGCGAGGTGGGCGATCTTCCTTAGGGCGAGCAAGGCTCACGCGAAGTGGGCGACCGTCGAGATCCTTACCATCAAGTAATTCAATGGCTTTAGTAGCTTCGGCTTCAGTAGACATGTCTACAAAAGCAAAACCACGAGAACGACCAGTGAACTTGTCCATAACAATCTTAGCTGAAACAACAGTACCAGCAGCGGCAAACGCAGCGGCTAAACTGTCATCAGTTGATTGGTATGAGACATTACCGACATATAGTGTCTGACTCATAACTGTAACTTATAACTAATAACCCGTCCCGACCTGTTAAAATTTATCCGTATAACCGGAAAATGGACGATTGAAGACAGTATACTAAGCTTTTTTTACCCTGTCAACGCTTATTTATCTCAGTGATTATTGGGCCTGAGCCGGAATATTAGGCGCAATATAACCGGCCAAATCACCGTACAAAACCAGCACTTCAGTGGATCCAACCGCGTACGCATCAATATCATAGGGATCAAACTGAACGCGTAATCCCTGTGGCAAAATGGTCACCGTGTGATAATTTTCAATTTTAGGACCCGCCCCCGTATTGAGCCACTGTAAATCATACTCACTCCCCCGCTGGTCTTTAATGGCTTCAATTACTAGGGCAGAAAAATGCGGTAAATATTTTTTTCCGTTAATAAATAACTCATCTAGTCCCAAGACTTTTTGGAGGCCAATATCAAAATTAAAATGACGACTGGAATGATTAGGGTGAGCAGAACCAGAATAATAGGAATTCACCGTAATGGTTAAAGAAATTAATTTTGAATTGGCCGTATCAATATCCGTGTCAATTTCTAAATAATGTTCTGGCGACCCAGGATTCAGTCGACCACCATTGGTGGCTAAGGCCGCGGCCAAAAAATCATCAATTTCTGATTCAATTCGGCTATTTAATTGGGCATTAAATGACCCGGCTTTGCTGCTATCACTCGGATAGGTCATTACGGGTACAGACACTGTTACTCGTGCCTGTGGTACTTTCCACTTTTGCACTTTTTCGACTTCTTTTAATGAATAAAATAAACCACTCCGCAGCGCAATCGATTTTTCACGGCGTGATTCTGAAGCTAAAATAATTGGTAATTGTGGCGAAGTAATTACGCTAGTACCGGTTTTAATTGGTTTAGTAACATCACCGGCTTGAGCGCCTGTTTCTGAATCCGTTTGCACGTTGGTCTGATAATCTGGATCACCGGTATCCGGCGCTTCATTATCTAAAATACCCGTATCAACCGTAGTATTGGTTACGGTTAGAATTGTGTCAGTGGGTGGCGCAGGCGTGGTTGGTGGTGCAATTGGCAAAGTCGGGGCCGAGGATTTAATCACACTGCACCCGGCTCCTAACCACAAAATACTCACTAACAAAAGTTTATACATACTATTCTTCAAGCGCCAAATCTTTTTTAATTTCAATAAATTCATTTTCAATTTCTTTTAACCGCGCCTGACTCGCACTAATTAAAACCGCGGCTTCTTTAACTTTTTTTAAACCAGTTTCCACATCCACTTCAGTTTGGGCGTCAAACCAATCTGCAATTTTTTGCAAAGCCTGGAGTTGCTCACTCACATTTGGTTGACTATTTTTTTCTTTAGCCATACTTAAGTAATTACTTTACTGGTAATCATACCATCTACCACGGTAATTGTCAGCTCATCACCCGGTTGAACCGCCGCACTACTGCGCACCAACACCTCGCCTTTGCGTACCAAACTATACCCTAAACGCAATTGGCGGTGCGGATCATTTTGATTAATAATGGTTTGTAAATTTTTAATTTTCTCTCGCTGGCTTACCAGGTGCAAGCCAAAATTACTCACCACAGTCCGAATTCGCACCACCAATTGTTCGTAACGCCCAATAATCTGGTCAAAATAATTACTCACCGCTTGGCTAGCCGTCGTTACCAAACTATGCGCGCGCTGTAATTGGTTCTGCCACTGGTAGAGAATTGTTTGTTGGTGCGTCTGGAGCAAAGCCAGGGCCTCGTCCCACGATTGATTAAGTGCTACGGCGGCAGCGGTTGGTGTAGACACGGCCAAGTCAGCAGCGTAACACAATAGCGGTTGATCTTGATGATGGCCAATCCCCGCAATTACGGGAAATGGTAAATCCCCAATCGCACGGACCAAGGCTTCATTATCAAAAGCCGCGAGCGATTCAAACGAACCGCCACCACGAATAATTACCAGCGCATCTAATTGTTTATTTTTAAAAGTAGTAATTGCGGCCAATAAATCCGGCACTGCGGCCGCGCCTTCTACACGCGCATCCATAATGTGGACAATAAATCCGTGCTTGCCTAAATTATTACAAAAATCATGAATCACCGCCCCGGCTGTAGAAGTAATTACACCAATGGTGCGCGGATATAGTGGTAAAGTTTTTTTGCGTTCTGGCGAAAACAATCCTTCAGCCGTTAATTTTTTCTTCAAGGCTTCGTATTGGGCTT
>DALYDF010000004.1:0-13574 GCA_031973355.1 Candidatus Magasanikiibacteriota bacterium
TAAAACCACAGGGAATTTTTGTGAGTTATGTCCCGGCGTTTATGTTTTTGTGGGGCTATAACGATGTGGTGCGCATGCATTTTCGACGGTACACTAAAAAAACCTTACTCGCTTTATTTTCTCCTGAGGCCTGGAATATAAAGAAAATTAGTTATTTTAACATGTTTTTACTGCCAGTTATTTGGTTAGGGCGTAAAATTCGTGAATTAGTATATAAAGTTCCGCCCGATGAATTGGAACAGGTAACCTGGGCAGATCCCGTATTATATTGGATATTTAAATCTGAATTGTGGTTTTTGAAACGAGGTAATTTGCCAGTGGGCGTTTCCTTGTTAGGGGTGATGGAAAAAAAATAACTATGAAGCACTCAGATTTTTGCGCACAATTTATACCAAACGGTGGGCGGGTTTTGGATGTGGGTTCGGGTAGAGGAAAGCTTGTGATTGAGCTGGCCGCCCGTCAATATCAGGTATCAGGAATTGAAATTAGCCCAGAGTATGTGGCTGAAAGTAAACAAAAGGCGGCTGAGGCAGGGTTAGAAATTGCGCTTACGCAAGGGGTGGCTGAACAATTACCGTATCCGGATAATTATTTTGATTTTTTAAATTGTGCCGAAGTAACGGAGCATGTGGTGGACCCGGTGGCTATTTGCCAAGAAATGCATCGTGTTTTGAAACCAGGCGGTCGTGCGTATATTAGTTTTCACAACCGATTTGGAATATATGATTATCATTATCATTTGTACGGAATTAATTGGTTGCCCCGTGCGTGGACTGAGCCCGTGTTGGGATGGTTAGGTAAACAAAAATCTGATGGAACTAATGGTCGGCAAAAATTAACGACCATGCATTATTTTACTTTTAAACAGACACAGACTTTGCTCGCGACAATTGGTTTTGAGGTTGAAGATGTGCGGGTTAGTAAAATTAAACAGAAATTTACCTTTTTAGCACCATTGGTTTTGATTGTATATTATGGAGTGTTCAGGCCATTATATTTTAATGCGTTTCATATTGTAGTACACAAACAAGTATGATTTTTAACTCGTTAGAATTTTTCATTTTTTTCCCCATTGTTACTGGATTATATTTTTTCTTACCCTACCGCTGGCGGTGGGCAGTATTACTGTTGGCAAGCTGTGTTTTTTACATGGCATTTATACCTAAATATATTTTGATCTTGTTGGCCACGATTGTGGTTGACTATATTGCCGGTATTTACATTGAAAAAGCCCAAGGCCGTCGTCGTAAATGGTATTTGATTGCCAGTATTATTTCTAATGTCGGTTTTTTGGCGTTTTTTAAATATTATGGATTTGCCATTGAAAATCTAAACGCGATTGCTCACTTTTTTGGTTGGAATTATTCACTAGCGGCACTTGGAATTATTTTACCGGTTGGTTTATCGTTTCATACCTTTCAAGCCATGAGCTACACGATTGAAGTGTATCGGGGTCATCAGCCAGCCGAACGACACTTTGGAATCTATTCATTGTATGTGATGTTTTACCCCCAATTGGTGGCTGGGCCAATTGAGCGACCACAAAACCTGATCCATCAATTTAAAGAAAAGCATAGTTTTGTTTGGTCTCGGGTATTGTCAGGTTTACGCTTGATGCTGTGGGGCTTATTTAAAAAAATAGTAATTGCTGATAATGCTGCTGCCATCGTTAATCGAGTATTTGATTATCCAAATCAATTTTCTGGTCCACCGGTAATGCTCGCTGTGGTGTTGTTTGCCTTTCAAATTTACTGTGATTTTTCTGGTTATTCTGATGTAGCGATTGGCGCGGCGCGCGTGATGGGCTTTCGATTAATGGGTAATTTTGATCGTCCGTATATCTCCAAAACAGTAGGTGAATTTTGGCGTCGCTGGCATATTTCTTTGTCTACTTGGTTTAAAGATTATGTATATATTCCGCTGGGCGGTAGTCGGGTTAATACCTGGAGGGTGGCAAGAAATATTTTTATTGTTTTTTTAATTAGTGGTTTGTGGCATGGTGCAGCCTGGACTTATTTGATGTGGGGGGCTTTTTTAGGGCTGATCTTAATTGGTTCTTTAGTTACCAAGAATTATCGGGCAAAAGCAAATAAGCTCATTGGTCTTGATCGGTATCCAAAGTTTTTGACAGTCATTCAAACGGGAATTACGTTTAGTCTTATTTGTGTAGCCTGGGTATTTTTTAGAGCCAAAACGATCAGTGACGCGTGGACAATGATCGCGGCTTCGGTTACTAATTGGCACCAGTATTGGGTATCTACTGGTATCTATACTTCATTTGAAAAAATATCGACTACTCTCGGGGTAAGTACGTTTACGCTCGCACACTTGCTTGTGGCGATTTTTTTTATGGAGTGGGTAGAAAAAAAATTAAAAAATCCGGGATTACCAATAAAATTTTCTGGGTATGCCCCGTGGGTGCAACTTAGTTTTTGTGTAACCTTGATTTTGTGGATTATATTTTTTGGATATTTTGGTGAACGACCATTTATTTACTTTCAATTCTAATGGTACTTTATATGATCGGGATGAATGAAAAAAGAAAGTATTGGTTAGAGCAAGGAATACTAAGTGTGTTGGCGTTAGGGGTGCTTTTGGTGGGTGTGGAGTGGTTATTGCGTGTTTCCGTGGGGCTGCGTAAAATTGATGATATTCCGTATACTACGGTTGATAAGTTGCGGGTGTTTACTCCAAATGTAGATACGATTGTAACCGGAGGTGGATTTGTACCGATTCATGTAAAAACCAATGCCGAAGGGTATGCAAGTCCTGAGTATCCTGTAGAAAAATCTTCCACAACCGTACGGGTGGCAATTTTAGGAAACTCATTCACTCGTGGTTTTGAAGTTGATTATGATAAAAAATTTACGAGTGTGCTGGAAACGAATCTACAAAATACACTAGGAAAACAAGGGAAAAAATATGAAGTGATGAATTTTGGAATTGGTGGTTACAATTATATTGATCAGTTGTTTGTGTATGAGCGATATGTAAAAAAATATCAGCCTGATGTTGTGCTGTTAGTTGCATACTTACCAATGGATTTTAATACCACTAAAGTTTTTTTACCCGAAGAAAAATATCTCAAAAATACGCCGATTAAAAATCTATCAGGTGATCGGTTATTGGATTTAGAACCAACCTATCGTATTAATTCTGTAAAAAAAGACTGGGAATTGAAAACGTTTGTTCGGAAAATTTTAGCCGGCATAACTGAAAAAATATATCACACCACCTTGTCAAAAAATACGATGGTTCAAAAGGTAATGAGTACTTTATACCACCAGTGGCTCAATCTCGGTTTGGTGGCCGCACCAACGGTACAAGCCGTGACTGTGTATACAGGCGAAGAGGTTTATTTTAATCCGCAGGATACAGAGAGAAACAGGCTCATGCAGTTTACGTCTGAAATGGCCATGATTTTAGGGGCAGAAGTCGAACGCAATCGGACGGTTTTTGGAATGGTGGTTATCCCAAGTTATTGGGAAATTGATCATAAATATCAACAGTCGTTTAAGGAAAAATTCCCCCCAGATTATGATCCGGCGTGGCCAACCAAAATTTTAAAAAATACTCTTAAAAAAGATTTTGTACTGTTAGATTTGGCTGAACCACTCAGCAAAGCTATTAACCAGGATTCGATTCAAGTATATATTCGGGATACTGGCCATTTTACGGAGGCAGGTCATCAGTTGGTAGGTGAAACCCTCGTTGATTTTTTGAAAAAAGAAGCTTTTTCGCAGTTGTCATCTCAGAGGTGATCTGTTAAAATTACCTCACTTAGTCCTAAGTTTTGTTACTACCATATGAACGAAGACCACAAGCAGCCAGAGCTTTCTGTAGTTATTTTGTGCTATCGGGCCGAAGATTTTGCCCCTGTTTTTGTGGGAAAAATGGAAGAAACACTCAAAAAATCAAATCTTGACTATGAATTGGTGTTAGTGGCTAATTACCAAAAAAATCACCCGCGGCCAGATCGAACTCCAGAAATTGTGAGAAAAATGGCTGAAACTAATTCACGGTTAGTGGTGGTGGCTAAAGAAAAAGAGGGGATGATGGGGTGGGACATGCGCACGGGTTTGGCCGCGGCAAGAGGCAAGGTGATTGCGGTGATTGATGGAGATGGCCAAATGCCTCCAGAAGATATTATCAAAATTTACGGAGTATTGAAGAGTGGAAATTATGATATGGCTAAAACCTATCGTGTGCAACGATTTGATGGGGTAACACGCATCGTTATTTCTAAATTTTACAATACCTTTTTTAAAATTTTATTTCCCAAAGCTAAGGTGCGTGATGTAAATTCTAAACCAAAAATGTTTACTAGAGCTGCGCTTGATGCCTTGCACCTAACAGCGGATGATTGGTTTATTGATGCAGAAATTATGATTCTGGCTGGAGAGCGAGGTTTTAAAATTGGGCAAGCGCCAACTGACTTTTTTCCAAATGAAAATCGCAAATCATTTGTAAAATTTACGGCTATTTTTGAATTTATGCTCAACCTATGTCGATACCGAATCAAATTGTGGAAAAATAAGGTATGAAATTTTTTCAAAAAATACGGAGTCAGATGTGGGTTATGGAATAAGAAAAAACACCCAGGGTGGAGCTTGGATTTTATTACTAATGCTGAGGTACTCTTGACAACACCAACGCTGGTGCTGTATAAATTGCCCGAATAATATACTTATGTTTGGTTCGCAAAAAGTCGCATTTATTACGGGGATTACGGGCCAAGATGGCTCTTATTTGGCTGATTTGTTGTTATCTAAAGGATATAAAGTTCATGGGTTAGTTCGTCCAGCAAGTAATTTTAATCGTCAACGAATTGAGCATGTGTTTGATCATGCTCGGCGTGATGCAGGTAAAACATTAGAATACGATAGCCAATCTTTGGTAAAAGAAACAGATCTGACGCTCCATTATGGTGATTTGACTGATTCGAGTTGTCTCCACCGATTAATTGAGACTATTAATCCAGATGAAATTTATCATTTAGGCGCGCAAAGTCATGTGGCGATTAGTTTTGATACACCAGTTTTTACCGCTGAAGTTACGGGTGTGGCCACAATTAAATTATTAGAAGCAATTAGAGGGACACGAATTAAAACTAAATTTTATCAAGCATCTTCTTCGGAAATGTTTGGTAAGGTAAGAGAGATACCGCAATCAGAATTAACACCATTTCACCCGCGTAGTCCGTATGGTGCGGCCAAAGTTTTTGCGTATTGGGCAGCCGTAAATTATCGAGAGGCCTACGGTATGTATATTTGTAATGGCATTTTATTTAACCATGAATCACCGCGTCGTGGAAGTAATTTTGTAACGCGTAAAATTTCTAATGGAGTAGCCGAAATTTTAGCCGGCAAGCGGGAGAAGATTTATTTGGGAAATTTAGATGCTAAACGCGATTGGGGATATGCTCCAGAATATGTAGAAGCCATGTGGTTAATGATGCAACAAACTGAAGCTGATGATTATGTAATTGCTACGGGCGAAACACATAGCGTGCGTGAATTTTGTGAAACGGCCTTTGCCTTAGCGGGTATTTCTAATTGGGAAAAATATGTTTCAACGGATAAGCGTTATCAGCGTCCGGCTGAAGTTGATTTATTAATTGGAAATGCAGAAAAAGCCAAAGCTAAGTTAGGTTGGGAACCAAAAGTAAAATTCAAAGAATTAGTTGAGATATTACTCGTGGATGATTGCCGTCGTTTAGGTTTAGATGTGGCTACGGTCTTGCCAGGATTGACTAAAAAAGTCTAACTGAAATTGCAACGATTTATACGCGTCCAAAAAAGGCGCGTATTTTTTTACACACATGTAACACTTCTTCATCGGTAAGCGTAAAGGCTGAAGGAAGCCATAGTGATTTTGGTGACAACTCACTGCTGTTAGGAAATTGTTCGTCAGTTTGTAAATAGGCTTTTTGGGTGTGAAGGGGAAACCAATATTTACGAGAGTCAATATTATTTTCCAATAAATACGCGGACAATTCATCGCGTTGGTCTAAATAAATATCTGTCCACTGAGGTACTGCGCCTTGAGCTAAGTCGCAAGGGTAGAAAGAAATTTCTGGAATATCACTAAGATTTTCTCGATAGAGCGTATAGATATTTTGCATTACGCGCGCTCGTTCTGGTAAATAATCCAGCTGCCCCATACCAATCGCCGCTTGCACATTAGTAAATTTAAAATTATATCCAATTATATCGTGCTTATCATCACCACCACTGCCGCGCACTGGTCGGCCTTGGTCTTTGAGTTGGCGAATGCGGACATTGAGTTCAGGATTGTTGGTCACTACCACGCCGCCTTGACCAGTGGTTATTGTTTTATTGGGTGAGAAAGAAAAACAACCAGCGTCCCCGAGAGTTCCTAAATATTGACCATTATATTTGGATAATAACGCCTCAGCTGCATCTTCAACCACAAACAAAGAATGTTCTTTAGCAATTTTTAAAATCTCAACCATGTTGGCTGCTCGACCAGTGACATGAACCGGAACAATTGCTTTGGTGCGCGGGGTAATGGCAGCGCGTAAAGCCGGAATACTCATGGTTAAATCATCGGGATTTACATCAACTAAAATTGGGGTGGCGCCGCATAAGCTGGCCGCATTAGCTGTAGCAATAAAAGTCATGTCAGGAACAATTACTTCATCGCCATGACCAACACCCAATCCTTTGAGCGCCAAAAATAGCGCGCTGGTGCAACTGGTAGCCGTAATGGCGTGAGCCGAACCTACGAGGGTGGCAATTTTTTCTTCAAACGCAAAGGCCACTGGCCCCTCATTTACATATCCACTAGATAAAACTTCACTCACTAGTTCATGTTCACGGGCTTTAATTTGTGGTTCCCACCACGGAATTTTTCGATCAATCATACTAATTAGTTAAGGGTGCGCTAAATAAATCCTGATTTTTTTCAGAAAATTGGCGATTTTTTAATAAAATAAATTGGCCAGTGCTCGTAAAGGTGATCGCATGAGTTTCATAAGGGCTAAAGATCACGCCTTGATTGGCCGTCAAACTAAACACTTGTTTGGCTTGGTTTTTCTTGCGCACATTTTTTACCGCTACCTGAGCCGTGCCGGTAAGCAAAAAAAATAAAACCGTAGTTTTTTTATGGTAATGATTACCCATGATTGCGTTTTTGCGCATTTTACCAGCATTAACGGCTTTCCAGCTCTGAGAACTGCTAACGCATTCAACAAATAGGCCGCGCTGATCAAGTCTGGTAAATACTTTGGTAATTTTTTGCATATAAGAATACCTACATAATAACGCATCTGGATAAGTCTGACAAGCTGTGCCGCCGCTGATAAAAGCTAAAATTTTGCTAAAATTAGCTCTAAACTTGACATCTAAAGGGCAAAAAACTATACTAATCGGGATATTTCTTATTACTTATGCGCATTATTATCTCTAAATTTTTTCAAAAAATTGGTTTTTTACTACGTGAGCATTGGCTGGCAATAACACTGGCTTTGGCGTTAACTTTAGTTATTTTTTATCCGCTCATTTCTTTCCCTTTTATTGTTAAGGATTCATACCAAGGTATTAATATTGCTCACTTTGGATCTGATGAACATTTTTATTTGGTGAGAGCTAAAGAAATTTTAGAAGGCCATGGTCTAGGTAATCCCATTTTAAGTGAGGGGAAAGAGGGGCAAGATCCATTCTTTATGCTTAATGAGCGGGTATTACTTACTCCGCTTAGAGTATTGGGAATTTATCCGGCAGTGAGTGTGGTGACTATTTACAATATATATAATTTTTTGGGAGTTTTTTCTTTAATTCTGATTATTTATTCTTTTGGACTCCAGCTTAAAAATGATCGAAAATATGCATTGGCTACCTCCCTTATGATAATTGGAGGCTATTCGTTAATTTATAATAAAGCTTTTTTCTTTTCAGATTTTAATATATACGGTCGAGCCATGTTCCCGTATATTAGTTCAATTGTTTTTTTTAGTTATCTTACTGTTTTAACAAAAGCGCTCAAGAGCGGTTCAAATAAACTAACCGTTATCGCTGGTCTAATTTTTGGCGCTATTTTTTACGTTTATTTTTTTGCATGGTCGTTTGTTTTGGCACTGAATGGTTGTTTGTTGGGTCTTTATTTGTTGCTTCGCGATTATAAAAAAAGTAAGCAATTAGCTTTAGTAATGGTAATTGGACTGGCTTTGGGTACGTATAATGTGTATAAGCTATTTACATATATGACCACAGAGGCTGGAAAACAGCTAGCCTATTTTCAGTGGTCATCGGTTAGTCATGAGCCTGTTATGAGTCTGATTGGGTTGGCCACAGGCACCCTTTTTATTTTCTATGTGTATTGGCAACGTCGCGATACTAATAATGTTTTGTTGTTGGGACTAATTATCGCTGGCTGGATTGCGCTTAATCAGCAAATCATTACCGGTCGAACTGTACAATACGCCCATTATTACTGGTATTTTGTTGTACCTTTATCTGTGGTAACTGGTTTTTACATGCTATGGCCTCTATTAAAAACTAATCGACAGCGTTGGTTAGTGTTTGGAGTGGTGGTGGTTGCGGTTTTTGTTAATTCTGTTGTTGGCCAATATCGTTCATCCTTAACAACGTTAGATTTTAAGCATCATGATCAGAAATATCGCCCCATACTTGATCGATTGAATCAAGAAAAAACTACAGGAACAGTTTTGACTGCTGAGGATGCTGGTGCATATGAAACATTGGTGAATATTTACACTGACCATGACTTATTTTGGCGCTCATTTGCGGGCACCTATAATACCCCGTTTAATCGATTTAAAGATACTCTTTATTTGTATACCTATTTAAATCCCGAGACTCGACAAGATTTTTCTGGATATATTAAAAAAATGATGGCCGAGCCTGGTGCCTCGGCATACCGTAGTCTGTACGAAAATATTGAGGGGTATTGGTCAGGCTTAGATTTTTATCGCTACCAATATCATGCGGTCAGAAATGACGAGTGGATAAAGGCGGAGCGAGAAAAAACTTTGGCTATTTTGACTCCTGAATACCAAAAAGTTGCGACTGACCAGCAGATGGCAGTACTCTTGCGGAGTTACGGGGTTTCCTATATTATTTGGGATAAAAACCTCAACCCAGAGTGGGATCTTTCCTTTATTAAGGGTCTAGAGGAAATTGCGAGTAACCAGAATATTTACTTATATCAATGGCACGATGCCGTTAAATAATTTAAAATGAACCCCTTTTTTTCTTCTGAGAGGTTAAAAGTGGCATTGATTGCTTTGGCTGGGGCACTTTTTGTATCTGCTTTATACGGTTTACCAAATTTTTTTATTGAACAGCGCCTGTCCAAAGAAGGTAAAATATATCATCCGGTTACGCTTTCGGCTGATTGGGATGAGGCCGCCGTGTATGCTCCGTTAGTTCGAGAGACGGCTAAATCACTGCGTCAGCGCGATCCTTCTTTGGCTGAACACCGGGACGCGCATTTACTATTGCCACCTTCAGGTCCGCTAGTGTTTGGTTTTTTTGTGAGATTTTTTGGCCTAGAGCCAGTGTGGATTTTTGTTGACTATATTTTACCACCTCTTATTTTTTTATTACTCTTTACCATACTTTACCTTCTTACACAGAGTGGATTATTTTCCTTGCTTTTGGGGCTTGTGTTTATATGTACGCGTCAGTTAATTTCTTTCCTACCTTTTTCCAGTTGGTCTGAGGTGCAACGATTTTTATTGTACTTTAAGCCTTACATTTCACAGATAGTTGAGTCTAGACTTCCGTTTGATCGGATGTTTTCACCAGAATGGACTTATATACCCTTAACTTTATTTTTTTTATTATTAATCGTAGCTTTTAGTCAGCCGCGCAAAATATGGTATGTATGTGCTGGTTTAAGTTATGGTTTTCTGTTCTACACATATTTTTACGATTGGGTGGCTGTATCAGTATTCCTGGGAATTTTGATGTTACTGTCTTTTGTCTACCGTGAAAAAACAGTCTGTAAAGCTATTGCCTATATTTTGGCTATCGGACTCATACTTTCGATTGGGTATTGGATTTCTTTTTGGCAAATTTCCCAATTACCGCATTACCTTGATATAAAAGAGCGAACCGGTCTTGAGGTGGGAAGAGTCTTGCGTTTAACTCGTCTTCCTCAATATGTTTATTGGTTGGCCGCTGCCGTTTGGTTATTGTGGCGTCCAATAAAATCCCCACGCCATTTAATGGCTGCCGGACTTTTTTTAAGTGCTATTGTAGTGATGAACCTACAACTTCTTACTGGTTATGTGCCACAGCCTTGGCATTTTTTAGTCTACCCTCTCGCCTTAATGCTTTTTTTAGCCCACGTTATTCTTTTTAAGGAGTTAATAAGTCAGTACGGCCAACATCTGCGTATGAGACATGCGCATGCTTGGCTGGTTGGGCTGATTATCCTGGGTAGTGGTTTGATTGTGGCCCGAGGTGTGCAATCTCAGATTAGCTTTGTAAAAAACAATGCTTGGCGTTATACCTTGCCGTTGTCACTAGAAGATTCATATGCCTGGCTGCGGCAACGCAAAACTCCTGAATCAGTAGTCCTTTCCCCATCCTTCATCACTACCTTAAATGTTTCGCTTTTTAGCGAGAATAAAGTTTTTTTTCCGCCCACTGCGTTTGCTACCAGTGCCTCCAATCAAGAGATTGTCGAACGATACATTATTGCTGCAAAATTATTCAATACGGGTGATGATCGAGTAAGAGAAATGTTCAGTCTTGTTTATCTACCATCTGCCGCTGTTACTGGCTATCTAAATGAATCAGCCCCGGGAGAAGTTTATAGATTTGAGAGTTATGTAGCACCGTTGTTACATGATTACATGTTGGATCAAACGCCTGAAGGGCGTTTCAGAAATTCAGCCTTTCGCGCTACTCCGGACATTGATGAGTTTGTGGAAAATGCATTGCTTGCCTGGCAGGAGAACCCAGCTGCCATGTTAGAAAAATATAACTGGCAATACGTATACGTGGGTCCGTATGAGAAAGAGGTATTTCACTTTTCTTTAAAAAATTCAGCTGTATGCCTTAGTGAAGTATATAGTAACAGCGAGGTTCAGATATTCAGTCGATGTAGCGAAGAAAATTTCTCTAAATAATACAAATCATCATGATTGGGTTTTACTTTCTTTACGCAAACTATAAAGATATTTATTTATTTGTATAAAAATATTCCAGATTTTGACAAAATTATGACTGGTTTTACCTTTATTTCTTTCGAAGTGTTGTATTTTTATTTCCGTCATTTTTAGACCGGCTTTCTTCGCTCGAACATATAGTTCAGGATTTACCATGTTTATTCGATAATTAATGTTCGCAACTGAAATGAATTTTCTGTCAAATACTCGAAAGCCAGCGTTTAAGTCGTGGAAAGGGAATTGAATCCACAGTTTACCAAGAATATTAAAAATGAAGGATATTACTAGTCTCGCCTTAGGGTCATGTCGATCGTGTCGCCATCCAAACACCAGGTTAACATCTTCTTTCTCTAGTTTATAGATGAAACCTTCTAAATCCTCGGCCGTGGCTTGGCCGTCTGAATCCATGATAGCTACATACTTACCGGTGGCGTTTTGAATACCTGTGTTGCAAGAACCGGAATATAGAAGGTTACTGGCGTGTTTAATTATTCTTACGCGATTTTCTGAAGCAGCGAAATTAAGCACTGTTTTTACTGTGTTGTCGCTGGAACAATTATCAATAACAATTATTTCCCAGGACCGGTTTGTTTTATTCAAATAATCAACCGAATCTCTTAATACGGTCGTGATATTTTCCCCTTCATTATACGCCGGTAAAATAAGGCTTATTTCCGTAATTTTTTTTTCAGTATCCATACATTATAATTTAAGCGCTTTTATCTCATTCGCTGTTTCTTCGCCAGACCGGTAGGCAACATCAGACCACATGTATTTCCATTTTCCGTATAACCCCATGGTGAAAATGTTGTGTTCTTTTAGCCAAGCCGTAATATGTTCAACTGCTTTGGCTCGATTGTGATCAGATATTATGTAGGCATAGGGAACGTGCACTGGTGTGGCAGAAATTACATCAGCACTGTTAAATTTTAATATTTTGGACATATCGCGCACTGTTTGCTCGCAAGCGGCCACAGAATCAATGGTTTCATCGTTTCTATAAAATATTTCAGCCTGAATTGTCGTTGTGTCAGGAGGTACGGAATGCGGAGCCAGATTACTGGGGATGGATACTCGCGAGGCTTGAATTTCTTTGTCGTAAATGTAGAACCAGTGATAAGGAGTTAGGTTGGGTTTTTTGACAAGTATGTTGACGCATAAGAGTTGGGTGTGGCGCAGCAGTTTCGCGGATTCACGTATGGAGGACGGGGCCTGTTTAATAATTGTCACTAATTTTGGAAGTGGAATGGAGCTGGCGATTATTTCAAAAGACTCGCTGTGGCCAGACTCAAAACTCACGTTTCGCTTATCCAGGTCAATTTCTATGGCGCGTTGGTTGTATTGAATAGGATGATTATCGTATAAGGAATTAAAAAAATTAAAAAAACCACCCGTAGCCGGGTAGCGAAAGGTTGTAAAAACTGCTTGTTTTTCGGGTCTTGATTTAAAAGACCCAAGGATGATGTTTGAAATTTGTGATGGTAGGAGCCTTCCTGTTAACCAGTCAGTCGCTAATTCTTCCATTCCAACGCGCCAATATTTTTCAGTGAATTTGGTGTAAAAATTTTTAGTAAGGAAATTTCCGTACTGGTTTTGGCACCAGTCTAAGTAGTTATTAATTTCTTTTTTGTTTTTTAGACGTGCTATGATAAAACTGCTGAGTGCCATCAGCCATTCTTTGGCCGGAAGTGCGTAGAGATGGTTTTGAATAGGGTAGTTTATCCACTTTGTGTCCCAATAATTGGCAACTTTACTTGGTTTGATTTCCTCCACTTGTTTGGCTTGGTGGCAAATTAAGTCAACAAAATTTTTGTCTTTGGAATGCGAAATATGGGCTCCTTCATCAAAAAAAGCGCCTTCTATGGGGTGTGAATACGCATGCCCGCCGGGATGGGGTAGCGCCTCAAAAATACGTGCTTCTGATAAGGAATTTGCGCAACCTAACCCCGAAAGACCAGCTCCTAGAATAGTTACTTGTTTCATTTTAATCTATTTATTGTATTTTTTGTACAGCAAAGAAAGTCCTTTTTTTACAGAAATAGTTGGTTTCCAATCCAGTAATTCTTTGGCTTTGGTGTTGTCAGCTACTTGTACGGACGGAGAATTTTTTTGTTTTGGAATTGCCCCTAATTTAAATAAAGGTTTGACGTGAAATTCCTCAGCAATTGACTCGATGACTTTTTTTACCTGGGTTGGTTGTCCAGTACCAAGGTTAATAGTGTAAAACCCTTTTGGGCGTTTAAATATTCCAGCTAAAAGTGCGGATATAACATCGTCTACATGTATAAAATCACGTTCCTGTAATCCGTCTCCAAATTTTGCTAGTTTTTTGCTAATTGCTTGGTTTATCGCGTAAGGGATAAGCATCTGGCCTGTTTGACCGACTCCATAAATAGTAAAAGGTCGAAACCAT
>DALYDF010000004.1:13584-14795 GCA_031973355.1 Candidatus Magasanikiibacteriota bacterium
GTTTTAGTAAGAACATAGGCGGCCTGTTTTGCCCAACCGTATGGCGAAAAGTATCCTGATGACCCCATTTCCTCATTTAGAATGCCAGTTTTCTGACCATACTCTTCCGCAGATCCGATTGCTATTACGTAAGATAATCCTTTGTCTTTCCAGTAGTCCAGTAATCCGGCTAAATAGGTAACATGGGCCGCTTGGGTTTGGAATAGATTGTCCCGGGTAGTTTTCCACGCTAAATGTACAAGGATGAATTTCTGTTTTTTAAGCTGCTTTGGTAGAAGGTCGGCAGGATTGGATAGATCGGCTTGGTGGTACACAACGCTGGCCAGAGGTTTGTCTGGGGGCGGGTTTTTACTTACCGCTATAATATCAAAGTTCTCTTTTACAAGCTGGGCAACTAGCTTTGTGCCTACAAATCCTTGTGCCCCAGTAATAACTATCCGCATACGCATTATTTTAATATCTGCCCAGGTTCAGCTTCCGTCACTTCATTAGTATATTCCGTTATTTGGGCAACAGTTTTTTCTCGTATCTGACTTGGATTGGTAAAAAATGTCTTATACCAATCGGTTGTTTGCTCAAGTGTTTTTTTAATATCCCAAACTGGTTGCCAAAGTAGTCTACTATGAGCTTTTTCGCAATCCAATCTTAAATATTGCGTTTCATGTAGTTGGGGTTGATTATCGGATTCCCAACCTACAGTACTTTCCCAATTTAGAGCCATCTGCTCCACAATCCATTTTACGGATTTTTCATCGGATTCCTTTGGTCCAAAATTCCAGGCCTCGGCAAATTCAGGGCCTGTTTTATACAGTTTTTCACTTAAATTTAAATAACCACTTAATGGTTCTAGTACATGTTGCCACGGGCGGACAGCATCGGGGTATCGTAAAAATAATTTTTCGTTTTTTACAAATGACTTGATGCAGTCGGGGATAATCCTGTCGACTGCCCAGTCGCCACCACCAATGACGTTTCCGGCCCTGGCTGTGGCTACGGCTACCCCGTGTTTTTTAAAATCATTGGAATTAAAAAAAGAATTTCTAAACGCAGAAACTACTAATTCAGCACAGGCCTTGCTGTTACTATATGGATCAAAACCACCCAGACGATCTGTTTCCTTGTGTCGTGATGATTCACTTGTATTTTCGTAACACTTATCAGTCGTGACCACAACTACGGATTTTACAGAGGGTGTGTTACGTATAGCTTCT
>DALYDF010000004.1:14883-15434 GCA_031973355.1 Candidatus Magasanikiibacteriota bacterium
AGGACATTGGCTGTCCCTAGGACGTTGGTTGAATAGGTTTTAATCGGGTCTTGGTACGAGCGTTTTACTAAGGCCTGGGCGGCCATGTGAATTACGATTTCGGGTTTATGTTGATCAAAAGCTGCTGCGAGAGAAGGGTAATGGCGTATATCACCTATAATGGAAACCATGTTTTTCCCTACCTCGGCAAGTTCAAACAGGCTTGGTTCAGTGGGGATGTCAAGTGAATACCCAATAACTTGGGCCTGTAGTTCTTGTAACCAAAGAGACAACCACGACCCCTTAAATCCAGTGTGTCCGGTTATTAATACTTTCTTATCTTTCCAAAAAAGGGTGTTGACTATCATTTTAACCAAGGTGTTTGTTTGAGTTTATAGAGTTCTTCAAGATAATTTTTTTCTCGCAACGTGTCCATTGGCTGCCAAAAACCATCATGCAAATATGCCGCTAATTGACCTTGTCTGGCTAAATTTTCCAGTGGTTGTCTTTCCCAGTCAGTAGCATCATTCTCGATATAGTCAAAAATAGTTGGTTCAAGCACAAAAAAGCCG
>DALYDF010000004.1:15444-16567 GCA_031973355.1 Candidatus Magasanikiibacteriota bacterium
CATTGATTCTACTGCCGCCTTCATCTGGTTTTTCTGCAAAATTAGTCACTTTGTCGCCGTCCAAGTTTAATGATCCAAAGCGGCCTGGCATTCTTACTGCTGTAACTGTGGCTTTAAGTTTTTGGCTGCGATGAAAATTGATAAGTTCAGTGATATTTACATCTGAAAGCCCATCTCCATATGTTAAACAAAATGTTTCGTCCTTAACATAGTCTCGAATTCTTTTAATCCGACCACCGGTTCTTGTTTCCAAACCAGTATCAACTAAGGTTATTTTCCAAGGCTCCGCATTATTGCGGTGAGTTTCCATTATATTATTTTGTAAATCAAAAGTTACATCTGCCATGTGAAGATGGTAGTTTGAAAAATATTCTTTGATTTGATACCCTTTGTACCCGCAACAAATAATAAACTCATTAATTCCATAATAGGAATAGATTTTCATAATATGCCACAGCATTGGTTTTTCACCAATTTCAACCATTGGTTTTGGTCTAAGTGTGGTTTCATAGCCTAGCCGAGTTCCAAAACCGCCAGCTAAAATAACAGCTTTCATACGAAGTCAGGTATTTTGAGTTAAATTAAGAAATAGTATAGCATAAGAGGGTGGAAAGACACAAGTATAAACTGGCCATTTTATTTGGCAAAAAACTCCTTAATCGCCGCACATACTGTTATTACACCCTCGTCAGTTAGGGGGTATGCAGAGGGTCAGAGGGCTTGTGGTGATTGGTGAGCGTTGTTGGCAAAGGTCTTGTCTAATCGTTTGAAGGTAGTAATAATTTTTAGTCATTCCCTTTAAAAAACTGTTCCTCAGCAATCACAAATTTTTTGTCTCCAATCATTATGCTTGGTGGGGGAAAGGGGGTAAAGCTCATGGCCCTGATCCAGTTGCGAATTTGTTCGCCGCTCCAATTCCAATCAATTTCCCCATCACCAGGTAGTCCTTTGGGGTAATAGGTAGCTTGGCTTTCATCTTGCGCGTGAGAGACTATTTCTTGATCACTTAACCAAAGGTTTAAGAAATCAGCAAATAATTTAGTACCGGTGGCTGTAAATTTATCATACAGAGTCCGGGCTGTATCACTGGTTTCAATATCAAACTTTTCCTGGAAAATAATGG
>DALYDF010000004.1:16577-19245 GCA_031973355.1 Candidatus Magasanikiibacteriota bacterium
GTGCCGGATGGATATTCAAAGTTCCCAGTTTTGGAATATCCAAAACTTCTTTGGGAATAATTTGTGTCCCGCCAATGCAAAAAATAATTTCCGGATTCAGGGCTCGGATTTTTTCAATTAATTCTGGATCACGGACTTTTGTATCGCGAACGATTTCTAAGTTTCTTTCCTGGGCGTTTTTGATCAAAGATTCATGCCAACTCTTATCTTCGCCATTGTCATCAAGATTGGCCACTACTAGGGTCGGACGAATACCACGCTCTACCAAGGCTTTTAAACAATTAGAACCAATTTGTTTGCCGCCAATAAAAACGCAATTTTTAGTTCCCATAATTCTTATTAATTTGCATATAGTATAGGTAAGGAGACTTTGTCTGTCAACTGAATTTTAGCTTGACTTTGGACCTAGTAAAGTGCTAATCTTAGGTCAACTATGCGTATTTTTTTCATTACTTCCAAGCTTAATTTTAAGAATTCTGGTGGCTCAATTGAAGAGTTTGATTTGATGATTAAGACTCTCCAGAAATTGGGAAATGAAGTGACCGTCATTACCTGTTTTTCGACAGGTAATGATTATCCAGCTTCTTTACCTTATAAACTTATTGAAGAAAATATTTCTGCTTCTGGCTTAATCGGCATTCAAAAGGGGATTTATAAAATTTTAAAAAAATACAGTGCCCAGGCAGATTTTTTTCAACTTGATGGTCACTTTTTTTTATATGGCGCTGGCTTGTATCGTCGTCTTGGCGGATCTGTACCTGTTTCGGCTTTTTTTAACCGTGAACTTGGTTGTTGGCCAGAAGATCAATCATCGCTTTTTTCTCAACCGGCCGTTTCAATCCTTAAAAAAATAAAAAAGAAGGTTCGGTGGATATTGGAACGATATGTGGGTATGCCGATAGCTAATGGTCTTGACTTGTGTGCTTTTATTAGCCCAATGTACCGGGGTTTGTATGAAAATTTTGGGTTAAGAAAAAGAGCGAGTAATTTAGTAACTGGTGATTTGATTGATTTAAAGAAAATCATGACAGAAAATGGAATTACGGAAAATTCTTATCGTCAGCGTCTTAAACAAAGCGGTCTAATTACTTTGTTTTTTTCCAGTCGCATGGCACCAGGCAAAGGCTTTGATGTATTGTTAACTGGTTTTAGTAAAGTAAAAAATAAAGTAAAATATGAAATAATTGATAATGGTATATGAATACCTAAAGAAAAAATAAAAAAAATATTTGTAAAGACAGGTTTCGTTTGGTTTTAGGTGGTAGTGGCCCAGAAGAACCGCAAGTGCGGGACATGATCAAACAATATGGTTTGGAAAAACACGTGATTTTAACCGGTTGGATGTCAAAAGCAGAATTATACCAGTGGCACAAAGAAGCGGATATTTTTATCCAAGCAGATTGGCGTCCAGAAGGTACTTCTGTCTCTCTTTTGTACGCAATGGCCTTTGGTATTCCGTCGATTTTACCGGGTAATACGGGCTTGGCCTGGATTGCCGGGGAATCTGCTTTATATTTTCCGTACCGTGATACTAATGTACTTGCGGAAAAAATCGAAGAATTGGGAGCCCACTCAGAGCAACGGGCTCAACTTTCGGCTCATTGTTACCAGAGAATTTTTTCACAATCTTTTGACCATGAATGGCAAACTGGTCAAATTTATCAAGAAATGAGAAAAATTTATGACCGATCAAAATCCTAATCCGCCAGGACTATACACACGAGCGTTTAAAGGTGCTCAGTGGCTATTATTGGATAATATTATTCAAAAAGTATTAAACATTCTTACTTTTTTGATTTTGGCGCGCTTTTTGCAACCATCGGATTATGGAATTATTGCCGTGCTGTTTATGGTGACTGGGTTTTTTGACATGGTGACTGCCCCGGGATTTGAAAAAGCACTTTTGCAGCGTCCGCGGGAAGTAGCAGCCGCTTATTTGGATGCGGCGTGGACGTTTAATTTATTAAAATCATTGGGCTTATCCTTGGGAATTTTTTTGGCCGCCCCATTTATCGCTCGACTTTTTCACATTGAAAATTTTACTAATGTCATTCAAATTGGTGCCTGGCTTATTTTTATCAGTAGTTTAGGAAATGGGCATCAGATTTATTTTTTTAAGGATTTTGAATACCATAAGATATTTTTACGAGATATTCTCTCCCAAATTGGTTACATTGCCGTGGCTTTTTTGTGGATAATTTTTATTGAAGCCTCAGTCTGGGGTTTATTGGCTGGACATATTACTCGGTATTTTGTGAGCGTGGTAATAACCTATGTGCTTAGTTCAGGAAGATCACATCTTTCTTTTCAATTTCAGAAACTTAAAGATCTTTTGGGTTATAGTAAATGGGCAATGGGGCAAAATATTGTAGGGTATATTTTGGGAATTTTAGAATCAGTATATGTAGCACGCATGCTTGATTCGGCTCGTTTGGGTCTATATACCAAGGCGCGTGATCTTTCTTTTAGTTTGGTGTCGCCATTTTTTACCATTATCAATAAAGTGGGCTTCTCTGCATACGCGGAAATTCAAGATGAAAATGCCAAACTACAAGACAATTTTTTGCGGACTTTAGATATTATGCTTGGTCTAACCATCCCGATATTTTTTTTGTTCTTGGCTGAAGGTGGTTTGATCGTAAATACCTTACTTGGATCACAATGGACG
>DALYDF010000004.1:19255-35521 GCA_031973355.1 Candidatus Magasanikiibacteriota bacterium
AGTATTGCTACAGTAACCAAACCAATTTTTGATGGTATTGGTCGACCAGACATTACTTTAAAATTAAACGTTTTTCAATTATTAATTTCTATTCCCTTGATTTTTTTTGGCATCAAATTTTTAGGAGTAAATGGGGTGGCCTGGGCCGTGGCTTTGATTTGGATTGTATTGGCTATTATTAGTCTCGTGTGTATTAAATCAATTTTAAAGTTAGGTGGAACTTTATTTTTACCTACACTTCTAACATTAAGTGGTGCTCTGGGAGCAACCCTGGTGGTAGCTTTACCAATTTATACCACTCAATCCAAATATCAAGATAATCCGCTTATTGTGAGCGCCTGGCTGGTGCTTTTGGGAATCGTGTATTTTTTGTCAATAAAAATAATTGGTCAGCGTTTTACGCGTGGACCGTGGCAGACTTGGTTGCAAATGTGGCGGGAATTAAAAAAGACGTATTCGCCGGCCAAAACTCGTTAATTAGTTGGTCGACTTGGTGAGCTTAAGTTTTTCCGCGAGCAAATTGACAATTGGCTGTAAACCAATTCGTTTTTTCTGTTGGTCAGGTTCACTTTCCCAGAGATAAGGCAAGTCAATGAGTGTGGAGTCATCCAAAATTGCCTCTAAAAAGCGTTCAACTGCGGCGTCATCGTATTTAAAGTTTTCTAATTGCTCTTTAACTAAGTAGGGCAGATCTTTTGGTGTGGCGCACTTTTTTACAATGTCTAAAAACTTGTAAAATTGATTACCAAACATAATTACTGGTTTTTTCAGTAAAGTCGCTTCCCAGCCAACGGTTCCGGTAATAGTGGTGATGAGTTTAGCGTGGGGGATAATGTCAAAACTACTAATACTCGTGTTAATAAGCTTGACGTTTGGATTCTTTTTTAATTCTTTGTAAAAACTTCGCGGTCTGAAGCCGGCCATTACGGGGTGTTCTTTGACGTACAATTTGTAGTGAACCGGAAGCGAGCGCGCTACGTGAGTAATAACGTTAAGTTGATTGGTGTGCCACGGTGCTTGCAATAAAAGGGCAATCTCTGGCTCATAGTGTAATGGGAAAAACGCAAAGTCTTCATTTGGGTCAAAAGAATCGTACAAATCATTAATTCCAATGGCATTTCGGATTTTACGTTTAATGTGGTCAATTAAATAATAGCCAGGCCGGGTGTCATACGAATAATCCTGATTTTTCTTTTGAGTTGGGTATTCAGAGACAATTTTAGAAAACCAACGCACTGATCGAATTAAATTTTTCGGTTTTAAAAAATTAAATTGATTGGCACGGTTACTGGTTTTAAGTGAACTAGCGATATTACTGGAATATGCTCTTGGTTTGGTGCGGAATTCAGTTAAGAATTCTTGAGCTTTGTTAAATTGTTTGTTTGAAGTAATAGCATATTCTTCGTATTTTTTTTCTGCCCAGGTAAACGTATTATAATCTTCGCTGAGAATATAACGTGGTCCTGTGCAGGCTGGTAAAATAGCAATGGTTTTAATGCCCATTTTTTTAGCCATTTCCCACATCAAAAGGCTTCCTAGTCCACCCATAACTGACGCAAAGACAAAGTCTGGTTTTTCTTTGATAAGCATGGTTTCAATGGCGCGGGCATGTGCCTGTAAAAGACGGAGCATGGTTTCGTGGTCAAAAGGAGGTTCGGCATACGGGTATTCGCGCACTAGTTGATTAAACATGAGCACGCGGTCAACTGCCAAAAATGGCCAGAGATTAGGCATGCCATAGGTTTTTTCAAGGTAGGTAAGGTATTCCTTGTCAATTTTTTCTTCTTTATATCGTTTGTGTACATCTTCATCTAGAAGAAGGGTGGTGTAATTTATATCTGTTTGGGAACGCAAAAAATCATAACTTGAGCGTTGGTAAACGTACCCACAAAATTCAGTCATGCCATATTCTTCTTTTAGTCCTTTGGCAATCTCGTGGGCTAAGTAGGCAAAGCGACGCTGAAGGAGAAAACAACCTTTCATATTTTGTAAGTCAAGAATTCTAGTATATAATTTACGTATTCTATCATTTTTTCTCGACAAGTCAATATGATTAGCGTGGTGGTCTCTGGTTTTGACAATGTCAGATGAGCAAGGTACTATTTTATATATAATAGTACTCAATTGAACATAGTTATGGATTTTTTAAAAAATACTTATTACAAATATAAAGATATTTTTTTTAAACTATGTATTTTTGCGTTATTGATTTTTGCAGTCGTGTCGCGGTATCAGGCAATTGCTTGGAATAAACCTTATTTTCATGATAACTTTTTATACGCTAATGCCGCCCAGTCTTTGGCTGAAAGAGGGGATTTTAAAGTTAGTACTACCTATATTTCCGGCATTCCTCACGAATATTCGGTGGCTGAAAAAGGTGGGGAGTATTTAGACCATAACCCCATGTGGCCAATTTTAGGTGCTCTGGTAATTTGGGTCAAAAATATAGACGGCTTTGCCGCCACGGCCTTTCTTTCTTTTATTTCAGGTTTGGGTGTACTGGCTTTAGTGTACCTGGTTGGTGCAAAACTAGGCGGCAAACATACGGGTGGTTTGGCTTTTTTGGGTTGTTTGTTTTCTTATATTTTAATTGATTTTTCTGGTAACGGTTCTTTTTATATTTTTCAAGCTTTTCTGTATTTACTATTTATTTACTTGGCCTGGGAATTTACTGGCAAAAAAAGAGTGATTGCTTTAGGTATTGTAACTGGGATAAGTATTTTAGTGGTTCAACAGTCAATTACTTTGATTTTTGCTTACCTTGTATACCTGATTTTTTTTGAGAGAAAAGACCTTAAAACTACCGTTCTTTCTACACTGCTTTTTTTAAGTATTATTGCGCTGTGCTCTCTACCCTGGGCTATTCGAAATCATTATACGCTTGGAGCTTTTTTCCCTCCAGCTGACACCTATTATGTGTGGGATAAACTTGGGGTCTCAAAAGAGGTTACTGGTGATGTGACACGGTATTTAATTTCATCTCAAACCTATCTCCAATTAGTTAAAACTGAATTAACCACGTGGTTTCCAAATAATTCCTACTATATTAATCGACAGTTGTTTATTTTAACACCTGTATTTTACAGTGCTGCTCTACTTTTATTTTGCGAAGCACTTTTTTGTAAATGGCTTAGGAAATTGTCTCCAGATGAATTAAAAAAAATCGCTTTCCTGGGAATGGTGCTCGGTTTTCATATTGCTATTTCCGCGGCTTGGCCAATTACTAAGTTTAGATATTTTGTCTCAATGGTACCGCTTGTAACCATAGCTGGGGCCTATTATATGAATTCTTTTTTAGAAAGGCTTACTGTGTTGTGGTTTAAAAAATATTGCCAATTCGCGGCGGTGATTTCAGTGGTAATCTTGTCAATATTAACGTATTACCGATCACCCTCACATACTTTTTATTATGGGGGTGTTTTAACGACTGACCCTTTTGGGCAGAATGGTGAAGTTGATTATGTACAGAATTACAAACATATCCCTCCGCGAGATCCAAAGCTTTAGGAATGTATAATTAAATTATGATTAGAAAGATACTTTACGGCACTATTTTAGTTTTATTACTGTTCACTGTGGTGGACGGGGTGGTAAAACGGTGGATTTCTTAGGTCTTGTTTTAAGCTTGCCAAAAAGGCTTAATTTTGCTAGACTACGGTTTAAGATCGTCTTTGCTAAAGGGTAAAATAAATAATTAATATGTTTGAATTTTTAGATAATAAATCAATTTTAGTAACTGGCGGAACTGGTTCTTTTGGACAGAGATTTATTCGTAAACTTCTTTCTGACACTAAAGCACGTCGAATCATTATTTTTAGTCGCGACGAGTTAAAACAATCAAAAATGCAGGCGGAAATTCCTGACCCAGACGAACGTTTGCGGTTTTTTTTGGGTGATGTCCGGGACGCTGAACGTTTGCACCGCGCTTTTTTTGGTGTTGATTTCGTGGTTCATGCTGCGGCTTTAAAACAAGTCCCAATGTTGGAGTATAACCCGTTCGAAGCCATTAAAACTAATATTGTTGGTACAAAGAACGTCATTGATGCGGCCATTGATAATGGGATTCAGCGAGTGGTTTTGGTTTCCACTGATAAAGCGGCTAATCCGGCCAACTTATACGGTGCTACCAAACTTTGCGCAGAAAAATTAATTGTTAGTGGAAACGCCTATTCTGGTGGTGCCACTAAGCTGGGTGTGGTTCGATACGGTAATGTTTTTGGTAGTCGTGGCAGTATTGTGGAAGTTATTAAGCAACAAAAATCCGCCGGCCAAGTTACGTTGACTCATCCAGACATGACTCGTTTTTGGATTACTCTTGATCAGGGAATTGACCTCGTCTTAATGGCTTTGGAAAAAATGTTTGGCGGAGAAATTTTTATTCCGCAGATTCCAAGTATGCGTTTGCAAGATTTTATTACCGTCATGGCTCCGGAATGTGAGGTAAAAGTAATTGGAATTCGTCCAGGTGAAAAACTTCATGAAACTTTAATTACCACTGAAGAGGCCCGGCGCACCAAACAGTTGGCTAATCATTACGTGATTTTGCCTGATAGTAAAGATTGGCAAGGACACGCGAATTATCAAGAACACCCATTGGTGCCTAATGAATTTACCTTTGCCAGTAATAATAATACTCAATGGCTGACTCCAGAAGAATTGCAGGTTTTAATTGACTCGGTTTAATTTAAAAATTAACCGGCCGCAAGCTTCGTATGGATTTTACGGAAAAAAAATATCAGATTGCTGGTCAGAAAATTTATTTGCGCAGCTTGGAAAAAGTCGATGCCAGCGAAAAATACGCTGCTTGGCTTAATGATCCGGTGGTAAATCAATATTTGGAAACAAGAACCGCTACAGTGGCTGATCTGGAAAAATATATTGCTGAAAAATCAGCCAGCCCGCAGTGTCTTTTTTTTGGAATATTTACCATTGATACTAGTGAGCATATTGGTAATGTAAAACTGGAACCAATTGATTTGGTTACCAAAATTGCGACCATGGGAATATTGATTGGTGAAATTAATTTTTGGGGAAAGGGAATTGCCACTGAAGTTACTAATCTGATTACTGATTTTGCTTTTTCTGAATTAGGATTAAAAGAAATCCGTTTGGGCGTAGATGCGGAAAATGTAAGCGCGCGGCGGGTGTATGAAAAATGCGGGTTTACAATTTTTAAAATTGACAAAGACGCGCACACACGCGGAAACATTGCCCATGACCAGGTTTGGATGCAGCGTCTTGCCATAACCTAAATTATTTATTGAATGTATATGGAAGACAGAATAGTATCGAGTCCCCGTGATCTTATTAGATGTTCGGCTTGTGTAATGCCTGAAACTCAAGAAACAATTGCTTTTAACGAGCAAGGTCTTTGTACTACGTGTCGGAACATTACCATTAAAAGTGAGAAAATTGATTGGGCAGCCAAACATCAAGAATTTATTGATTTAATTGCCCAATATAAAGGTAAGTACACGTATGATTGTATTATTCCATACAGTGGTGGTAAAGACAGTACGTACCAGGCTTACACGTTAGTTCGGGATTATGGGCTTAAACCACTGGTGGTTTCTTACGATCATCACATGCTCCGTCCGCAGATTTTGCGCAATCGGGAAAAAACGTTAAAGCGATTGGGTGTAGATTTTTTATCGTATCGCACTAATTGGCAATTAGTAAAAAAATTAATGCGCGTGGGCCTGGAACGCAAAGGAAATATTTACTGGTATCAAGAAACCGGTATTTTTGCTTTTCCTATGCACATGGCCATTAAATACAATGTACCGTTGGTAATTTGGGGTGAGCCCTCGGCCGAGTACACTAGTTATTATGCCTATGATGGTGAGGAAGAAGTAGATGAAACCAGGTTTAATATGTTTGTAAATATGGGTATGACTGCCCAAGATATGGCTGGTTTTATAAATGATCCGGCCTATGGCGGAGCTTCAAATTTTTCTTTGCAAGATTTACAGTTTCACACGTATCCGGCGCGGGCTGATTTGGCGCGTATTAAATGTCGGTCAGTGTGTTTGGGAAGTTATCAGCCATGGGATGTAAAAAAACACGTTGAGATTATTGAAAAAGAATTAGGATGGCAGGGCGATGTAGTTGAGGGTGTGCCACCAGAATATAATTACGAAAAAATTGAAGATATGCTTCAAGGTGTGCAAGATTATCTTAAATTTATTAAGCGCGGCTATGGTCGCATGAGTCACTTGGCTTCAATCGATATTAGAAACGGACGTTTGACTCGCGAACAAGGTTTGGCTTTGGTTAATGAGTGGGAAGGTAAGCGTCCAAAAAGCTTGGATGTTTTTTTGCACTGGATGGGTTTGTCTGAGCTTGAGTTTAATGCCATTGCTATACGGCACGCCATTAAACCGTGGAAATTTGATCCAGCTTTGCAATCTTTGGGTGAGTATGAAGAATTACCAGATCAGAAAAATTGGATAATCGATTAATCTATGATTGCCGTGGTTGACTATCAAATGGGTAATTTGCATTCGATTGCCAAGGCACTTGAATTTGTTGGTGCAGATATTGTAGTTACTAGTAGCCCTAATGATTTGGTGAAGGCTGATAAAATTGTTTTGCCTGGCGTGGGTGCTTTTCCTGATGGCATGGCGCACTTGCGAGATAATAATTTTTTGCCAGTTTTGGAAAATGAAGTTCTTAAAAAAGGAAAACCGCTTTTGGGAATTTGTTTGGGAATGCAGCTACTCGCGGAAACGAGTGAAGAATTTGGTCAACACGCGGGACTTGGTTACTTTCCCGTGGCCGTGAAAAAGTTTTCTTTGCCAGAAGTAAAGGGTTTTAAAATTCCTCACGTGGGTTGGAATACAGTGACTCAAACCGCTGATCATGTTTTATTTCAGGGTATTCCCCAAGAAGTTGATTTTTATTTTGTACATAGTTACTATTTGGACGCAGCCCAAGATCCATTTACCATCGCTACCTGCGACTACGGCACTAAATTTTCCGCGATTATTGCGCAAAAAAATATTGTGGCCACTCAATTCCACCCGGAAAAAAGTCAAAAGTTTGGTTTAAAATTTTTGGCTAATTTTGTTAATTGGAATCCGGCTTAATATGTTAAAGCACCGTATTATTCCCACGCTTTTGTTAAAAGACGGACGGATGATTAAAACCGTTCGTTTTGACGCATATCGTGATGTGGGTGATCCGGTTACCGCTGCCCGGGTTTATAATGATATGCGCGCGGATGAATTAATTTTTTTAGATATTACGGCTAGTACCGAAGGTCGAGAAGCACTTCGTTCGGTTATTACTAAGGTGGCTGAAGAATGTTTTATGCCACTGGCGGTTGGCGGTGGAATTAGAACCTGTGAAGATATTCGCCAAACTATTTCCAGCGGCGCGGATAAGGTAATTATTAATACCGCGGCTCTGGAAAATCCTGATTTCATTAATGAGGCCACGGCCCGTTTTGGATCGTCTACTATTGTGATCTCGATTGATGTTCGTTATGATGGTAATAGTAAGCCAGAAGTTTTTTCTCATCGGGGGACTAAAGCGACTGGTCGGCACCCGGTAGAATGGGCAAAAGAAGTTAGTGATCGCGGAGCTGGAGAAATAATGATTACTACTATTGATCGTGAAGGCACTATGACTGGTTTGGATTTGAATTTAATTGCCGCTGTCGTTGGTGCGGTTAATGTGCCAGTTATTGCTCATGGTGGAGTGGGAAGCTTGTCTGATTATAAAAAAGCTTATGATTTGGGAGCCATGGCCGTGGCCGCGGGCAGTATTTTTCATTTTACTGACCAGAGTCCAATTATGACCCGAAATTATTTATATAATAATGGCGCGTATGTCCGACCTTAATCGTGTGCCACCGTTAACTATTATGACTCCGCGTGGACCTCGGGTCATTGGGCCAGGTGAGCCTTGTTTTGTGGTAGCTGAACTGTCAGGTAATCATAATTTACAATATGACCGGGCTGTGGAAATGGTTAAAGCAGCCGCTGCAGCGGGAGTGGATGCGGTTAAAATTCAGACCTATACTCCAGATACCATGACGATAGACTCTGATGAAGAGTGGTTTTTTGTAAAAGGGAAAGACAATCCTGATTTATGGAAAGGGCAAAAGCTTTATGATTTATATAAAACTGCTTATACGCCTTGGGAATGGCAGGCGGATTTAAAAAAAATTGCCGAGGATTTGGGAGTGGTGTTTTTTTCTACGCCGTTTGATCCTACGGCCGTTGATTTTTTGGAAGATTTAGGTGTGCCCTGTTATAAAATTGCTTCCTACGAGGCCACTGATTACGTATTGTTGAAAAAAATTGCCGCCACAGGTAAGCCAATTATTATGTCAGTGGGTTTTGCCACTGAAGAAGAAGTGGAATATTCGCTGAGCGTCCTTCGAAAGTATGGGGCCAAAGAAATTGTGCTCTTACATTGCGTAACTGCGTATTCTGATGATCCACAAGCTAATGAAATGAATTTGCAGACCATGCTTGATATTCCTGGTCGTTTTGGTGTGCCAGCTGGTTTTTCTGACAATAATATTGGTACGGAAATTCCGATTGTGGCCGCTACCATGGGGGCCGTTGTTTTGGAAAAACATTTTACCATGGATCGAAGTTTGGGTGGGCCAGACGCCCGGTTTTCTTTGGAGCCACAAGAATGGACGCACATGGTACAAACCATTCGCCGCATTGAAACCATGAAAGGTAAGGTTCATTATGGTTGCCAAAGTGACAAAGAAGAGCAAAATAAATTTTTTCGCCGTTCATTGTTTGCCGTTGCAGACATTAAGGTTGGCGAAGCCTTTACTCCGGAAAATATTCGTTCTATCCGTCCATCAATTGGAATGCCAACCTGTCATTACGATGAAATAATGGGTAAAACCGCCACTCGCGCCATTAAACGCGGTACGCCACTGGCCTGGGATCTGGTAAATAAATAAATATGATTCTCTATGGTTTAAAAATTTGGACTAATAATATTGACTGGTTTAAAACCGCCGCGTCTTTATACGCAGAAAAAAAAATTGATTTCATTGAATTATATAATAATCCAGAGGTGGATTTTGCGGAAGAACATTTATCGACTTTGCTGGGAATTCCAATTAGTATTCACAATGCTAATACTAAAGGTTTTCATGAATTTTTACTTGGGCCAGAACAGTTACTGATTTGGAAAACTACTTTGCGTTTGGCTGATTATTTTAGTTCTAAACTAATTGTTATTCATCCAGGGCAAAAACATACGTTTGAAAGTTTTTTACCTGAGCTTAAAAAAATTGATGATCCACGAATTGTGGTTGAAAATATGCCTGGCCTTGATTTAGCTGGGGTCGCTGTGTTTGGGCAAAAATTATCTGATTTAAAAAAAATTAAAGAACATACGTCAATTTGCTTTGATTTGGAAAAAGCGGTCACGGCGGCGAATTATCAGGGTTTAGATTACAAAGAGTATATTACTGATTGTTTACAGGCTTTAAAACCGCGGTATTTTCAAATTTCTGGAACAGATAGTAATCAGCCCAGTGAAAATCATGGAAATTTGTGGGAATCAAACATGGATTTTAAGTGGATAAAAAATATTTTAACAAAAATTGCAGAAGATCAGCACATTCAATTGGTTTTTGAAGTGCCTAAAAAAGACGGTTTGCAGAATGACCTTCGAAATATGGAGTTTTTCAGAAATTTGTAGGAGTGGACAGCAGTGTTAACAAAGAGCTAGAATACCTTTATTAATTATTTACTATGCCTGTTTCTAAGAAATCTCAATTGGCTAGTCTGCTTAAACGTCGTCATGATCTTATTCCTGGGGGTGCCCACACCTATTCCAAAGGGGACGACCAGTTTCCAGCCCTGGCCCCAAAAGCCGCGGTTAAAGGGCGGGGGGCTTATGTGTGGTGTGATGATGGCAAAAAATATTTAGACTGGTGCATGGGGCTGCGATCGGTGTCATTGGGTCACGCGTACCCGGCAATTAATCAGGCGGTTAAAAACCAAATGGACTTAGGTACTAATTTTGGTCGTCCGCACATTTCTGAGCTTTTACTAGCTGATCGGCTGACAAAATTATTACCAGGCGTAGACATGGTGAAATTTGCTAAAAACGGTTCAACCGTAACCACGGCCGCGACCAAATTGGCCCGGGCGCACACTGGTCGTAAATATATTGCGGTTTGCAAGAGCCAGCCGTTTTTTAGTTTTGATGATTGGTTTATTGGTACCACGGCTTGTGATGCTGGAATTCCGCAAGAAATTAAAGATTTAACGTTAACGTTTGAGTATAATAATTACGCCAGTTTAGAAGCTTTGTTTAAAAAATATCCCAACCAGATTGCTTGTGTGATTTTGGAGGCGGTGACCATGGTTGAGCCAACTGGAAATTTTTTGAAAAAAATTGAAACTCTGACTAAAAAGAATAAGGCCGTCTTTATTATTGATGAAATGATCACGGGGTTTCGCTGGGACTTGCTGGGTGCTGTAAAAAAATACGGTTTAAAGCCAGATTTAATTACGTATGGAAAGGGGATTGCTAATGGCTATTCTTTGGCAGTTTTAGGTGGAAAAAAAGAAATCATGGAGCGTGGTGGAATTCAGCATAAAAAAGAACGAGTATTTTTGATCTCCACTACTCATGGCGCTGAAACCACGGCTATTGCCGCGGCCTTGGCCACAATTAATGAAATGCAAAAGAAAAAGGTTCAGGCTCATCTGTGGAAAATGGGCGGACAAATAAAAACCGGAATGGAAAAACTTATTAAAAAACATGGTTTAATTGGTTTTGTAGAAGTGCTTGGTTTTGCTCCAAACTTAATTATGAATTTTAAAGACAAAGCTGGTGTAGTTTCAATGGAACTGAGAACTATTTTTTTACAAGAAGCAATTAAGCGCGGTCTTTTGTTTCAGGGTGCTTTTCCAGTTTCTTATTCACACAAAGCCGCAGAAATTACCAAGACCTTAAAAGTGATGGATGAAGTCATGATAGTTTACAAAAAAATAATGGCTGATAAAAATCCAGGCAAGTTCTTGGTCGGCGAAGCAATCAAACCGGTATTTCGAAAGTATAATTAAACCAATGAAATCCGGATTAGCTAAAAAGAATTTAAAAGTTGCTTTGGCCCAGCTGGATATTGCTTGGGAAAATCCTGCCGCTAACCGTGACCAGGCCATTCTGGCAATTAAAAAAGCGGCCAATCAAGGGGCTGACTTGGTGGTTTTTCCAGAAATGTTTTTAACTGGTTTTTCTTTGCGTGTAGAAAAATATAGTAGTTTAGATGAAATTGAGTTTTTCAAGAAATTAGCGCGTATAAATCAGGTTGGAATTATTATTGGCTTGGGAATGAAAAAAAACAGTGAGCATTCCGCGGCCAACCAAGCTTTGGTAATTTCTAAAACTGGTAAAATTCTCAGTCAATATCAAAAAATTCATCCATTTACTTTTGCCGGAGAACACAAGGCTATGTCAGCGGGAAATAAATTACCAATTTTTAAAATTAATGGCTTTAGGGCGGCAACAGTCATTTGTTATGATTTGCGTTTTCCTGGTTTATTTGAGGCGTTGGCAAAACAAAAAGTCGATTTGATATTTGTGATTGCTAATTGGCCAGCCGCTCGCATTGAAGATTGGAAAACTCTGCTTCGGGCCCGAGCTTTGGACACTCAAAGTTTTGTAGTTGGAGTAAATCGGGTGGGAAGTGGCAATCAATTGTCATACCCAGGTTATTCGTCAGTGTATGGACCGCGTGGTGAAAAAATTAGGGAAATGACTGCAGAAGGAATCGAAGTGATTGATCTTGATTTAAACCTGGTTCAAGAAGCTAGAAAAAGTTTTCCTTCTTTAAAAGACAAGCGGTTTGATCTGTATTTAAAAATTAATCGCTAGGCTATGAGCAAAATTTTAATCATTGGTGGTGGTTCAATTGGTAAAAGACATTTGCGAAATAGTATCAGTCTAACGGGTCATGAACTGGCTATGGTGGAAGTCCAGACTGAACGCGCCACGGCTTTGCGTGAGGAATTTAATTGTCCGGTATTTTCGGATGTAGCCCAGGCTCTAACTGAGTTTTCTCCAGAAATTGCCTTTGTATGTTCGCCATCAATTTATCATTTGGAACAGGCCAAGCTTGCGGCTGCGCACGGCTGTCATTTGTTTGTGGAAAAACCTCTTTCGCATAACACGAATGGGGTGGAAGAATTAATTACATTGGTCAAAGAAAAAGATTTAATTACTATGGTGGGTAGTAATTGGAAATTTTATCCGCTTTTTCAAACCATGAAAGAACTTTTAGATAAAAATGCGATTGGTAAAATTCTTTCAGCTCGTTGCCAGTTTGGCCAGTATTTGCCTAGTTGGCATCCGTGGGAAGATTACCGTCATGGGTACAGTGCTAATCAAAAATTGGGTGGCGGCGTTTTGCTTGATTCTCACGAATTTGATTATTTAACTTGGTTTTTGGGACCAGTCAAAAAATTAGTTTCTTTTGCTGATAAAGTTAGTAATTTGGAAATTGATGTGGAAGACGTATCCGAAACTATTTTAGTTTTTAAAAGCGGAGTAATCGGAGAAATTCATTTAGATTATGTGCAGCGTTTTTATCAGCGGAATTATGAATTTTTTGGGGAAAATGGAACTATTTTGTGGGACGTTAATCAAAAAAAAGTCCTACTCAAAGTTGTTGATGCTGAACCTCAAGAATTCGCGCTTGAATCAGATTATGATTTGAATGCTATGTATATCGAGCAGTTAAAACATTTTTTAATGGCGGTTAAAAATCACCAATCAACGGTAACCCCAATAGAAAAGGGTAGTGAAATTATCAAATTAATTAGTGCGGCCAAAACTTCAGCGGCCGAAGGTCGTGTGATTGAATTATAATATGAAAATAGTGGGTATAATTCAGGCGCGAATGGGTTCAACTCGTTTGTCTGGAAAAATGATGAAAGAGATTTTAGGTAAACCAATGGTGGCCCATGTTTTTGATCGCCTAAAATCATCTAAGGAAGTTACGGAATTTTGGTTAGCTACTACGGTTGACCCAGCTGATGATGTCTTGGCAGAGTGGGCTAAAACTAATGGAATTAAATATTACCGTGGTAGTGTAAATGACGTGCTTGATCGTTATTATCAAACTGCTGTGGCAGCTGAGGCTGAGGTAGTAGTGCGAATTACGGGTGATTGTCCTTTGGCTGATTATCAAGTGTTAGACCGTGTGGTCGCAGAGTATGTGTCTGAGCATCCAAAGTTCGCCTATGTTTGCAATACCCAACCCCCAACTTTTCCTGATGGTTTGGATACTGAGGTGTTTGCTTTTTCTACATTACAAAAAGCCTGGCAAGAGGCC
The DNA here is from genome assembly GCA_031973355.1 of Candidatus Magasanikiibacteriota bacterium. Lineage (GTDB taxonomy): Bacteria > Patescibacteriota > Patescibacteriia > Magasanikbacterales > UBA922 > 2-12-FULL-41-16. Next base: position 32,583 of record DALYDF010000004.1, read on the forward strand.
GCGCTTCAGTCTGAGCGCGAACACGTTACTCCGTATATTTGGAAGAACCCTAATATTTTTCCGCAAAAAAATATTACTAATTCCACTGACCTTTCCAAACAGCGTTGGACTTTGGATACAGAAGAAGATTTTACTTTAATCCGTTTGATTATTGAAGCAGCGGCGGTTGAGCCAGTTTATCCTGGTTTTGAGCGGATTCTAGAAATTGTTCAAGAACATCCGGAATGGGCAGGCATTAATGCTAAATTTAAGAGGAATGAAGGCTACACTAAGTCTTTGAAAGAAGACCACGTAATTTAATTCTTACTTATGATTGTTGCGGCTTTAATTGTAAGTGTGGGAGCGGCGATTTTATTTCAATTTTGTAATAAAAAATTATTGCATCAAGAATCAGCCAGTACGGTGATTACGTATTTGTACGTAATTTCCGCGTTTTTGGCTGGTTTGGCCGCGCTTTTTTACCGAACCTTGGATTGGCACAGCAGTATTTTTGTTATTGGTATTGTTAATGCTTTGGGTGCCTGGGTTTTTTTGCGTGCCTTAAATCAAGGACTAACTAAAACTATTTTATTTTTCCCACTTACTAAGGTGGTTACGTTAACGGCCTCGGCAATTTTTTTAAGTGAATGGAAATTTTTTGATCCGCGCACGGTGGCGGGATTTTTAACGTTAACCGGAACACTCGCAACGTTAAGTGCGATTTTATTTTTTGGAAAAAAATCTACAAACCAAAAATCAAGTAATTCGTGGTTAATTAATGTGACCGGATTTATCGTAGTCCTTGGTTTAGTGGATTTTTTAACTCAATATTTTGCCAGTACTGGCGTTCCCTTACCAGAATTTTTATTTTCTTGGTATTTAGGTGCTTTGGTTGGTTCAATCCTGCCTCGGTTTTTAGAAAAAAATAATTGGCCACGTTTTTATCTACGTCAATCTTTTTTATATTTAGGTTTGTCAGTCGGAGCCCTAGGTTCATTGGCGGGAATGTATTGGGCTTTAAAAATTGCGCCCGCGGCCCTGGTTTTTCCTATCCACGCCTTTGTCTATTCAGCTGGTACAGTCTTAATGGGACTTTTTCTTTTTAAAGAACGCGATCAGTTTGGAAAAAAAGAATGGATTGGTATTGCTTTGGGTACCATTGGTACGATTTTAATCATCACAGGGATTTATTAAAATCAGAAGATCAACTCACTCATTTACTAACTACCTAAAGTAATTCCTAAATGAGTGAGGGGAGCGACGTGTGTACGCCGCTCCCTCAGGTCCTTGCGCGCGAAGCGCAGAGGGCCTAGCTGTTGAACATGTGCGCCGGCACGTAGATGAGTGCGCCCGGCAGGCCGTTGAAGAAGCCCGGCGCTCCCTGGCCGTAGCGGGTGACGAGGGCGGAGCCGTCGGTCAGGAAGCAGAGGCCAGTGCCCCAGACGTCCTTGATCAGGGGTGCCTCATCGCCGCGGCGGTAGATGCCCTTGGGCAGCGGGCAGCGGAAGTCAGTGATCAGGCATTGCGTCATGTCCTGCGGGCGGCAGTCCACGCCGTAGAAGTAGCCATCGAGCTTCCCTTCGACGATGCTGCCCATGCCCTCGAACACGAACGAAGAGGAGTTGGGCACGTAGAACAAGACCTGGGTCTTCTTGCTCTCGGCCCGATCCGATTCCACTACCCAGAGCACGTTGCGGCTGGTGTCGTAGCTCATCGACTGGACCATCCAGCTGTCATCGCCGGGCAGGCGCTGGCGCTCGTCCAGCTCCCACTTGCCGCCGGGCGTGCTGGGCGAGCGGAGGAAGAACATCTCTCGCTCACCGTTCCGCGTGACGACCAGTCGACCGTCGGGCAGCCAGGCGATGGCCTGCGCGCGGTTGCTGTCCGAGAAGCTCGGCTTCCCGGAGAACAGACGGACCGAGTCGGTGCCGTGCTTGACGCCGCGGATCCAGGAGCCGGCGAAGTGCAGGCCCTTTTGGTCGCGCTTGATCGAAGCCGTGCAGATCGCAGGCGCGAAGTAGTCGGTGATCGCGATCTCGTCGTGTCCCTGGGGCGGGAACCGGACCGAGATGCCCAGGGGCTGGAAGCCCAGGGGGATCTCGACGATTCCGTTCAGCTTGTCGGCCGGGACCGTGATCCCGCCTTCCTGGTTGGCGTAGCTGGCCGCCATGGCCGCTACGTAATCTGGATGTAGACTCATCTTTTACCTCACGTGTAACACCGCAACACACTAAAGCCTCACTTGGGCCAAAGCGCAGCGGACCAAAGAGCGTATCACAAAACCGCCTTTATTTCAAGCCTGTCTTGCTAGGGTCCTTATTTATAGGTAAACTACCTGAAACTTTGAAATCTATGGATACTCCGCGTAAAATTCTAGTGACTGGTGCCAGTGGCTTGCTTGGGGCAAATTTTTTAGCTGAACTACCTAGTCATTTTGAAGCGATTGGAGTAATTGGGCACAACTCAATCAACTCTAAGAATAAGAATATTAAAATTATTCAGTCTGATTTATTGGTTCCTGGTAATGCGGCCAATTTGATTGCTGAACATCAGCCCGAAATTGTTGTGCATTGCGCGGCCTATGCCAGTGTTGATGGGTGTGAATCTGACCCAAAATTAGCTGAAGCTTTAAATGTTTTAGTCACCGCTGAATTAGCTAAGGCTGCGGCCAAAGCTTCGGCTTATTTTGTGTTTATTTCTACTGATCAGGTTTTTGACGGTGAAAAGGGGAATTATAGTGAAACTGATCAGCGTCAGGCAATTAATTGTTATGGTGAGACTAAAATCCGGGCGGAAGATGAGGTTTTAAAGGCCAATGCTCAAAGTTTAATTATTAGAACAAATTTTTTTGGCTTTAATCTTTTACCCAAGCTTGATCTAGCTGCCTGGATTTTGGGTGAGCTGGAACAGGGCAAGAAAGTGCCTCTTTTTACTGACATAATTTTCTCGCCAATCTTGGT
>DALYDF010000004.1:35531-39367 GCA_031973355.1 Candidatus Magasanikiibacteriota bacterium
ATTTTTTTGGCAATAGACAAGAGACTAACTGGTGTGCTACATTTAGCGGGACATGACCCTCTTTCTAAGTATGAATTTGGGAAGCAATTGGCTGAGGTTTTTGAACATGACCAAGCTTTGTGTCAACCTGTTTTGGCTGAGACAGCCGGCTTAAAAGCTAAGCGGCCAAAAAATATGTCATTAAATGTTTCAAAAGCAGAAGCTCAGTTGAGTCAAAGTCTGCCTACCGTAGTTGAATCAATTGCGCATTATAAAAAATTATTTGACCAGGATTACGGAGTAATTTTAAAAAAACATTTTTTAAATTAACAATATGTACATTTTAGGAGTACACAACAGTTATGATAGTGGTGCCGCACTATTTAAAGACGGTAAGTGTTTATTTGCCATCAATGAAGAGCGGATTAGTCGCATAAAAATGGATGACAATTTTCCTAGTCAGTCTATCGCTGCTTGTTTACGTTTTGCGGGAATTACTTCTCAAGATATTGATGTGGTCAGCTATGCCTGGCATGATGGGTTTCACGAAAGTCAATTGCTTGGATACGTTACCCGGGCCGTGGAAATTGCGGCTGAAGGTGAAGACGCTAAACGGATTATGCTTGAACGCGTGCAAGTAGAAGTAGAACGATCCATACCGCGCCGTCAGCAGTTTGACGAAGAAATGGCCAAACTTGGTTTAGATAAAAAAATCGAAAGTTTTGATCACCACACTGGACACGCCGCCGCCGCTTTTTTTGGCTCGCCTTATGAAAAAGCCCTGGTTATTACTTTGGATGCTGCGGGTAATTTTCGGAGTGGTAGTGTAAGTATTGGTGAAGGTACAACGTTAAAAGAAGTTTCCTGCAATTACACATGGGACAGTCTGGGCTTTTTTTACGGACAAATCACTGAATTGCTTGGTTTTAAACCACATCGCCATGAAGGTAAGGTTACTGGTCTGGCTGCTTATGGTGACCCGACCAAGTGTTTGGAAGTGATGCGAGAAATGATTAGTTTTAAAGACGGACGGGTTTTAGGTCAAATTGGAAAATATTATAAGCCGTTTTTTTACGAACAAACTGAATTATTAAAAGAAGCGCTTAAGTCTTTTTCTCGCGAAGATATTGCGGCTGCGGCGCAAAAACATTTTGAAGAAGTGACTACTGAGTACATTGCGTATCATGCCCGTCAAAATAATATTAGTACAGTGGTTTGTGCTGGCGGAGTTTTTGCTAATGTAAAATTAAACGAACGAATTCGAGCCTTGTCAGAAGTAAAAGAATTATATGTTTTCCCGCACATGGGTGATGGCGGTTTGTCTGTCGGGGCTTGTTATTTGAGTTTGGCAAAACGCGGTCTCAGACCTGAGCCAATGTCTAACGTGTACTTGGGTACTGGTACAACGGTCGAAGATATTGAAGCGGCCAAAGTCAAATATGCTAACCAGGTGGTTTTTGAACCATATGAACACGAAGCTTTAGTTAGTATCACGCTTGATTTGATCGAAAAGGGAACGATTATTGGTTTGTTTCAAGGCCGAATGGAATATGGTCCGCGCGCTCTGGGAAATCGGAGTGTGATTTACCATGCTCGCGACGCCACGGTTAATGATTGGTTGAACAAACGCATGCACCGTAGTGAATTTATGCCGTTTGCACCAGTCACTACCGCAGAATTAGCGCCACGTTGTTTTGTGGGTTGGGAAAAAAGTCATTTAACCACTCGGTACATGACAGAGTGTTATGATTGTACTCCAGAAATGAAAACTAATTCTCCAGCTGTAGTGCATGTAGATGGAACTGCCCGTCCGCAAATAATTGAACGGACTGACAATCCACTGTATTTTGATTTAGTGGATGGGTGGAATAAAAAAACTGGCGACCTTTGTCTGATTAACACCAGTTTTAATCAGCACGAGCATCCGATTGTACATACTATTTTTGATGCCATTGATAGTATGTTGGCTGATAATGTTGATGTGGTTGTAGCTGAAGATCAATATTTGATCCGCAAAAAATAATATGAATATTCTTTATGTAGGTGGCGGATTTGTCGGCGCTTGCTCAGCTGCAGTTTCGGCTGATTCTGGCCATCAAACCCTGGTCTATGATGTGGACGCGGAAAAAGTCCGAAAATTATCCTCGCTTGACCGTGACACCATTCAATCCTGTTTACACGAAGAGGGCTTGGCTGAACTTTTGATTCGCAACAAAGACCGAATCACTTTTACTACTGATCTAGAAAAAGTGAAAGAATTTGCCCACCGTGTGGACGCGATTTTTATGTGTGTGCCAACTCCAGAAAGTGCGACCGGTGAAGCGGATTTGTCATATTATAAACAAGCCGTGTGTGACATTGGTCCGGCCTTGGCCAAGCGCAATGATGGTGCGCAATCCAAACGTTTGGTAGTGGTCAATAAAAGTACGGTACCAATTAAAATGATTGATGCGACTGAAGAATTATTTAAAGATCAGGGTGTGCAAAATTTTGGAATTATTTCTAATCCAGAATTTTTAGTAGAAGGTAAAGCGATTGAAGATTCAATTCATCCGGATCGGGTGGTGGTGGGTGCTAACAACGAAGCGGATTTTGTGGTCATGCGCGAAGTGTATCGTCGGTTTTATGATTCCAGTAATGTAAAATATTTAGAAGTAAATCCCTACGAAGCGGCCTGTGGAAAATTATTGGCCAATTATTTATTGTTCAATAAAATTGTTAATGCCTACGATGTAGTTGGTCGCACCTGTGAATATTTCCCCAACATGAATTATGAACAAGTGCGCAAAATTTTAGTATCAGACCCCCGCATTGGTGGTTGGGGATTGTATGACAGTTTGTACGCCGGTGGTTCGTGTTTTATTAAAGACGCGGCCTCACTCGCTCACCAACTAGAAAGTGTTGGTACGCATGCCAATTTAGTAAAAAGTGTTTTGAGTGCCAATGAATTCCAACGCGATCATTTTTTTGCGCGTGCCGAAACTGAAGCGAACTTTGACTGGGCTGGAAAAACCGTGACTATTCTAGGTTTAGCGTTCAAACAAGATACCAATGATTTACGCAATTCGGGGGCAATTGGTATTATCCAGCAATTACTTGGGGCTGGTGTAAATAAAATTCAAGCTTTTGATCCTGCGGCGAATAATGAAGCCAAAAAATATTTTAATCCAGCCAAAAATCCACTCAATAGCAAAATTGAATACGCTGATAGTGTTACTGAAGCATTAACTAATTCTGATGCCGTGATTATTTGTACCGATTGGCCGCAATTTAAAACCGTGACTGCTAATATTTTAGAAGTTACTAAGGCACCATATTTAATTATGGATGGCCGTCGGATTATTAGTGCTAATTATCAAGAATTAGTTACTCAGGGGTATGATGTTATTGCGGTGGGCAGTCCATTTTTAAAAGGAAACATATGAACTACTTAGTCACTGGTGGCTCGGGTTTTATTGGAACAAATTTAATGAACATGTTAGTGGCTGAAGGCCATACCGTTCGGTCTTTTGATAATTATTCGGCTGGTAAAATGACTGAACGCCTGGTATCAGCCGTAGAATATGTAGAAGGGGATATTCGTGATACAAAAGCAATCAATAGTGCCGCAGCCGGTATGGATGGAATTTTTCATTTGGCGGCTGTGCCCCGTGTTTCCTATTCAGTGGAACATCCCATTGAAACCAATGATAATAATGTAACTGGTACTTTAAATGTGTTAGAAGCCGCGCGCTTAAATAACGTTAAGCGGGTAGTGTTTGCATCTTCGTCAGCCATTTGGGGTGACCAATCTGAATATCCCGTGCCTGAAACAGCCGTACCTAAACCAATTAGTCCGTATGGTTTTCATAAATTAG
>DALYDF010000005.1:0-9308 GCA_031973355.1 Candidatus Magasanikiibacteriota bacterium
CAATTGCTTCGTGAGAAATACCGCCCAAGCTTGGAATAATGGTCTTTTTTCCTTTACTTACAAAATATAACGGACCATTCCACACGGCTTTTCGCACAATGTCCCCCTTCGCATTACCCGTAAAAAGCATTTCCGCATCCGACACTCGGCGCCAGATTCCATTTTGGAATAAGTAATTAGTATAATTTAATTGACCGGCCTCAACCTCATTTTTATTAATCCAAACCGAGCCATCACCAAGTAACTTAGCATTAGCAATACTTAAATTAGTTAAAAATTCAGGTAACACAATTTTATAAGCACCTAAATCTTGCACCTGTGCGGTGGCGGGACGAGTATGAGTCGATACCACTGGTTCAACTGGCGTAACAGTGGGTACGGTCGAAGTAACCACCGGGGTGACTTTAGTTTTTACCGGCGCTGGAGCTGTCTTTTTAACTGGTGCTGGAGTTGGTTTTGGTACAGTTTTAACAACAGGCTTAGTAACTGCCGGCGCAACTGGCTGTACCACTTTTTTGATTGGTACTGAGGTGGTGGTTTTTTTAACAAACAAGGACTTGGTCTTACTCCAAATCGATTGGCTAACTACTGGTTCTACAGTTGACGCTGTTAACGCAGCACAAGGAAAAGACAAAAGCATTCCAAATAGTCCCGATATAATTAATAATTTTTTCATAGCATACAGATATAAACTAAATCTATACAATAAAATTTAGGCTATTTTGTTATCCCAAGTAAGTACAAAATAATATTCACTCTCCGGATTGTTTTGCTTTAAATTTGTAATATATAGAATAGTTTTTTCTTTAGCTTTCAATACGAACTCACCCCACTCTGCGCCCTCTCTTTCTGTATTCCAATTACAATAGGTGTATACCAATTTATCATTTTCCTTACTCATTACATCTCCACCTAAAATGACGAAGTTATTCTTACTTAGAAGATCAATGACGCTAAAAACGTCTACCGAAGACCAGGCAACCTCACCAGTAGCCGGGGAATTTAGAGGGACAGCTTTTGATACTAAACTTTCTGGGATACAATCTGGAATTTGGTGATTATCTTGTGTCATATGCGTTAATTAGGTTTAAAAAGTCTATGATTAATTGATTTATCTGATTCAATAATATATTCAAATATACCATTTTTTCCATTTAAAGAACCTGGAATCTCTAATTTTGTACGTACAATTTTATCCACTCCAACGATATCTGAAATCTTACCACTTGATCCAAAATTATCAATAATTTTGGGGAATCCGTGGTATTCATCTGACCACATTTGACGGAGAACTTTAGAAGTATAGGTTGTATTTGCGAGAGGATTTATATTTTGAACAGTCCGCGACACTGATTGTAAGGGTTTACTTAATAATTTCGTACCAGCAAATGTTTCCACAACTTTTTCTGCAGAATAACCAAGTAACTCTCCTTTTTCTTGGCCAGACATATTATCCCATCCCTTACCTAACTCACTAGCGCTATATTTCGTATCTTGCACTAATCCAGAGAATCCAACTTCTCCGACACGATTATATAGATATACCGAATCATTATAGGCATCAACATACATATTACCGATTGCTTTGCCTGTTTGAGCAATAGTATTAATTGGATTAGTAGTAAACAAATCAACAATACCATGTAAAGTTGAGACACCCCCTTCTTTAACACCGTTTACAAAACCCTTTGCTCCATTTAACGACAATAATTGTTTAGCCTCCATCCCATCGAGATCAATATACTTAAATGGATTATTCTTGGCATAAATATAATTATTTCGTGATAAGAAATCACCATCCTGACCAAGCAATGGGTCACGGGAAATAAAGCGACCCGTAGCTGGATTATAGTACCGCGCATTAAAGTAATACAGTTCAGATTCTGGATCCAATTCTTGACCGGTAAACAAGTAATTAGTGGTTATGCTCCCCTGACTACCAATCACCTCTCCAAAGGCATCGTAATCATATTCACGCACTACTGCCCCGGTCGTATTGGTGAGTAAGGCTGTTGAACCTAGAACATCTTGATGGACATAGGTTATTACTCCAGCACGATCGATTTCTGCCACAGTACCCACACCGGGTACTAAACTTTTTTCCACCTGACGGTTATCACCAATTTCATTTAAAACACTCAAACCATGGTTCAAATAAAATACTGTTTTTTGGTCTGAACCTGTTTTACTTATCCGATTACCCGTATCATCATACGCAAAACTTACGGCATGCATACCAGTCAAAGGGTCAGCAGTGGTGCGCGTAATTGACCGTAATTGATTGTGTGCCGTGTACGCGTACGCAATCTCAAATGCGTTTTCTGTACCCGTAAAATGAGTTTCTTTACTAACGGCGCCATTAGCATCGTTTTGATATACAATCTTTTGTTGATTATTTACTACTGAATCAAGTTCATTGGAACCAGTATACACAAAATCAGTACTACCCAGAGGAGTGATTAATTTAGTGCGATTACCGTGCGCATCGTAGACATATTCCATAGCATTGGCTGTACCATCAACCGTATAGGTAGCTTTGGTCAACTGATCAATGGTGTCGTACTCATACACTACGGTTCGGCCAGTATGATCAGTCATTGTTGCCCGGTTAGACGCAGGATCATACGTATAATTTTCTGACCACAGTACTGTGTTTCCAGAATTTTTGGTTACAATTGCGGTTGGTCGATGCAATGAATCATACCCATAACTCGTAACCACCCCATTACCATAGGTAATCTGTTGTAATTTACCAAACGAAGTATAACTATACTGCGCTAAAGTTTGTCCGTTCCAAGAAACAGTAGTCAGCAATCCTCGGTTATCATACGCATACACATAAGCACGTGTAGCCGCATCCGTAATTGTTCGTACCGATCCGTCAGGATGATACTCGTGCAAATATCGGATTGTTTCCCCTTGCAGTGCAGCGTGTGCGTAATTTTTATAATGGCCTGTTTCTTGATGCATTTCATTGTAGGTACGTGTTGTGACTCCACTACTGTCGGTCAATTGAGTAACATTATTCCAGGCGTCATATACATAATCAGCCGTTTCACCATCGGCCATAGTTTTATGCGTCACTCGTCCAAGCGCATCCACTACCATGGTTGTTGTTTGATTTTTACCATTTGTCACACTCACTGCTGTGCCATCAGCATTATAGTTCGTAGTTTCAGTTTTATTACCTGGATAGGTAATTTTAGTCGGTCGATTAAGTGCATCAAATTGAAAACTAGTCGTTACTCCTGCTCGCACCTGAGTGATTCGATTGTTTGCGTTGTCATACGCATAGGTAGTGACCGTGCCAGCAGCGTTACTTTCACTTATTAAACGATTAAGTGAATCATAGACAAAATTAGTCACTCGACCATTTTGGTTAGTTTGTTTAGTCACTAAACCAAAAGCATTGTACACAAACTGTTCTGTGCCACCAGCAGCATCAGTAATAGTTTGCACTTTATGTAAATCATTATAGGTATAATCAGTTTTAGTACCATCTGGATAAGTCACCCGTGTGCGATTATCCGCTTTATCGTACAAATAACTCGTAGTATATCCATCCAAAGACTCAGCAGTTAACCGATTATAATCATCATAGGTATAAGTAGTTTGCCGCCCCATTTGATCAGTCTTTTTTTGTAATAAACCACGACTATTATACGTGTAGCTAATCACACTATTATCAGCAAAAATAGTTTTGGTCTTACGATTCAAACTATCATACTCATGTCGGGTAATTTTACTGGCCTCACTACCATCAGCTGCCTGCCAATCAATTTGCTTAGTTAAATTACCATTTAGATCATACAAATAACGCGTTTCTCGATTCAAGGCATTGGTTACTTTACTTACACGATTATTTTCATCAAAGACCCGGGTAATTGAATATCCATTTGCATTACGCATGCTGGCATCAGCCTCAGCCCGCGGAGTACGTTCACCAACAACATTGCCATTAGCATCATAAAAATATCGGCTTACACCTTGTAACGCGTCAGTTTTTTTAACCACCCGATCAAGTCCATCGTATTCATAGAGCGTTTGATTCCCGCGACCATCAATCTGTTTGCTTACTCGTCCAAATCCATCGTATTCCCACTGTAAAGAAATATAATTACTTGCGTCCCAGTACCGTCGTTCTTCAATTTTTTGACCACGCGCATCATAGAAATAATCCACTCGGGTACCAGCAGTAGAAGTTTCTTTTTTTAATTTTCCAGTTGGATAATATTCAAAAGTTGTTGTTTGACGATTATCAGTGCGACTCGCCACTCGGTTGGCCGCATCATAGGTAATTGTCACTACATTTCCTAAGGCGTCAATTTCTTTGATTGGATTGGCTACATAATCGTATTCGCGTTTAGTTTCAGATATTCCAAGTGCTGAATTTTCTCGTTGCACCGATAGTTGACTAGCCTGAATGTCCGTATCAAGAATAAAATTGGTAAGTTGACTAAAGTTATCAACACGCTGTTTTAGATTATTCATTGCGTCATACGTAAACAAAGTCAATTTTGTAGTAGGCTGAATAATTTTACGTAGATTACCATTTGAATCATACGCAAACGTAGTTACATTACCTCGGGCGTCAGTTTCAGAAATTTTTCGTCCGTAACTATCATAACCATACTGAATAACCGCAGTTTGCGTAGTCGCATCCGCTTGAGTGATTGTTTTAGTTTCTGTTGCCAGATCGCCATTCGCCGTGTAGGTATACGAAATCACTGAACCGCGTTTATCAGTATATTTTTTAATTGTCCCATTTGGATTATATTCCCATGATTCAGTTTTATTTTCCGGATCTCGGTGTGTCAAATAATTACCTTTAGCATCAACAGTAAACGCGTCAAGCTTAGTATTTAGTATTACGTTGGGATTAGTTACTGACCGGTAGGTCTGAATTTTATTAACTAATTGATTGTAGTTATTTTCATATTCATAGGTAATAACGGTGCGCCAGTCAGTGTCAGGTAAAATTTCTTGCGAGATACGACGACGACCATCGTATTGATACAGCCACTCATTGCCTGCACCATCACTGTATTTAGTCGCTGAACCATTGGTATCATATTCCCATTTCTGTACCGTTGAACCCGTGGCTTCATAAATCTTTAATTCACTGGCATTAAAACAAAATTTTTGTTCGTAGTTAGCTGTTGCGTTTCGGTAATTTTTAGTTACCGAACATCGCACACTACCCGGTACCCCGTTATCTGGTGAGTCTGAGTATACCAATTCATAAATTAAACGCTTTGTAGCCGGATTTGCCCCATCCAAACGCACATTATGTTCGTATTGTTTTACCACTCGACCAAAAGTCAAAGCACTGGCCGAATTACTCGTATCATATTCATTGTACAAAATTACTCCTCGGGCATCAGTATATGAAGTCATTAAACCATTAGAATCATACGAATACTGGTGGATTAACGATTCATTTTCAGCCCCATAGGTGCGCTCACGAGAAACAGTGGTTAATTGTAAATTACCATCATAACCATAGGTTGCTACTACCCGCTCTGTCCCAGCATTTGCTTCACGAATTTCCTTAACTTTATCCCAATTAGCCGCCAAAGTATCGGTGGGATATATTAATTGCAACGAACGACCAGCACGATCAGTAATTGTTGATAGCAGATCAACACCCCGAACTTCAATATATCCTAACGTAGTTTTATTACCATTGCGATCTTCAATTTCTTTCACCATTCCGACTGTGTCAGATAATTTTTGACTAAATCGATAGGTCAAACCATCCAAAGTACGGTACACTAAATAATCATTTTCTTTTTTTAAAGTACTGGTATCGCCACGAGAAGCCGTGAAATTTACCCCGTCACCGGTTGGAGTAAAGTATGATGCCAAGGCACCACCCAAATAAATTTGTACCTCTTGGGTAGTTGGATTTTGGTAATAATATTGGTGATACGAATGACTCCATCCGCGACCAAACCGTACGTTACGGTCTAAGAATTTACTCGTATAAGTACGCGTAAATTCTAATGGAAGCGCAAAACTCGACAACGAAAAATCTGTTTGGGAAAATTCAAATGCACCAGTTCGCGCATTAACTGGATCAGCCGTATAAATATTTTTTGTTATATCAGCTGGAATTTTACTTTGTAAGGTATACACTGACTGACTTGTTTGTAGACTCAAATTAACGGCTTTGGATGCATCTCCGTTAAGCGCTGATAATTTTGAAGCCAGTGGTACACTATTTCCATTTGGATCAGCAATTCCGCCGGGTGCATTTGCATAGTCCCCCTGAATTACCGTTATGGTATTACTGCTTTCACGCGAATTATTTGTTTCATCACTTTCTGCAATTACGTCACTTGGATCAAGCTTATATTGGACATAATACGTAGTATTGGGTGAACTCAAAACTGTTGGCAAACTACAAACCAGTGAATAGGTGTTGGCCGAATTAGCTGGAATATTATAGGTATAACCAGAATTACAAATAAACGGGAATAAGGCACCATTATTCGCCTGACGCAACGTACCACTGTAAAATAGGTTACTTGCGGCCACAGAACCAGTGTTCCGAATGGTTACCGTGTGAGAAAATTGCGTTCCTGAATAATAATTTTGAGAAGCATTGGCTGAAAAAGCATCAATGCTTACGTCTGGTTTAGCCGCAGCAGTCACGGTAAATGGTGAAAGAAAAAATTTATTATTATCTTCATTTGATTCAGAAATAACATTATCAAAATCAATATCGTATTGTACGCAATAATTACCCGCTACGGTAGGGGTATATGATACCACTTGATTAAAAGTAGCACCTGCAGCCAAAGACGGAACTTGAACTATTCCTACCATATTTACCCGCCCGGAACAGTTGGATTGTGGATTTACATAATACTTAATCGCACTATTTGACGCTGCCGTACCACCACCGTTTCTTACTCGAAAAGTAATCGAAACTGGTTTATTAACTTCAACATTATAGGGCGACATATCAGACCCATTGTCGGTTAAATCAGCTTTGTCGGCAAATTTCAAAACAAGATATGGGTAGTTACTTGGTGCACTACCCGACCAAAACCAAAAAATTTTATTCGTCCAACCTGGCGAAGCACCACTGGTCCAATGCGGCGTCGGCGAAAGGTATACTCCATTATTTGCAGTACCATTCATCCAGTCTTGTACCAAACTGGTGATGTTCCATTTAACCGTTTGCCCTTGAGCAATACCCACAGGAATTGAAATTGACGAACCGTTTACGGCTGATAAATAATCATGAATTCCTTGACCAAAAGTGGCTGGATTACCATAAATAACCGAACTAGCTGACCACGAAGTAGAAATTTTCATTGCCTGAGTAGGAACTGAACCAGATGTCGCAGTACCCGTACCCGCATTATCACTACGCGTTAGTACTAATTCGGCACTCGTTAGTGGGCCATTACTTGTTAAACCTGGAAAATAACTAGGATTATTTGACATGAACCGCAATAAAGGCTGGCGAGTTGCATGACCACCATCATAGGTATATCCAATCAATAAATAATTTGCGGGCGCACCGTACATCACACTGTTACTGGTCAGGTAGCGCAAATATAATTGAGTGGTTGTACACGTAACCTCCAAACACAAATTAATCGTTGGATCAATAGTCACTGGATATTTGCGTTCTGGGGAGAGAAAATATTCAGCAGTAATTTTAACGCCAATTTTAACTACTCCAGTTTCACGATCCACAATTACATCATAGGGAACACTTTGGGCACGTGCTTCAATTTCATTGATGGTTTGTGATGAATTATCATACACAATCGAACCACTTATTTTAATTTTACCAGTACGAGTGCTTACAAATAATTCACCTACCACATCTCGAGCCTCAGTTTGAATTATCTGATTATCAGGTCCACGTACTTCGGCGCCAGATGGCAAGGTATACTCATCCCAAAATATCAAAGACTGTTCTTTGGTAATTTCTGGTGCTCTAAGCAGAGTGATAAATTTTTGACGCGAAATTCCCTGATCTGCAAACAACACAGTAATCCCTGGATACACATCGGAAATTTCCGTTATTTCAGAATACCCTTCGCGACGCTTAACCGCTTCGCTTTTCTGGGGTTCAATTGTTTTTACTACTCGACCAGACTCCTGCACTTCAATTACCCCTGCTTTTAAACGCATTCGCTCTTCACTCAAAGGCACAGAAAATTCATACCCCTGATTCGTAAGTATGGTGGCAGATGCATCCGCGGTAAACGCATTCCAACCCGCAGGGCGCACTTTACGCACCCCATTCTCAGTAAAAATTGGTCGAGGTTGAGAATAAACCCGCAGATACACATCACCATTTTCTGTTCTGGCTCGGTCGGTCAGAGGGTCTTCAACCGTAAAAATTGAATCAGCTAATTCTGGTCGTGGTGATTCATCGGGCACTGGCTGTGCATAAATCCTCTCTTCAGTCTCAATTTCTGCCACCCGATTAGTAGTCGCTGTTTGCGCCAAAACTCCCGACATCCAACCGGCAGTCACTCCTATTATTAAAAATCCAGCGAAAACCAAGAATTTTTTCATAATTATTTTATGTAAAAACAAAAAACCCGCTAGAAAAGCGGGTTTTTGGTAAAATTATTAATAAAAATCGCCCCCGACCGTGCGGTATAACTGAGGAACCCAGTGGATAAAGTCATAATCATATACATAGTGCACTCCTATTAAAATTGATTTACGGCTGGTTGTCAAGATGCCTGAGTACAGGTACAATAGAGCCACTCTCTATGCCCAAAAACCCCTCCAAACAATGGCTGGTCAAAACCGAGCCACCCGCTAGCTGGTACGAATCACACCCGGAATTACCCCGGACAGTGGCCACTTTGTTGTATCACCGCGGCCTCACTGAGCAAAAGCAAATTGATGAATTTTTAGATCCTGATTATTCACAAAATGTGCATGACCCGTTTTTGTTTAAGGACATGCAAAAAGCGGTGGACCGAATTTTGCAAGCGATTACCAATAATGAGCGGATAACTGTGCACGGTGATTATGATGCTGATGGCGTATCTGCGGCCGTAATTATGACCACGCTTTTTCGCGCACTCAAATACGAAAATTTTTCCATCTTCCTTCCCCACCGGGAAACTGATGGGTATGGGTTAAATGTAAATACGGTTAAATTATTAGCCGATGAAGGTACTAAAATAATTATTTCCTGCGATTGCGGAATTAGTAATACTCCCGAAGTTGAGCTGGCTAATTCCCTGGGCTTGGAATGTATTATTACTGACCATCATTCAATTCCAGCCACTATTCCCCCAGCTTTTGCCATTATTCACCCT
>DALYDF010000005.1:9318-32647 GCA_031973355.1 Candidatus Magasanikiibacteriota bacterium
CCCTAAATTACCAGGTGAAACGTATCCTGACCAAACACTATGTGGCGGCGCAGTGGCCTTTAAATTATGCCAAGGTATTTTAACGGTTCATAAAAAAAATAATGAACTTTTGCCAGACGGACAAACTCATGATGCCTTAGAAAAATGGATGTTAGACATGGTGGCAATTTCTTCGGTAGCTGACATGGTGCCAATGCTGGGCGAAACCCGCACGTTAACCAAATACGGTTTAATTGTGTTAAATAAAACGCGTCGAATTGGACTCCAAAAATTATTATTAGAAGCACGCCTTGCCGAAAGTGATGGCACTTTAAAACGCGAAATTGACGCTGATACCATTGGCTTCCGCATTGCTCCGCAAATTAATGCGGCCGGTCGCATGGGTCACGCCAATGTTGCCTATAAATTATTAGTGGCCGAATCTGGCGCTGAAGCCATTGATTTGGCTTGGGAACTTAATCAAAACAATACTGAACGCCAGCAGAAAACCGAAGAATTTGTGGCTGAGGCCCTTAAACAAATTCAAGAACAAATTGATAATCCGATTTATTTTGTCTTTAGTAAAAATTGGGCCACAGGCATTGTGGGCCTGATTGCCAGTCGTTTAAAAGAAAAATTTAGTAAACCAGTAATTGCCATGACTGATAATCAAGGGCAAATTATGGGTTCGGGTCGAAGTGTCGAAGGTTTTAACCTAATCGGCTCAATGCAAACCATTCCGGAATGTTTCCTAAAATTTGGTGGTCACCCAATGGCCTGCGGATTTACATTAGCTACTCCAGAAACTTTACCAGAATTCCAAACTAAATTAATTAAAATTTTTAATGAGAGTGCCACCAAAATTGATTTAACCCCGTGTGTCTGGGCCGATGCCGAATTGGATTTAGATGCGGTGAATTGGGATTTGTACGATGTTCTTGATAAATTTAAACCTTTTGGCCAAGCCAATCCAAAACCACGCTATGTAGCGCGTGGCGTAATTGTGACTGACTTACAACCCATGGGTAAAGATGGTAAACATTTACGAATCATGGTTAAACATAAAAGCAATAAAATCCGCAAAACTGTTGGCTGGAATCTGTGTAGCACTACGGCGGGTAGTGTAAATTGGGGTAAAGAATTGCGCGCCGGCAGTAGTATTGATATTCTGTTTGAAGTCGATGTTAACGAATGGAATGGTACGCGCGAACTGCAACTTTTAATTGTTGATTTAAAGAAAAGCGTCAATTCGGAAATTTTATGAAATTAATGTTATATACTGATGGCGGCTCCCGCAATAATCCTGGTCCAGCGGCCACTGGCATAGTTATTAAAGATGAAGCTGGAAAAATTGTCGCCGCGTATGGCGAATATTTGGGCCACCAAACTAATAATTATGCCGAATATTCAGCCATGATTTCAGCCTTAAAAAAAGCCCATGAATTGGGCGCTACCGAAGTAGCCTGCATTGCCGATAGTAAACTGGTAATTGAGCAATTAAAACGCAACTGGAAAGTCAAAGAACCAACCTTACAAAAACTCTGGCTCATTGCCTGGAATGAACTGCAAAAATTTAAAAAATATTCTTTAGCCCACACGCTCCGCGCCGGAAACAAAGAAGCCGACGCCGAAGTTAATAAAATTTTAGATAATCCAAAAAATCGCCACTAGGGCGATTTTATTTTTAACCACTGATACTGCCCGATTCAGGCTCAGGAATACTGCGCCACGTTGAGCCATTTTGTTCCAAAAATAAAGCGCCTGATTCTTCCCCATCCGCCGAATAGAACCACACTTTAGCCCGACTACCTACTACGGTCGTCATTTCAATTTCTATTCCCCCATTTTCCATACCCGGAATTTTTTTCAAAGCTTCATCAGCTGCGGCCGCCAAGGCTTTTTGTTCTAACAATGATAAATCTGTCCACCGATTACGAAATAAAATAACCGAATCAGGCATGGTAACATCAGAAGCACTGCTTTTAATTGTGCGCCATTCAAGCGCTTGTTTATCAGCCAGATACCGAATTTCAGCTACC
Source organism: Candidatus Magasanikiibacteriota bacterium (assembly GCA_031973355.1). Taxonomy (GTDB): domain Bacteria; phylum Patescibacteriota; class Patescibacteriia; order Magasanikbacterales; family UBA922; genus 2-12-FULL-41-16. Next base: position 11,337 of record DALYDF010000005.1, read on the forward strand.
CCCGAATCGTCACGGCTTCCCAACCACTCCACCCGAGCCAAGGCTTGCGTTTCACTAGATAATTCACCTTGAAAATTACCATTATTTAAACGCGCTGCCGGTGCTTTAGGAAAGCTCCACACAATGGTAAATTCACCCGCAATTTTTTTATCTACTTGATTAATGGTCACATCAATTCCTGAAGAATAACCTTCAGCATCACGATTAAAATAAGTCCAATTACCGGTTAATGATTGTGGTGCCACTTCGTCATTTTCTTGAGATAAAGATAGTGGTGGTTCACAACAAGTAATATAATTATAGCGCCAATAAAAATATCCTCCCAAAGAAAATAAGACGACTAATAAAACACTAATTCCTAACCAATGTTGTTTGTTAATTTCCATATTAGTACGTATTGTAACGCATTTAGATTTTTAAAGCCAGCTGAACACTTGTACACACACTGTGCATGAACTATACACTTTCAGTAAAATACTAAGCTTGAAAAATTCATTTTACCTTGTTACAGTATTATTAGTTCCCCGCTTCAAGGAGGGGTACTAAACTCTCGACTTCAGGAGAAGACTGTGAAAACTCCCCTGTTCTTCATCCAGATCATCTGGGTGTTCTTCGTTTGCCTCATGGTAGGCTGCGACAATTCCAACCACGGCCTCGGCACCAAACTCAGCCTCAACACTGAACCGAGTTCAGATATTCTGAACAACTCTGAACCCGAAGCTTTCGTGTTCCGGAATGGCATACACGTGTTCCCCAACACCAACACACTGATCAATGGACAACTGCTGACCGAACGCGAGGGCTACGCCACAATCTTCACTGATCCCTACGGCTACCAGTGGACGATTAGCACCGCGATCAGTCTCACTGACCAGGATTTCGCCAATGCTGGTGTGTTTATGGCCAGCCAGACCAATGATGGAGCCGTGTTCTACTATGGCAAAGTCAATACCTGGGAAACGAACGCTGACTGTGTCGCCTATCTCGCAGCCTCTACCTATGATTTCGTCAGTCTTCGACGCAATCAAGACCAAGGCTCCTGTCCTACCAGTGCTGGCTATGCTGCCTGGTTGCCACAGGCCAAGGGCCCGGCCAAAGCAATCGAAGCAGGGAGGAAATCCAGCTCGCTATTTGCTTATGGCGCCAATAACCATCAGGACAATATCATTCACGGTGAATTCCAAGGGGTTAAAGCCTATGGCAACGACCCCTACGGTTGGGACTGTAATGATTTTCGACTGCTCGGTGATTGTCTGGCTTACTCAGGCATTCGTTTAACTGGAGCCAAATGGGCTAGCGCCGAACTCGCGGCCAGATACCTGATCACTAAATACGACCATTTCCCAGTTAGCCAAAGTCCAGCTAAATACTGGTACCAAAGCTATTTGGGACTCAAAAAAATGACCAACTGTGGTTCAGTTAGGCCATTGGTCGGCGACATTCTACTCAGTAATGGCGGCAGTCATGGCCACGCAGCCATTGTGCGCGAAGTCTCTGACCACAGTGTTACAATAATCCAGCAAAACTGGTTCGAGTCAGAAAAAGACAACCAACACACGCTGCCCATGACCAGTTCTGGAGACCACTACTGTGTCTCGGACTTTGGAGAAGGCTATCCAATTGTGGGTTGGCTGCGCAAGTAAAGTCAGAGAGAGCCTGCCCGTCGGCTTTATAGACGGGCACTCACACACTTCTAATTATTAATAATTGTTCGGGTGACGGCATCAAGTACGCCAGTTGCTTTTACGCCAACTGATTTTTGGTATTTAATCAAAGCATCTTTAGTAACTGAACCAAACTTGGTGGTAAATTCTGGGTAAGTAAAATATCCTTTTTGTTTTAAAAATATTTGTAATTGTTTAACATCATCACCAGTTGAAAATAATTTTAATTCACGGGTAAATACTATTTTTGTTGGTACGGGTGTGACAGGCTGACTAGTTTTATTTTTTAATTCACTGTTAATTTTAGAACGGGTGACGGCATCAAGTACGCCAGTTGCTTTTACACCAACTGCTTTTTGGTATTTAATCAAAGCATCTTTAGTAACTGAACCAAACTTGGTGGTAAATTCTGGGTAAGTAAAATATCCTTTTTGTTTTAAAAATATTTGTAATTGTTTAACCTCTTCGCCCGTGGTATTTAATTTTAATTCACTAATAAATTGCTCAGTATTTTTTACTGTGCCTGTTATTGATTCTGCTTTTTCTTTAGTCTCCACCAAGGTAATTGAATCTTGTGTTGTGGCCGTACCCCCATTGGCAGCTCGAAACCGAACATATACGGTTTTAACCCCGAGACCATCAGTTAGTGTCCAAGAACGACTAGTGACGGCTGGTTCAAAATAAGCATTCAAAAAATCAGATCGATTAGACACAGCAATTCCAGAAATTCCAGGTACATTAAAGTGTAGTGTAACATTTTTTGAATTAGTCGTGCTTGCCCCCTGATTAATTGTTACGGGATTAGAATTTTCATTACCATTGTGCAAACTTACAAAATCTAATTGTGGTTTTCCGGCTACTAATCCCTGGTACACAACCACCATATCAACTTTCAGGTCACCATCAGTATCTATTTCACGACTTTCGCCTGTTTTTAAAGTGACTACGACCGGTTTAGATTGGATTAACACCGTAATTTGCGTAGTTGAAATCGAACGCACCGTTACAGTATGATTTGAACCGCTAACTGAAATTGGTGTTGGTTGATTAATTGAAAAAACTTTCGAAACCGGAGTTGGCGATCCTAAATTAGTATTTACTATTACCGGCAACACTAATGCCGGTGCGGCTGCCCCAGCAGTTGGTGATTCCTCCTCCTCAGTTGCCACAGTCTGTTCAGTAATAATTACCGTAGCAGCAGTGGAAGTATTATACACTGAGTCAGCGGCCGTAACTGACAAGGTATTAACTGCGTTTTGCGTTAGTGAAACGGAAATCGAATAATTTCCACCGGTCGCGGTACCTGTGGCTGTAGTTGCCCCACCCGTAATTGTCACACTTGAGCCACTTTCCGCTGTACCTGTAATCGTAATTGCTGCAGCATCAACAGTCTGAGCGTTTGTGGTAATTGTTGGTGCACTTGGCGCCGTAGAATCTTCGGTAATAATTACTGTGACCGCCGTGGAAGTATTAAAGGCTGAATCACTGGCTGTAACTGACAAAGTATTAGCGGCGTCTTGCGTTAGTGAAACGGAAATCGAATAATTTCCATCGGTCGCAGTACCTGTGGCTGTACTTGCACCACCAGAAATAGAAACAGTAGCCTCTGCTTCGGCCGTACCCGTAATAGTAATCGCGGCCATATTAATTGTTTGTGCACTCGTAGTAATTGTTGGCGCACTTGGTACGGCAGTATCAACCGCAAATCCAGCAGAAGTTGCGGCTGAGCCGTTGCTTGTTCCATCATTCGGAGTTACCCGGAAATACACTGTGCTATCCGTAGTATTTGGGATATCAGCACCCACATTCCACTCAAAAGAAACAATCACACTACCAGTATCAGTATCAATTCCAGTTATACTCCCTGTAGAAGTACTCACTGCCCCGGTACTTACAGTCACTGCCCGCAAAGTAGATGATACCCACGTACTATTATCCAAAGAATACTCAGTAATTAAACTTGTAGTTTGTAAATTTGCGTCAGCCACAGTAGTTGAAACCGTTACAACAGTCGGTGCCGTTTGTAACGGCGTTAAACTTGTTACTGTTGGCACTGAACTATTTTGGATTTCATAATATGAACCACTGCCTCCGGACACATTTCCCGTTCCCCCACTACGTTCAGTATTTGAAGAATTCAGGGTATTTGAACTATCGTAACTCACCGTAATATAGCCACCACCACCGCCACCACCATCATAGGTGGCGTCACCACCCGCACCACCATTGGCGGTCACACTTTGTGGAGTACCAGAGATTGCCCCAGCCGTAAGATTAATCGTACCACCCGCACCACCACCACCGGCCACTGAACCAGAAACCGTTCCCGCGGAGCCATCGGCTGACAAAGTTCCACTAATCGCAATTGTAGAACTGGCGGAAATTTTAATTAAACCACCACCGGCACCACCAGAACTACTTGAAGCACCACCACCGGCACCACCAGAACCAATGGTTGAAGTTGGACTATATGCGGCACCACCGGCACCTCCACTATTTCCACCCGCGCCACCCGCGCCAAAATGTCCACCACCACCACCAGAAGTTTGATTTAAAACTTTAAATTCAAATTCTCGGACCCAAGGCATGGTACTATTAAAATTTGCCGTACCTAATAATTGATAATAACTATAAGCGGTTGTATTGGAACTTAAACTCGTTTGTACTTGCGCCGTACTTTGACCCAAAGTAAACGTTGAACCAATCGTAGTCCAATCAGTGGCATTATTAGATCCTTGCCAGACGTAAATACCGTGATTGATGGCTTGATCTTCATAAAAAATTGCTTCATTAAAAATTCGCGGACTACTCAGTGCAAATCTCAAATATTTACCCGCCACCGCAGCACTATTAAAGTAAAAAACATTTTGAGTTTTGTTACCATCAACCAAAACAGTTGGGCTACCATTAACGGAAAGATCAGTGGTCACGGTAATTATTGAAGTACGGCTACCAGTAGAATAACTATCAGAGTAGGCTGAGGTACTGGTACCAGTAATACCAAATCCACTGGAAGTACCACCACCATACCCAATTCCATTACCAATATCCGTATTATACGCACCACCAGCATAGCCTTTTCCATCCACGTTAATTGACCCGCCAGAGCTAATAGTTACAGAGCCACTGGACTGAATATCCAAAGTATTGGTTTGGGCATTAGTATTAGTTCCATGGGTTAAAGTCACACCACTCCCAATCGTGAGCGAAGCGACGGTCATAGTACCATTATAAGTAAAGGTACATGTTCCACCCGTACCAGCGTTCAACGTTAAATCCGCCCCAACCGTAAATTGCGAGCCATCAGAATTAGAATAAGTTCCCGCTGTTAAAGTTCGACTACCACCACCATTACAACTAATTGTTTCTGCAGCAGCTAAGGCCTGATCTACACTAGCATCTTGCCAACCAAAGGGTGACAAAGAAAATAAAAAATAATTTAATACAAAAAAACCGGTAGTAATAACCGCGGCCATTTTCTTGTACTGTTTAAGCGAAAATAAGCTCATCAATTTTATTGATATGACCTTTTTAGTATACCAAAAATCTGACCCGCCGGCCAGATTTAAGATATCCCCATTTCAGTATGCAAATAGACTGCAACTTACTCTAATTCTTTTTGTAGTTCTTCAAAAAGTTTTTTGGCATTTTTGGACAGTTTTTTAGGTGTCTCTACCGTAATTTTAATATACTGATCACCACGACGCCCACTATTGAGGTGAGGCACACCCAAATCTCGCAAACGAATAGATTGTCCGGATTGGGTACCTTCAGGCACTTCAATTTTCTTTTTTCCCTCCAAAGTGTCAATTTCAATCACCGCACCCAGTGCGGCTTGCGGAAAAGTAACACGAGCTTCGGTAAAAATATCATTACCTTCTCGGGCCAAATGTTTGTCTTCTTTTACACGTACGCGAATATATAAGTCTCCTGCCTGACCACCTTTGCCCGGAAACTCACCTTTACCAGATACACGAATTGTTCCGCCATTATCAATTCCGGCGGGAATTTTAATTTTTAACACTGACTCACTTTTGGTTCTTCCTTCACCACGACAATGTTTACACGTTTTTTCTGCAGTCTGACCAACGCCCTGACAGCGCGGACAAGTGGCCACGGTCTGCATGGCTCCCAAAATAGTTTGCTGTACCCGACGCACTTGACCCTGCCCCTTACATTCACCACATTGATTTAATTTACTACCCGGCTCAGCGCCGTTTCCACCGCAAACATCACAGGCATTAATTTTGGTTAAGCGAATTTCACGTTCCACCCCAAATACTGCTTCGCGAAATTCCAACTGCACGTCAATTTGAATATCATTACCGCGTTTTGGTCCACTGTTACGCCCACCACCAAACCCAAAGGCTTCACCAAAAATATCACCAAATCCCCCACCATTACCAAAATCAAAATTCATGCCGCCAAAGCCACCTTGGAATGGGTTACCTCCGCCACCACCAAAGCCACCAGCCTGCTCAAAATCCGACCCAAATTGGTCGTATTGTTTGCGTTTCGTTTCATCACCCAGTACTTGCCAGGCTTCATTGGCTTCTTTAAATTTAGCCTCATCGCCACCCTTTTTATCAGGGTGATGTTGGTGGGCTAATTTGCGGAAGGCTTTTTTAATTTCTTCCTGACTCGCGCCTTTGTCCACGCCTAAAATTTTATAATAATCTTTGGACATAATTATGGTAACATTGGATCAACTACACTTTCCCATTTTTCCCAGGTATTACCACGTAACACATACGCAATGTTTTCATCTACCAATATACCTCGTTTAAAAGTGGTCAGAATTCGTTCAGGCGTTTCTACAGTTAAAGCACCATCAGCTGAAACTTTCCAATGACCGCGCGCTTCAACCGAACGATCGGCATTGGTAGCATAAAAATATTCATCACTACCTTCAATTAACACATATACCGGTCTACCAGGTTTATCATAACCAATTTTCCACCAACCTTGCCATTCCATTTCGTACTTTGATTCAGGCATGGTCGACACCTTTACCACGCTTGGCACATACGTCACATTGCCAAAATTTTGCACGGCGATTTCTTTATTTTTTACTTCTGGAACAGTTTCAATCACCGTGGTAGTGGTGGTAACGGGCGGAACTGGATTTGTTTCTAAGATATTTTTAGTTGTACCTGTTGGTGGATTAGTAACTGGAGCAGAGGTACAACCTGCGCCAAGTGTCATAATAGCTAAAACTGGTAAAAAATATTTCATATATTTAAGTGATATCGGTTATTTGTGGCTGTTCCACAATTAGGTAATCAGTATACTTCATTTGGATTGAATCTGTCAGGTTCCCAATCCTAGTATTAACGGTATCCCCAAATGTCCGATTCCTCGGACATTTGAATTACTGTCAATTATTTCTGCTCATCAACCACTTCACCTTCAATTGGGCCTTCTTCTTTTTTACCAGTCGAACCAGCGGCGTCAGCGTTTGGAGCTTGAGCAGCCTGCTGTTCTTGTTGATACATCTTAGTACCAATTGCTTGACCAGCAGTAGACAATTCTTCAGAAGCTTTTTTAAGGGCTTCAATGTCTTCACTATCTTTGAGAGCTTTAACGGCTTCCAAAGCGGCAGTGACTTTTTGTTTTTCTTCATCAGTCACGGCAATCTTTTTTTCTTCCATGTCTTTCATCATTTTTTCCGTGGTGTAAACCATGGTTTCCGCAATGTTGCGAGTTTCAATTAATTCACGTTTCTTCGCATCAGTTTCCGCATTGGCTTCCGCATCTTTTTTCATGCGTTCAATTTCTTCTTTGCTTAAACCTGATGAAGCTTCAATGCGAATTGATTGTTCTTTACCTGTACCCTTGTCTTTAGCCGATACAGAAAGAATACCATTGGCATCAATATCAAATTTAACTTCAATTTGTGGCACGCCACGTGGAGCTGGTGGCACACCATCCAAGTGGAAGCGACCAAGATTTTTATTATCAGCGGCCATTGGGCGTTCACCTTGCAAAACCACAATTTCTACACTTGGCTGATTATCAGCCGCAGTGGAAAACACTTGAGATTTACTGGTTGGAATGGTTGTGTTGCGATCAATAATTTTAGTCATTACTCCACCCATAGTTTCCAAACCAAAGGAAAGTGGAGTGACATCAAGGAGTAAAATTTCTTTACCTAAATCACCTTGCAATTGACCGGCTTGGATACCGGCACCCATGGCGACTACTTCATCTGGGTTTACACTAGCATTTGGTTTTTTACCAAAGAATTTTTCCACTTGTTGTTGTACCAGTGGCATGCGAGTCATACCACCAACCATGATTACTTCATCAAGTTGCGCAGTAGAAAAACCTGAATCTTCCAAGGCTTTTTTAGTTGGGCCCAAAGTTTTTTCTACCAAATCCATCACCAATTCTTCCAATTTAGCGCGAGACAATTTAAGGTTTAAGTGTTTAGGACCTTCAGCACCCGCGGTAATAAATGGTTCATTAATTTCCACTTCTACCGTTGAAGACAATTCAATTTTTGCTTTTTCGGCAGCGTCTTTGACGCGTTGCAATGATAAAGCGTCTTTACTCAAATCAATGCCTTCGGTTTTTTTGAATTCATCAATAATCCATTGAATAATGCGTTGATCAAAATCATCACCACCCAAATGTGTGTCACCATTAGTCGCTTTAACTTCCACAGTTGAGTGTCCACCTTCTTCATCTAAATCATGACCAATTTCCAAAATAGAAATATCAAAGGTACCACCACCCAAATCGTACACCGCAATTTTTTGGTCTTTGGCTTTATTAAAACCATAAGCAAACGCAGCGGCAGTTGGTTCGTTGATAATGCGGCGTACTTTCAAACCAGCAATTTCACCCGCGTCTTTAGTGGCTTGACGCTGAGAATCATCAAAATAAGCAGGTACAGTAATCACGGCTTCTTCAATTTTTTCACCCAGTTTAGCTTCCGCATCTTCTTTTAATTTGCGGAGAACCATGGCCGAAATTTCTGGTGGAGAATAGGTCTTATCCCCCATTTTCACTTTAGGACGATCACCATCAGCCACGATTTCAAATGGCGAATGTTTTTGCATGTTCGCTACTTCTGAATCAGAATAGCGACGACCAATCAAACGCTTAATTGAACTTAAGGTATTTTTTGGGTTAGTTACGGCTTGGCGTTTGGCGAGTTGTCCCACCAAAATTTCCCCAGTTTTGCTCATCGCAATTACAGACGGCGTGGTGCGATGTCCTTCTTTATTTTCTAACACTTTTGGTTGACCACCTTCGATGATGGACACGCAAGAGTTGGTTGTTCCTAAGTCGATTCCGAGAATTTTTGACATATGAATAAATAGTTATTAGTTAAGTTATTAATTTATAATAATTTCTGTACACGATAATCCCGATCAGTGTATCCTAATTGCTCATAAAATTTATGGGCTTTTTGATTTGGTCCAAACACTCCAATCATTATTGCTTCACAATTCTGATTACGGAAATATTTTTCCATTTGTGCCATTAATTCTTTGCCGATTCCCGTACCACGAAATTCTTCTTCAACAAATAAATCCAGAATATCCCCGTATTTCATTGTTTTGTGCCCCAATTTATCAAGGTCAGATTGTTCATCAAACACCCCAGCCACAAATCCAACTATCTTTTCATTATCCTCAGCTACAAAAACTTTTCCGCCTTGCTCTTTTACTTTTTTGAGCATGTCTTCAGTATAGCTTTCTCCATAACCAGGGTTACAGCGCAATAATTTTAGGTCATCAATCTCAGCTAAATATCCTTGGAATCGATATTGTGCAGAAATTATGGCTTCTTTATCTTTAATTGTATATTCGCGTATTACCACACTATTTTTTATCCTTTTTAATAATCTTCACGGTCACTTTATTTGGCTTGGCCAATTCCATTTTTGGACAAGTAACTTTCAAAACACCATCTTCAAATTCCGCACTCACTTCATCTTCTTTAACTGCCATTGGCAAAGCGATTTGGCGGAAAAATGAACCACTGCGCACTTCTTTGCGATAATAATTTTTATCATCCATTTCATGCTCTTTGGTACTAGCCCCTTTGACAGTGACAATTCCATTCTCCACAGAAACTTCCACATTGGCCGGATTAATTCCCGGCAGTGGTGCTTCTACAATTAAAGCATCTTTGGTTTCATACATATCCAGGGCTGGCGCAAATCCACCCTGCCCCATTGGCATGAGGCCATTACTAGGAAAATTTTTCATCATTTGTTCCATTTCTTGGAAAGGGTCAAAACCCTGATACCGAGTGAGAGACATATGAATAAAGTTAAAAATCAAATTATTTATTCGGCTTTTTTAGCCACTACGACTTTAGCCACCTGCACCACTTTGCCTTTCATGGTGTAACCAGGCGTAATTTCGCGGATAATACTGTGTTCTGGTGCCTCACTAACTTCTTCCACCATTGATTCATGTCTTGTTGGATCAAACATTTCACCCACGGTTTTAATTTCTTCTACTTGATGCGTTTTTAGAATTGCGGCAAATTGCTGCATAATAAATTCCACGCCTTTTTTCCAATTCAACCAAGCCTTGCCAGCATCTCCATCCAGTTCGGGTGGACTAAATTCCATGGCTTTTTTAAAATTGTTGTACACGGGAATAAATTCTTCCAGCACGCGCAATTCACTCCAGGCCGCCCAATCTTTTTTCTGATCTTCCATTTCGCGTTTCAAATTTTGGTAATCAGCTTGAGCACGTTGCCAGCCAGCCTTATAATCTTCATCTACTTTTTTATTCAAAAAATATTCTTTGATTAATTCCCGAGTCCGCGGCTCGACTGTTTCATCAGCCGCCATATCTTCTGGTTTTTTCCATACCATTTCTGTAGCCTCAGTTTGGTCAACCTGTTCTACTGAACCAGCCACCATTTGTGCACGCACTTGTACACCTACAAAATGTGCTTTTTTTTGAAATTCCGCTGGCTCAATCATGTTAATCACACCGCATAGCTCAACTTTTTCCACATCTAATCCAGTTTCTTCTTTTGCTTCACGTATCGCGGCATTCAACCATGTTTCACCATATTCAATATGCCCACCTGGTGGAATTAATAAACCACCCCATTTTGGCGAACGAATAAAACCAAGCTCTCCTTGATCATTAAAAATATACACCCCAACCGTAGCTCGCGGTTTTTTAATTTCTTCACTGGTTTGATTATTGTCACTCATATTATTTAAAAATACTAGATAAAATTTGGGTCACACCAATGGCTTTTTTATAATCAAAACGCAGTGGGCCCATCACATTAATAATAATTTCTTGCGGTAATTGTACTGAAACTAAACTTAAATGTGGTCCTAATGGATTTTGACTACCAATAAATACCTGTGGCTTACCGAGTGGTACACGTTCAAACAAATCCCCCACCAATTCTTCTGCCTGATCAAACATTTCTGACGCATTCAAAGTGTATTCACTATTCTTAAATTCTGGCTGCGCAAATAATTCAGACAAACCCGTGTAATACACCCGTTCCGTACCAAAGGCCACAATCACAGCGGCGTGAATTTCTTCCGCCATGGCCCGACTAAGCGCTTTGACCGCATCCTCGCCTTTTAAATCTTTAACTGCCTGTTCCAACACTTCGGTGGTTTTTTTGGAAACACTTGGTTGCCCCATTAATTCTTCTACATACAACTGGTACCCTGTTTCCGTCGGAATCCGACCAGCCGAAGTATGTGGCTGCGCCAAATAGCCAGTTTCTTCCAAAAAACGCATTTCATTGCGCACCGTCGCATCGCTTAATTCCAAAGCAAACTCAGACACCAAAAATTTCGACCCCACTGGTTCAGCGGTCTTAATAAAGCTTTCAATAATCAATTTGAGGAGGCTTTTTTGGCGGTCTTCCATACGATTTGTCGAAATCGCGTCGCGCAACGTCCTTTGAAGCGCGACGACGGCTGATATCTAGGCCACCCGAGTGCTAGCACTCAAGGCTGGCGAGTGTTAATATAGCAAGCTAACCCCTTGGTGTCAAGCAATTATCCCCAGCCTAAAAACAGCTCAATCCCCCAATCAAAAAACCTCCCAATTAAGGAGGTTTTTATCGATTAGACGAGAACTATTCCGCGGCTTTCACTTTAGCCACACCCGTAATATCCGACACATCAGAGAGCAGGACATTTTCTACATAAATACCGCGTGGGTAGAAAATTCGTTCCAATTCATTTTTCAATTCCATTTCCACATCATCGCGCTTAGCCCCAATCACATCACTGGCTTCAAACCGACTGGCCACCATCCGAATGCGACTACGCACCGTTGGACGAATAATTTTAGCCACAAAATCTTCACCAATCGTTTGCCAAATATGAGGAATTTGGTGCACATCGAGGCGTAACAATAAAGTTCCTTCAACCGCAATTTTTTTATTATCAGCCGTCGCCCCCGCAATCGGAATATCCCCCATCCCTCTTTCGTTCGTTAAATTAAATTCTCGGGAGATGCTATATTCTAAAGTTTGCACATTAAACAATTTGGCTTTTTGCCAAAACGGAATTTTAAAATGCAACCCTGGTGTCAAAACTTTTTTTAAAACGCCACGGCCCAAATCGTACACACAGGCCACATATCCAGGCGGCACATAAATAAAAAAGCCTTTCAAAACATCTTCAACAACAAACGAGTACATTAATTTATCTAGTGAATCTGCCATAGAACTTAGTGAGCATCCTTTTTAGGAGTAAAAATCAATTGCAAAACTTGGTGTACTATAAACGAAAATACCATGGAGGTCAAAATAAACAGTGATTTTACGGTTGGTAACCACCATAAAAAGGCAAAGACAAAGACTGGAAAAGCAATAAAATAAGCCAAATCTCCACTAATTGCGTTCTTACCTTTAAAACTGTAGAGAATCTCCCCCATCAACCAGATCATTACAATGCCTGGCAAAATTAAATCATGCGTTTTGGCCAAATCCAAACCCAAGAAAATCGTATTAATTTTACCTGGAAAATCAATTACGGGGTATAAAATTTTTAAAACTTTATCACCAGTAATTCCGCGCAAAAACACTTGGTATAAAAGTAAAAATACCACCACCTGTACACCAATCGAAACCATTCTGGCCCATGGGTACACTTTACGTTTTTTGAGAACTTTTCTAATTTCTTGTTTTTTTAATTCTGGATCTCGCTTGTACAGTTCTTGAATTTTTACAATTTCTGCTTCCAATTCAGCGTTTTTGGCTTTGGCTTTTTCAGTAACAATCGTAAATGGCAGCAAGGCAATCCGCAACAAAACAGTCAAATAAATAATTGCGGCCCCCAAGTTTTGATTGGTCCAATTATTATAAATCCAAATCAAAAAATTAAACACCGGTTGATACAGAAAGTCGTGCCAAAATAGTTCAAACATATCCTTAAGTATACGGCGTTTACGTCTTTAATACAAGCTCTTTTATTTTCGTTCCCAGTCTTGCGCGTCTGCAAGATAACCATCTTTAATTTTGGCAAATAATTCACGCGCCGCTTCGTATTCATTAGGAATTACCCCATCCAAAATCGCTTCTTCCAACGCTTCTTTGATTTTTCCCACCGTTGGACCAGGTTTTAAACCACACAATTCCATAATTTCTTCACCACGCAGCGGCGACTGAAACGCACGTAATTTATCTTTTTCCATTACTTCGACAATTCGCTTTTCCAACGCGTCATAATTTTTCAAGCGACGCACTTTTTTAGTTGGATTACCCGTAGTAATGTCTGCGCGACACAACATCAGTAAATCTTCCAAATCATCACCCGCATTCACAATCAAACGGCGAATCGGTGCATCAGTAATTCCTTCATCCGTAATCGCAATCGGATATAAATGCCAGCGCACTAATTTGGCCACATATTCAGTATCACTTTTACTAAAACGCAATCGCTTACCAATATCTTTAACCATTTTTTTTCCCAAATGTTCATGCATGTCAAAAGTCCATCCCCGCCCAGGAATAAATTTTTTAGTTTGTGGTTTAGCAATATCATGAATCAAACCCGCGTAACGTAGTAATGGCTTTGGACTTTGCACCGCAATATTATCCACTACTTTAAATGAGTGTGATAAATTATCTTTATGTTGAAAACCATAAACATCTTCTACTCCTTCTAACGCCGAAATTTCCGGCATAAATTGATCAAATAATTTTGTTTCATGCAAAATATATAATCCAATTGATGGCACCGCGGTGGCCAACAATTTCATGAGTTCTTCTTGAATTCGTTCGGCTGAAATAATTTTTAACCGTTCGGCATTTGTTTTCAAGGCTTCGTAGGTTGCGTGCTCAATCGCAAAATTCAATTGGGCCGCAAAGCGGGCGGCTCGCAACATCCGCAACGGATCTTCCGAAAAAGTTTCATCGGGATCAAGCGGAGTTTTCAACAAACGATTACGCAAAGCTACCTGACCATAAAACGGATCAATGATTTCAGGACTCAAACCACTTTCAGTAACTTCTCGCGCCATGGCGTTAACCGTAAAATCTCGTCGTTTCAAATCTTCAGCCAAATCAGTAGCCTGCACCACTGGCTTACGTGAATCTTTTTGATACACTTCACTACGCGCGCCAGCAAATTCAATTTCTTTAACACCTGCCACTTCTTGCCCCTCAGGCGCAGTGAATACAAAGCGCGCCGTGTCAAAATCAGGAAATTCCACTAGTGTACCAACCTTATTTTCATCTTCAGTTTCTACTGGCTCAAGGGTACCATTTAATTTTACAGTAAACGCGCGTGCAAATTCCAAACCGCTCCCCGCCACCACAAAATCAATATCCTTTTTGGGTGCACCCGGATCTAACAATTCATCGCGTACATACCCACCCACTGCAAAAATCTTCAGTTGTAATTCTGAAGCGATTGCAAAAACATTTTTAAAAATTTCTTTCTCCACCATATTAAGTCAGCAGTACTAAAATCAAAATACCAATCAACACGCGGTACATTACAAACGGCATGAAACTCCAGCGCTGCACAATTTTTAAGACCGAAAAAATTGCAATTAAACCAAATACAAAAGCACTAACAAAACCAACCACTAATGTACTGAGGGCAATTTCACCTAACCCCACTTTAGTGAGTTCATATACCGCATGTGCGCCCGCTAACGCGGTAATTGGCACACTCATTAAAAAAGAAAATTCCGCCGCTTTGGCCCGAGTAAGTCCAGAAAATAATCCAGCCGTCATGGTAATTCCCGAGCGTGAAGTTCCAGGAATTAAGGCCAATAATTGCGCAAAACTCATTACTATAATTGAATGCAGACTTTTTTTCTCACTTTCCACAGCATTAATTGGTGTTTTCTTACGTGTATATAAATCAGCGACCCCCAAAACTAATCCCCAAAATATTAAATTGCCCGCCACTACAATCGCGTTACGGTCATTAGTTTTCAAAACTAAACCAATAATCGCGGCCGGAATACAGCTTAACGCGATTACCCAGGCCAATTTCCGCTCACCCGCCTGCTGCGTTCCACGTGAAAACACCGCTTTTACCAAATTCCAAAGTTTTACCCGGAAATAAATCACCACGGCCAGCAAAGTACCCAGGTGCATGACTAAATCAAAAGCCACGCCTTGGTCTACCCAACCCAAAAGTTTGGGAATAAAAATCAGATGTCCAGAGGAGGACACGGGTAAAAATTCAGTTAAGCCTTGCACGAGGCCCAAAATCATCGCTTGAAAAGCACTCATAATACCTATAATTTAGCAGAAAACAGCTAAAAAATCAAGCCAACCACTTGAAAACTATTTACCATAATGCTATAAGCTATCCAACTGTCTGGCTGCCTCTACGGAGGACAACATGCACATTCTGATCGTCGGGGACTTTCCCGACAAAAACAAGTTCATCAAAGAACTCCAACGCCACCGCCACTATGTGGCCCTAGCAACGACTCCTGACTCAGCTCTAAAGATGATGGACGAAAATGAGGCCACCTTCAACCTCATCGCGGTTCCGCAAGGCTCATCCGCCAAGTGGATGGGTACAGCAATCAGCGAAGGTCTAAAGGCTCGACTCCTGAAGACCACTGTGATCTTCGTGGTCAACGCAGAGGATGACTGTCTGCAAATCATCGACATGCAGTTTGATCTGAAGGTCCGTGGGATTAAGGCGCTCACCCTACACCCGCCCCTGTTCTTCGACTTCATTGCTGACCAGCTGCGGCCGGTTGGCGTCGAACTCTTCAACATCCAGTGACGGGGCAGCCAGACAGCCGTCCCTCCAAAAATAAAATCCCCCACTAGTATATAGTGAGGGATTTTTTATTTCTCGAATTTTATTTAACCGCGGCTTGTAATTCAGTAATCCGATTGGTTTCTTCCCAAGGCACACCAGGACGACCAAAGTGTCCGTAGGCCGCAGTTTGACGGTAAATTGGACGCTTAAGATTAAAGTGCTCGATGATTTTTCCGGGACGGAAATCAAAAGTTTTCAAAACCGCGGCAATCAAAACTTCATCACTCACCGCACCTGTGCCAAAAGTATTTACATTCACGCTGGTTGGTTCAGCCCGGCCAATTACATAAGAAACTTGCACTTCACATTTTTGCGCGAGTCCAGCGGCCACAATATTTTTAGCCACATACCGCGCCATGTACGCACCTGAACGATCAACTTTTGATGGATCTTTTCCAGAAAAACAACCACCACCATGACGACCCATACCACCATAAGTATCTACAATGATTTTGCGACCGGTGAGACCGGTATCACCGTGTGGACCACCAATTACAAAGCGACCAGTCATGTTGATAAAGAATTGAGTTTTGTCATCAATAAATTCGGCGCAAATTGGTTTAATTACGTGCTCCAAAACATCAGCGCGCACCTGTTCCAAAGTAATTTCATCATGATGTTGTGCGGCGACCACCACATTTTCCAAACGAGTTGGTTTACCATCAACATATTCCACCGCCACCTGAGTTTTTCCGTCTGGACGCAAGTATGGAATCACACCATTCTTGCGTACTTCAGCCAAACGTTTAGCCAAACGATGCGCCAAAGAAATTGGCAGTGGCATAAGTTCTGGAGTTTCGGTACACGCATAACCAAACATTAAACCTTGATCACCAGCACCCTGCTCCTCTGCCGAAGCTTGGTCAACACCCTGCGCAATGTCAGGTGACTGCGCGTGAATCGCGGCCAAAACACCAGCATGTTCAGCATCAATCCCATAATCAGGATCAGTGTAGCCAATTTCTTGAATCACTTCACGAGTAATTTTTTGCACATCTACGTGACCTTTGGTGGTTACTTCCCCACCCACAATTACCAAACCAGTAGTCGTGAAAGATTCCACGGCCACGCGAGAATTTGGGTCTTGAGTCAACAAGGCGTCTAAAATTGCGTCAGAAATTTGGTCGCAAATTTTGTCCGGATGACCTTCGGTCACCGACTCTGAAGTAAAAATAAATTTGTCAGACATACCGTCTTGGCAAGCCTAAAAAATGGATGGTCCCGAATGGCGGGACGCGGACATTGTCGAGTAGTAATCATCATTACCACAGTAATGAGGATGGGACCGCCCGACAACGAACACCATTTTAGTTAAATTAATACTCTAAGCCTAACAAAAAAATACCCCCCTGGCAAGCCTTGATTTTTATGATAATTAATGATATAAACCAACAAACCCAGACAAAGCGTAGGGGATGGTCCATGAGCTACACACTCAACAGTCTGATTCAGTTCGTTCGCAATAACCCCGAGTCCGTGTCCCAGACAGTAGGGGCCCGCATTCTCACGCGCGCACTAAATAGCCACTACGAGTGGCCCCTGCGCGATCCTTTGCCGAATGTCGATCATGCCTGGATCTATCGGGTAATGAACGGTTCGCAACCGCTGTTCGAACTGTTCCACAAACAGAATGATTCCGCAAAAAAGCTGACGGCGATCGGGGCAAACGGGCACGACAACCTCGATCTGCGCGGACTGCTTGACGCACTCTTTGCCGGCAATCCGCCGGCCCATCTGTTGACGACCGAGGAGCCTGAACGATTCACCTACAACCTGCGTACAGCGCTCATGGAGCAAGAGCGGCTGGCGCTTTCCACCTCGGTGAGATTCGTAGGCCCCAGGTGAGACTCGTAACTCAAATATTCCCTGACTTGGAGGCGTCGGGGATCACAAAAAGTCTCTCTCAATTTTGAGGGGGACTTTTTCGTTTATTTTATTTTTTAACCAAAAAATTTTTCTCAGCCACATCCCAATACCGCGCATCATTATTTTTTTCTTTCATCAAATACCACCACTCCGCGCCCCACA
This sequence comes from Candidatus Magasanikiibacteriota bacterium, assembly GCA_031973355.1. Classification (GTDB taxonomy): domain Bacteria; phylum Patescibacteriota; class Patescibacteriia; order Magasanikbacterales; family UBA922; genus 2-12-FULL-41-16. The sequence goes on from DALYDF010000005.1 coordinate 29,283, forward strand.
CATACGCGCGTGACATACCCGTGTGTTTCACTAAATCAAAGTGTTTTTGCAATCGCTCCGGATTCATGGTTTTTTCTGATTCACTTGCCGGAGTATTGAGTGGCCCGGTGCCCGCAAACCAAGGCTCGGCTTGCAATTCAGCCACAAACATTTCAGTCAGTGGTCGATTAAATAACTTCGCTTTTACATAATAAAAACTCGCTGGTACCCAATCATAATTAAAATACCAACCCATTGGCCCACTGACTGTCCGATATAACGTTGTGCCAAATAAATCACCAGCATTCATGGCCTTGCGCCAGGTACTCAACTCACCACTATCAGTCACTAAAATTTTATGTTGTGAATCTAGTTTACGCACCAACTCAATTTCTTGAGCCACTAATTGTGGATTAAAATCATGACATACTCCAAAATCAAACGGAATATAGGGTTCATTTTCCACTTGCCATAATTCTAACGCTGGATGATTTTTGTAGCGCTCCACTGTAGTGGTTAAATAATTAAAAATAGCCGCTTCTTTATTTTCAGAATTCGCAAACCAAGCTGGAAAATAACATTCTGGCCAGCGCGGTACTTTTTGTCCCACCGCTAGTACCACTTTAGTTTTATTTTTGGCCGCTTCCGCCAACATAAAATCAATATTCGCAAAATTAAATTTTCCTGGTTCTGGCTCAACTTCGTTCCACTCCACCCCAATCCGCAGATATTTTGGTTGCAATTCATTCACAATCGCGAGGTAGGTTTTTTTCCAATCTAAACCCAAACTCGTAGCATACGGATGACTAAAACTAATTCCATATTCAATCGGATACACGCGCGTATTTAAATACCACAAGCCCGCATACGCGATAGCCAACAACCCAATTGTTACTAAGAAAAAATTTTTAATCATATTACACTACCAAATAAAGTCCGATCATTATTAAAAGTAAACCAATTACCTGCGCCGTTGTTTCTAATACTGAAAATTTTTCTTGTAAAAATTTTGACTTTCTCCATGACAAAAATGCAATTACCCCAAACATTATCAAATATTGCAATCCTGACAAGGCATTAACGACTGTGACACTGCTTACTGAAATTGCGTATTGTATTAAGATTACTGCTCCCACCCCCAACAGTTTATCAATCATCACAATTCCTAACGGATTTTTAGCTGCCTTTGGTGCTGGTGTACGCAAAGCCTTAATTACACCCGGCAGTATCAAAATCACTAATGCAAATATTCCCGTGGTAAATCGAGAACCAACTAACCCAGACACAAAACCAAATTCATCGTACAAAAATTTTGAAGTTAAATGTGCTATGGCAAATAAAATACCAGAAACAATCCCAATTCCATACCAGTACCACCGTCGGCCCGTTCGTTTATTTTTTATTTGTGTACCACTTTCTACGGCTAAAAACAAAGACGCTAATCCCAAACAAATAATTCCAATCCCCTGTTTAGTAGTCAATGATTCACCCAACCATAGGTGTGCGCCGGCAAAAGTTGCGACCGTAATAATGGCGCCAATGAACGGATCCAAATGACTAGCTTCACTTTTATTAACCGCCACAAACATTGTGTGCAAGGCCAAACCAAACGCAAAACCCGAGATCATTGCCCAAAACCAATACACACTGCTCGTTTCAAAAGGCACCACCACCCACGCTAAACTAGCTGCTAATAAGAAAATACAGGAATAAAAAGTGTACACAATTGGTTTGCGCACTTCTTGTGTCAAAATGTGTTTATCCAAAATAAACACCACGGCCAACAAAGTATACCCAACCAAAGCGGAAATCAACCACATATTAAATTAATTTTTCAATAGCATACGCTCCTTGGCGCGGCGCGTCCAGAGCATGGCGAGCCGCTGTGGCAAATACCCCATTTTCAAGCCATTCAAATAACCACTCATGGGTAAATCGCGGGTCTTTTTGATACAAGCCTGCTCCCAGTGTCCGCAACCACTCACGGTTAAATTCTTCTTGTGAACCCACGGTTGGCGCCATAATAATTGGCAGTCCGAGGCCAGTATAAAACGAAAGTTCACTGGGTTTAGTCCACAAAATATCCGTAGTTAACAGTGCCTCATTAAAAATTTTAAAATATTCAGTTTTTTCTAAGGCGTAAATAATTTGAATACAACCCTGGTGCTTAGGTTTTATATGTAATTGATTAATGGCTCGTTTATAAAAATCATACACATCAGTTCTACTCCCGGCTACTAAATTTAAATTCACTTCCCCTTTATCAATTTTTTGATGCAGACTGTTCAAAATGGTGACACCCAAATCACGTTGTGCTCCAGCCCCACCCACACAAAAAGTAATAGTCAATGGTTTTTTAGATTTTAATTGTAAGCGTTTCAGTCGCTCAGTAAAATATTTTTTTAAAATTGTTTCACTTTTGCCGCCAATATTTTCTTGGGGTAATGGAAAACCGGTAATCGTAATTTTTTCCGCGCGCACTCCGTATCGACGCAAACGATCTTTTACCCGCTGATTAGGTACTAAAAAATTAATTCGACTACTCCCGGCTTTAAGCGGTGCCCAAGCACGGCTCACATCAGCATCACAACACAATAAATAAATTTCACCCTTATAATTATGTTCTTCGGCAAAATATGCCGGAATAAAAAATGAAGTAATCAAAGGTAATGGTTTTTTATTCAAAGTAGTAATCAAATCTTTACCCCATCCGTGCTTAATCCCCGCGTAAATAGACCGTAATTGCAGGGTTGGGCGCGACTGATCACGCTTGGGATAAAATGGTTCAATGCGTTGAAAATAATCCATGGCTCTAAATAACCAGTTACCAATTACTGGAATCGCCGTAAACCGAGAAATAAATTCATATAATTTTTGACTTTCGGTCCAATGGTTACGGTCTTTTTTGGGAATACCCAAATAATTATTGGCATTAATTACTTTGCCAATCCTATTTTGGTCCGTTGGTAACGGCGCTGCCAAGTGTCGTAACGGGTAGACGGCGCGCTGATGTCCATACCCCATATCCACGGCTACAATATAGGCTCGTTTGGTACGAACAACACTTTTTTTAGAAGGTTTTTTGACAGGCATATAATGCGCTTAGTATAGCAGTTAATCTTGACAAAACCAAGAAAAAAAGTTACACTCTCCAGTCCGCAATTTCGCGGCTCAAAGACAGCGGAGTTCACCATGGAGTTCATTCAAACCAGTTTCATTTTTTTCGCCTGCTTCGCCACCCTGGTCTGGTTCTTCGTCAGCTTCTGCCCCATTGGGAGAAGGGAAATCGTAGAACTACAGCCTGGCAAGCCAGGCGGAAAAACCATCATTCTCCTGGCCGGGTACGCCATGCCAGTGGAGAGTTGGGACTGGTTCGTTAGGAACTG
>DALYDF010000005.1:32657-36827 GCA_031973355.1 Candidatus Magasanikiibacteriota bacterium
TTCTCGGTTTTCGCCGTCGCTATCAGGAAAACCATGCCTGGTGGCTCTGGCCCATTGGTTGGGCCCCCAACAAATGGCAAAAACGCGAAGTCGCGGTGATGATGCAGCGGCTAACCGCCGCCGACACCAGACAAGGGCGAGAGAAAACTGAGTATCTCGTCATTGGCCATTCATTTGGCTGTACCATGACACGGCATTTGATCCGCAAATTTCCCAAGCGGATTAAAAAAGGGGTGTTAATCGCTCCCCCGCCTACGGCACGTCGTGGCTTCCTGTTCAACCCCAGTTTCTGGGTTGCCCACGGTTTCAGCGCCGTATTTCCAAGTCTCGGTGGCTTAATCCGTTTCTGGCAGGGTTATGGAGTAGGCCCCAAAGCCTTCCTTAATCTGTTCACTGCCGGCGACCTCACCCAAACACAAGTTAACCAGCTCGTCGCCACTCAGGTTCCTGAGTCACCAGTGGTTTTCTACGCGCACCTCTTCTTTGAACGCGGACTCAGTCTGCGCATCGCGGCTCACAATGGCTGGAACGGAAAAATCTCCTATGTCATCTGCGAAGAAGACAAGATCTTTCGCGCCGAGGACATTAGGCAAGATTCCTACATCAAGCCAAGCAGTGAAGTGTTCGTACTAACCCGCGCTCCACACTGCTTCTGGCTAATGCCCGGACACCCAAAACAACTAGAGGAAAACGCCGGCGTCCTCTACAGGGCGGTGTACGGCCACGACATTGAGAATGACAATGTCATTCCCGTGGATTTCACCAAGAGACGCTAAACTATTACACCTCGGCGCCACACCGGCGCTGAGGGGCCCCAAAAAGGAGGGGCCAAACTGAAGCAATAATTACTTCTGTAAAAATTGTTGCTTGATAAGGCTAGCTACCTGCACACCACTAGAAACCGCAGTTTCCATTGATGGTGCCCCCAAATAGTCGCCCGCAAAATATAATTTATTTTTGCCTTGTTTAGCGCGCACTTCTTTGACAAATTGCGTGGTTGCCACTGGCATAGTTACTTTCCATTGATGGGCCACCACTAACTTTCCCACTCCACAACCTGGCACAATTCTATTCAATTCTTCATTTAATTGTTTGGTCAAAATTTTGGCCGCAATCGGTCGCTCGCTGGTTACTTTATAATTAATAATCAAATAGGTATCCGGTAAATTTTTCACCATATGTTTGGCCCGAATAATCGAGGTAATGCAGGCTCCTTTATTTTTTGGTGCCACAAATAACGCTGACCAATTTTTATGTTTATTCAATTCTAACGCGCGCGGCATTTTCATCACGGCTGCGTAAAAATGCGTATACGCAAATGGTGGCGGAGTAATAATTTTTTTATACAATTCATTGACCGGACTTGCCATCACAATTGCCGCAAATTTTTTAGTTTTTCCTTTTGACACCACCGTCGTACTACGCACCGCGGTTACCACTGAATTCAAGTTAATCACACCCCCATATTCAATTATTTTTTGCGCCAATATTTCGGCAAATAATTGATTATTTCCACCAAAAAAAGCACCAGTACGCAAATCACCCTTAGCTAATGTTTGAAATACAAACGGTGCATAAAACGACATTTCATATTCATTCATGGGCGCATAACAATACCCCTGATTAACCATATCAATAAATTCCGCCAATCGCCCATCAGCCACCCCATGTGTTTTTAGAAATTCACTAATTTTTTTTCCTTTAAAAACTTTTAAATCTGGGGCACGAAAATTTGGCCGCTGTTTACGCCAGGCCTGGAACAGGCCTTTGCCTAATTTTAATTTTTCCAATAACGCAATTGAACGCGTACTGTTAAATAAACTGCCATCAGCCGATTGGTACACCACATTTACTTTACCAATTGGTTGCAATTGATTCACTAAACCCAGCTCTTGAATCAAGCGATGATACTGCGTGTACCACGGATAAATAATAAAACCACCCAAATCCACGGCTTGTTTATTTACTAGTACACTTTTCACCCGACCACCGACGCGCGCCTCAGCTTCAAATACCGTGACTCGCATACCGGCCTTGGCTAATTCATAGGCTGTGGCCAAACCCGCCAAGCCTGCACCCACTACGGCAATTTCTGGTTTTTTTATTTGCACACTCATGTAACAAAATTACGAATATTAAACAAAGAAAATTCCCACCAAACTGGCCCCAATAATTACTAAGACTGATAAGAAAAACTTAAGCGCAAACGCCCGACTGCCTTGCAAAAAGGCGTAAAACGATTTGCTGAGTAAATTGGTGGCGTTCACCAAAATAAAAGTTACGGTGGCCATTTGCATCGCAATTAATCCGCCTGACAAATCGGCCAAGTTAACGGTAACCGCATCAATGCCAGCCAGCGAAGCAATTACCGAACTAATCATAAATCCAGTTTGACCAAATAAAATCAAACAGATTTTAGTAATTAATTTAACCACAATTAATAAACCAGCAAATTTAATCGCTGGAGCCAAAGCAAAAATTTTCTTTTCTTTTGTTTCTGGTTCAGCTTTATTTGGCTTAGCGCTTGTTTTTGGTTCAGGCATTTTCCAAAAAATCACACTCATTATGGCTGCAGCCACGATAATACACAACAAAGTAGGGGTTAAATTTACTAGCCATTCGCGATTCAACGGTCCAACCAATAAAAACACTTGAAAAAAACTCGCCAAATTGGCCAACACCGCGGCACCAACTAAACCGTTGACCATGCCTGTACTCTTACTTTTTTGCGCCAATGATTGGGTAGTCGACGTAGACGAAATAAAACCACCCACAAAACTAGCCAATCCAAAACTGCGCTTTTCTCCCACTAAACGCCCCAAAATATGACCAACCACATCAATACCCGTAATTAACACTACTACAAACCACACTTTTCGTGGGTTTAATAATTCCAAATTAGCCCACTCACCCAAACTAATTTGATAGCCATCTAACAATTGACTGAGATATGGAATTTGACCTAACGAAATCCCCTCATTGGGTAAAAATGGCAGGATCACTAAGGCAATAATCGCATAACTAATAAACGCTTCGGTTTCATGATTGGAAATTCCTTTCATGAAATTTTTTGTTTCGTGTTTCAGTGATAAAATTAATAACAACACTACCAGCAAAGCAATCGTTAATTGAGTGATGAGCAAATTACTTGTCAACAAAAAACCAATTACAAAAGTAAATACAATAGATAATTCATTGGTTAAACCGGTATGACCAGTAATGGTTGAACCAATTTTGTAATACAACAACACAAAAGACCCCAACACCAGGGCCAAAAAACCCGCCACCCACAGTTGATTGATAAGATAAAAAAATCCAGTTAAACCGCCGAGTAGTGAAACCAAAGCAAAAGTTCTAATCCCACCAGCCTGACCCGGCTTATCAACATCACCACGACTCTCACGTTCAAAACCAATGGCCGCCCCAACTAAAACAGAAATAAGTAATAAAAATGGTAAACTTTCCATACGATTTGTCGAAATCGTGCCGCGCAACGACGATTGAAGCGCAGCCGTTAAAAATTAAGCAAAGTAACGAGCGGCCGCCACTCCAATAGCAGCAGCGACTCCGGTGAGTAAAGCACCCCACAGCATATCAACTACGGTGACCATTAATTTCCAATCTTTAAGTGTCGCGTGATTAGTTAAATCATACGTACCATACGCCACCAATCCCAAAAAGGCTCCGAGCACAAACGCTTGGGCCAAAGATCCATTATTTTTTAATACGGGCATAATGGCCAAAACCAAAACACCTACACCATACAAAACATAAAATACGGCCGCTGCCCCAAAATTCAAAGAACCAGATAGCAAATGGCCGATATACTTACCATAAAATGGCTTCATCATATTACTAAGCCAAATTCCGTCCATAATTAACATGGACACATACACGGCAATGAGTGCGCTAAAATACTGTGACATAGATAGAAAATAAAATAATGCGCTTAGTATAGCGCATTATTCATTAAAATGAAACTTTTTAGGTTAGGTTGTGAAAGTGTTTAAGCGTAATTTCAAACGATCTTCAATGCGGCGAACTGTTGGTCGTTCATCAGGAGTAACAAACGACAAAGCGCGACCGCTTTTCCCTGCTCGACCAGTTCGACCAGTGCGGTGTACATAATCTTCAAACGTGTTTGGGAGATCGTAGTTGATCACGTGTGAG
>DALYDF010000006.1:0-2942 GCA_031973355.1 Candidatus Magasanikiibacteriota bacterium
CATGGATTTACTCGAAAATAGAATTGCCCAAGAAACTAACAACTAGCCACGATTTGAGTTCTGACTTCCAGTACTAATGAGCTCAGAGAAAATAAGGCTTAATAGAGCCTTATTTTTTTATTACCCCTAAGGGTAAGTCGAACTGGAATTTAAAAATTGTTTGTGTTAGAGTTTATGTATTATTAAATTTAATATATGACAGAAGGTCAAGAAGGTCATTTTATACCTCCCTCAGAAAAAAATGTATCTGTTGAAGTATTGCATTTACCTGAAGTAAGAGTTAGCTCGGCGTCGTTTACCCTTATTCAAGATAGTGCTGGGAAATACGCACTTTTAATTAATAAAAATCGCGCTAAAAAAGGCGAGTTACTGTTAACGCCAATTGGCGGAGCGATTGAAGGCACAGAAGAAGGGTTACAGGAATTGCAGAATATTTTGGGAATTGACCCAAGTGCTTTTGAAAAAGGAAATGACTTACGTTTCAAAATGCCTGGGGCCAGGGCAAATGAGTACCGGGAATGGTTTTTGAATGGAAAAGGCAGAGAAACTGATCCAAGCAGAGAAGTTGTGGAAGAATTAGTTGAAGAGTCAGGATTACTCACAACAGAGGAATTGGAAAGTTTAAGATGTAATCACGCTGGCTATAATACTGAGCTGGAGGAAACTACTCGGACTGGGCAAGAAGGTCAAGTCACACTTCGCTTGTTAGAAATTTTTCGTGCTGAGCTTAGCCCTGAAATTATTGGTAAACTTCAGGAACTTGCAACAAAACCTGATTCATTAGTACATTTTGTTTCCGATGAAGAAATTATTGCGGGACAATCTGCTGAAGGTGTAAAAATTGGGGCTGTCTCCAAAAACCTACTTAATCCAAAAGATACGATTGAGGCCTTTAACTAAGTCAGGTCCAATACAGTTCTGACTTCCAGTACTAATGAGCTCAGAGAAAATAAGGCTTTCAAGGCCTTATTTTTTATGTTAGAGTTTCTCTACATTAACTTAAATTTAAATATGGACTTCAAAGAATTATCCGACCGCGCCCTGAAAATTCGTGAGCAGTACTCTGTCTTGGAAACTAAAAAATACGGCAAGCAGTGGACCCCGTCTCAGATTATGGCTGGATTTGTGGGTGATGTTGGTGACCTGAGTAAACTTACGATGGCAAAAGATGGTATTCGCGCTATTGACGATGTTGATGCAAAAATAGCACACGAATTAGCAGATTGCCTTTGGTCGGTTTTGGTACTTGCTAACAAGTATAATGTGGATTTAGAAAAATCTTTCCTTGCAACTATGGATTTGCTTGAAAACAAGATTTCGCAAGAGGTTAAAAACTAATACCCACATGTTATTAAAACCAGAAGAGATTAAACAATGTTCAGGCCTCCTTAAACAATTTGAGCCGGGTTTTCTGCCTTTAGAAATATTTAATCAAATTGCCAGATTGGTCTGCTTGCCTACAGTCGATGTAATCCCGGTAAAATTTGAACAAAGTGATTTATATATCGGCCTCGTAAAAAGAGAATCAACTGATTTGTGGTGGCCAAATATGTGGCATTTGCCTGGTACAATTTTGCGAAGTACTGATTCTATTGCTCAAGCAATTAAACGAATTACTGATAATGAAATTAAAGTAGCGAGCCACAGCACACCAATCTTTCACAATTTTCTTAATCATCAAACTGTCAGGGGCGCGGAAGTAGTTCTTGTTCATTCCATTGCCAATTGTCAGCTAGGATCAGATTCTCAGTTAACTTGGTTTCCCGTCAATGACTTACCTAAAAATTTTATTGAGAGTGAATTGGAGGTAGTAGAAATTCTTAAAAAAATTTACATCAAACTAAACAATCAAAATAATCTAAAATTAAGTGTACAATAATTGCTGCAAAAAAATATTTATATTTTCTAGAAAATAGCCCCGCAAAATATAACGGAAAGAAATACCAGGAATGAAGCGGGTGAAAGTTTATACTGCAACGCGCTGGCTCATAGATCGGATTGGCCAATAAATGATCCAAGTCAATTAGTGAAGCTAACAGCAATTGAACACACACGTTTTTCCAGCTGAAAACGTGTTTTTTTATGTTTTGTTCATACCAATAAAAACCAGCTAGCAAAATACTGTTGGCCGCTTGGTGGATAACAAAGTTAGGCATATTTTTGTAAACGAATTATATCATTTTTTTATTTGACTTTTTGTTCTGGTAAGACTAATGTGCTGTGACCACTCATAAGCTACAGGGAGGCCTTGAATGGACATTCTAATCGTATTAGAGGCTCTGTTCGGCCTCATTGCCGAACTCAAACGAACCCCACGAGATGCGTGGGATCGACGAGGCTGTTGGTATGTCCCGAGAGCTGAGAGTGTTGGTTGTCACAGTTGGGGAATGGGAATGTTGGCGGTCTTTGTACCCGTCATCATTATTCGTCTTCAGTTGGACAGCTTCCGACTCACAGCCATGTGTCTCATCCACGACATCGTGGAGGTTATGTCCGAGGGTGACATCAACATCTACCGCGAGACTAATCCAGAGAGACGCGCAGCACTCAAGGCACGTAAAAAGGAGTTGGAGCTTGCCTCCATTCTCCGGATCAGAGCTCGACTCGGTCCTGTTGCCGGAGAATTCGTTTATCAGCTCTGGCTGGAATACGAAGCCGGCGTCACGCCGGAGGCAAAACTCGCCAAGGAATTCGACAAAATCGAGGTCATGATGGCTGCTCTCGACTATCGAGAGCAAGGCTACAACATAAACCTCTTTGAATTCTGGGGTAATGTGCGACCAGTAATCCACACTTCAGAACTCCTGCGATTCCTCGACGAACGTGTTCGTCCGCGCATGATCGCGGCGATGCATTGCCATTGGGCGTGAGGAGGGCGTCTGCAGATTCGATAATCTGCCACGCCAAAAAACCATCTTTGTTAAAGGTGGTTTTTTGTTTAA
>DALYDF010000006.1:2952-33566 GCA_031973355.1 Candidatus Magasanikiibacteriota bacterium
AAATACTATTGGCCGCCTGGTGGATAATAAGATTGGGCACAAGACCGCGACTTTAGTACCGCTTCTTAAAAATCTTTGGTGAGACGCGTTTAGCGTATGGCGATGAAGATGAACGAGGACTATAAGGACGTGAACTTGGGCTCGCCGATCGAGACGCACCACTTTCTACTGCTGAGCGGATATCTAATGGAATACCATCCACTCTAATTCCACGGAGTGTACTAATAAATTTAGTGGCGCGATTTTTATCAACTTCCACAATCGAATAATCATTTTCAATCTTAATATCTCCAATCTGAATTCCCTTGGTTCCAGTTTCTGAATTTACTAAACCAAACAGCTTTGGTACGGAAAAACCTTGCTTGCGGCCAATGTTAAATTGCAAACGAGCCATGCCATCTTTGGCATACGGCGCTGGTGCACCAATTGAATTTCCGGTGAATCGTGGTTCACGCACTAGTGGCGTATGAACATCAGGTAAATTTTTGTAAAAATTAATAAACCGGCTCATCTCTACTGCTACCAAATGGTGCACCAACTCTTCACGGGTTAAGTGTGCTAATTTTTCTTCAATGAGTGGCAGGTATGGCGCCAAATCCACACTATCGGTTTTAGTTTCCGTTATTTTTTCAATTAAATTCAAAAGTTGAGCCGTGCAAATTTCTTTGGCTGTTGGTACTTTTTTGCTTTCAAAATTAATTTTAGTGAAACTAGAAATATTGCGAAGCATGTAGCTTTCACGCGAATGCACAATCGCAATCGAAACACCCGTACTGCCCGCGCGACCCGTTCGGCCACTGCGGTGGGTATAGTATTCTGTTTTAGTTGGTAACCCGTAGTGAATTACGTGACTGAGTTCTTTAACATCAATTCCGCGGGCCGCTACATCGGTCGCTACTAATAATTTAATTTGCTTATTACGAAATTGCGTCATTACCTGTTCGCGCTGTGGCTGAGAAAGTTCACCACTAATCGCCGCAGTTGTATATTTTTCCGAAGAAAGTTTAGCCGCAATATGTTGAGTTTCAATGCGCGTGTTACAAAAAATAATTCCGTAAATATCTGGCGTTACATCAAGCACCCGTTTAAGCGTTTCGTATTTGTCGCGTGATTGCACCAAATAATACTCGTGCTTAATTGTCGCTGAACCAGAATTTTTACTAGCCGTACTAATTTCTTTAATATTGTGCATGTATTCACGCGCAATCCGTTCCACCGTTTTATCCATGGTCGCCGAAAACAACAGCGTTTGTTTATCTTTTGGTGAAGTTTTTAAGATCGAATCCAACTCTTCTTTAAAACCCATTTTCAACATTTCGTCCGCTTCATCCAAAATTAACCAATTAATGTTTTCCAATTTCATGGCCTTGCGATTGACCATGTCGAGCACGCGGCCCGGAGTACCCACAATAATTTGGGCACCAAATTTGAGCGCATTTAATTGTGTAGTGTAACTATCGCCACCGTAAATGGCCGCTACTTTAATGTCTGGGGTAAAAGCCAAAAAACTTTTGATGTCTTTACTAATCTGCAAACACAATTCGCGGGTTGGACACAGCACCAGCGCTTGCGTGTGTTTTTGGGTACCATCAATCAACGATAAAACTGGCAGACTAAAAGCACCAGTTTTACCAGTACCGGTTTGGGCCAAAGCAATTAAGTCTTGCTTGGAGTTTAAAATATGCGGGATAGCCTGCTCTTGAACACCAGTTGGGTTAGTAAAACCCAGCTTTTCTAAAGCTTGGTTAATTTCTGGGCGTAAGCCCAATTCGGCAAAAGTAATCATATGCGGATTATTTCGCACATGACACTTGGAAGGCAGAGACCCCTGTCTCTGAGATTCGCTTGATCAGGCACGAAGAATTAAATTAGACCCGAATATACCCTAAATCCCCTAAAATGTCAATACCTTAGCCAAAAAATAGACTTTTTACTATTTTATAGGTATTGTGTATTCATTAAAGCAATTATTTTGTTAAAATTCTATGGCTGACGAATATCTAGATATTGTTGATGAAAATAATGAATTGACTGGTGCGACTGCCTTGCGGAGTAAAATTCACGCCACGGGAATTTGGCACCGGACTGTTAATCTATTTATTTTTAGAAAAGCTGGTTCCAAGGTTGAGTTTTTATTGCAACTCCGGGCCAAAGACAAAGATCTAGATCCAAATACTTGGGACACACATTTTGGTGGGCATGTTCGAGCTGGTGAAGAAGTTGACACGGCTTTGATTTCGGAAATAAAAGAAGAATTGGGAATTACTCTGGATACGGCAAAATTATTGTCTGGCCCCTGCTATAAACGAGTGATTGATGCACACCACGACTTTAACCAAATATTTTTTTGGGAATTTGAAGGCCAGGAGAGCGCCCTAAAATTTTCTGATTCAGAGGTTCAAGAAATTAAGTGGATGGCGGCAGATGAAATTTTAGCTTCCATAAAAAACGATCCAACTCTTTGGTCAGGAGGCGCGCTTCGGTTTGATTTAATTATGGAATCATTTCCCCAAAACATATAATTCGGACATTGCCCGAGTCAAAGCAACGTAAAGAAGATCCGCTTGGATCTTTTTTATTTCTGGTTGAATTTGCATAGGCAGATTAGTATCAACACTAATTTCAGTCGGGCCAACAATAAAGACTTTATCAAATTCCACACCCTGAGCTTCCTGGAAACTTAAGCAGAAAATATTCTTTTCTTTAAATTCTGTTTTAAAGGGCTCAAGGTAGGATTTTTCTTTGGCAAGAATACCAATAATGTTTTCGCTATTTTCTTTAATAATTTGGCGAATATAATCAATTTCTTCTGTCCGACTAACTAACTTTTCTACCACCACTTCTTTCCCCTCTTTTAAAGATTCAGGCACAGCTACTTTAAAGCCCAAGCTTTGAATAAACTGCAAAATTTGTTTGGTGTTACGGTATACTTTTTGTAAAACAACTAAACGTTCAGCCTCCACGCGCTGGTCAATCTGTCCTAACTCGCGAATAGTCCCAAGCTGGGTTTGCTGCGCCAGATCCCCTACATACACTACTGACTCGGTTTTTTCATTTAGACAACTTCTAAATAATTCCAGTTGCTCGGGCAAATAGTTTTGGAATTCATCAACAATCAGTAAGTTATACTCAGCCGGAAACACGCCTTTGCGTTTACGATATGCACCATTCTGCAATTCTTCAAAATATTCTTTTTCAATAACGAACTGTCCTTTGGTTTTTTGATAAACCTGCAGTAAAATTGTTAAATCAAACCGATCTAAAACCTTCTCTGTTTTTTGTTTTTGCCACATTTTCTTGTTTTTTGAATCAAAGTACAGCTCGTAAACTTTAGCTAACTCCGTATAAATATTTTTTGAATAATTAATCTCTGGATTATTTCGTAAAGCCTGAAGTTTGGCGTATTCATAATTTATTTTCTCTCTCTGGTCTTCACCATACCCCAAAACATACAAATAATTTTTCAGTCCCAAAATGGCTAAAGCCCAATCCGCAAAAGTTTGAATTTCAATTCCGCGAATCCCCAACTCTGGTAAAAGTTGTGAAAAATAATTCTTAGTTCCATTATCCTGTACTAAAACCAAAACTTTGTCCGGAGTGAATAAATCGGCGCTTTCTGGCGATTGGGCTAAATACGCCACCCGGTGCAGCGCCAGCGTAGTCTTACCAGACCCGGCTGGCCCAGAAATCACCAGTGGACCTTGATACGCTGCGCGGACAATCTGGTCCTGAGCCTTTTCCATTTGTTCCACCACCTCAGGCAAAACAAAGCCCGTCTTTTTACGCGTAAAATTTTCCTGAAAAATTAATTCTCGTGGTTTATCTAAACTTTCAGTTGCAAAGAATAATAATTGACCATCTGCAATTAAATACTGATCTTTTTCAATAATTGTTCCCAACTGAACAGCACCATCAGGTCTAATGTAGGAGGCCGCCCCGGGATTTTCAAAACGCAAAGTTGCCACTGGTGTAACCCACGAATAAATTCCTTCTTCTGGAAAAGAAAACTTAGCAAAATATAAAGTCTTTTTCTCACCATTATTCTCAAAATCTGTCCGAGCAAAATATGGCGAAGGATATAAATCTTGTAACTCCCGTACATATTTGCGGTTGTAGGCCATCAACGTTATTTGCGCAATTTGGTCGCCACCGTCTAATTTATTAATCCCTTTTAACATGACGGCATCTTTCTTTTCTTTAATTTCAATCACTTCAACAATCTTAGTTAGAACAGAGCTAAGATGCATTTTTACCCTCTGAATTAATTGTTCTTTTATTGTTTCATTCATAAAAATAGCATTAAAAAATCCCGATTTTATCGGGATTCCGGGCGATTATATAAATTTAGGATACTATGTTGTATATAATAATTCATAGTAATATTTATAATTTATACTTTCAAAGCAAACTTGTCAAGCAAATAGTTATCGCCACGCCCCCAACACTAATCCAAAAATAAAGAAATTTGCAAATTGATGACCCGTAAAAATCACAAATCGCCACCAGGTATTTTTGGTAGATTCATTATTTAATAAACAATATCCGGCTATCGGTGGTGCCACAAACGCCAGCCAAATCCACAATGCGTTTTCAAAATAGGTTGGCGGCAGTCCCGTAGAATGTACTCCCCAACCACGAACAAAAAATACTAATACCCAAACCTGAAACAAGGTAATTAAAAATTGTGTACCTAGCCGTACAGGATCAGTGTGTTTTACATCGCCAGTTACTTTTTGCCAAATACGCCCAAATAACGGCCCGTACCAAACAATTTGTAATCCCACTGATAGTATTCCACACAACAACACTGCCCAATAATTTATTTCCATAGTCACTATAGTGTAACGCATTATTTCGCTTAGTTCCAGTTTTGAGTAACACCTGATATACTGCTACTAAATTTCTTCTATGTGTTTTTCTGCTTCAGCTAGTTTTATTGCCAGCGCCGCTTTGGCAAGTATTGGTACAATTGCTGTTTACAAAAATCACCGTCGCCCTGATTGGCCCTTACTTACCATTCCTTTTATTTTTGCTATCCAACAAGCAATTGAAGGATTCCTTTGGCTCTCTATTACTCAGTGGAACGGTCAAGGTACACTCCTTCTATCAGCTTTATTTTTATTTTTTGCTTTTTTTTGGTGGCCAGCCTACATCCCAAGCGTAACTGCTTATTTAGAAAAAAATAAAATTCTGCGTGGCCGCTTTAAACTATTAGCTTTTTTGGGTATAACTTTTGGGGCAGTGTTATACGGATTTTATTTACTTAATCCCCAACCAGCCTTTTTGGTCAATCAATCTGTCTGTTACGGCTATTATCCGTATAATTTTACGGTTGGTTTTTCTACCTACCCACTCATTATTGCCTTGTACTTTGCATTCACCTTTATCCCTGGTTTGTTTTCTGGACACAAGGTCTTTCGATTATTTGCCATTATCTCTGGAATATCCGCCGCAGTCGCCCTTTATTTTTATACCGAGCAGTTTGTCTCGGTTTGGTGTTTTTTCGCTGCCCTCCTTAGTCTTTTGTTACTGCGTGCTCCCCAACGAAAATTCTTCTCTTGGTTCAAATAAGCCCTTTTTTAATCTATTCCATCCCCATTAGACTTGCCATTTTTTTAGGTTTCCGCTATACTCCTCCTTGCACCCACCGCGGGGTGGAGCAGCCAGGCAGCTCGCCGGGCCCATAACCCGGAGGTCATCGGTTCAAATCCGGTCCCCGCTACCAGGTCGTCCTTTAGGGATTACCTACCATTAAAAACTACGCGGTAGTAGCTCAGTTGGCTAGAGCGTCTCCTTGCCAAGGAGAAGGTCGCCAGTTCGAATCTGGTCTGCCGCTCACGATTCTGCTATACTAAGAATCGTAACTCAGTTCGGTTAATTACCGTGACTGTATGGCTACAAAACACCCTCTAAAGCAGGGTGTTTTGTTTTAAAAAAATAAAATCATTCTTGGGCGAATACTGGTGATTACCGTTGACACATACTAGTGGTTGGGGTATGATAAGTATGAATTAACATACTTATGTCTATAAAAAAATCTACAAAAATAGATTGTTCAATACCCAGTTTCGGCACTGCCATTGTTGGAGAACGCGGTCAAATTGTAATTCCCAAAGAATTACGCGATCAACTTAAGCTCAAAAAAGGTGATCAACTAATGCTTATTTATCACAATGATTCGGTGGTTATTTTACCCCGAGATAAAATGGAAGCTTTTGTTACCCAACTAACTACCACTTTAAAATTAAACCCTAAGCCAAAGAAATAATATGACTAAAGCTGAATTCATCGCCAAACTTAAACGCCCTCGCTACTACGTATCAATAATTTTAGTATTATTAATTGGTGGGTACACTCTGGTCAGTTCTAATGCCGCAAAAAACAAGGCCCCAGAATACGAAACTACAACGGTCGCAGTGGGAAATTTAGTACAAACAATAGAAGCTACCGGTAAATTAGAATCTCGCGACGGAGTTGATTTGCGTTTTGAGGCTCCTGGCACCTTAACAACCATTGCGGTAAAAGAAGGTCAAACGGTTAAGGCTGGGCAAATTTTGGCAAACCTCCGCTTATCAGAACTTAACGCGTCATTAAATCAAGCGAGTGCCAACTTATCCCAAAAAATGGCTGGTGCCACCCAACAAGATCGTAACTATTATCAAGCAGCCTTGGAATCAGCCCAAGCCTCTTGGCAACAAGCCCAACTAACCGCTCAATCTGACTTGGTCACCGCTCAATCCGCCGTTGCTACTGCCGAAGCTAATCTTAAATTAGCCGAGGGCGGAAATAACAGCCAAATTGTTACCTCTGCCTATGCTGAAGGCGCAGCCACCCTGCAAATTACACTGGCCAAGCTTGAAGATGCTCTCAATCAAATTAAAGAAAGTATTGATTACTTTGCCGTAATTCCCGTTACTGATCCCGCCAATAAAGTAGCGGCTGATAGCAGTTATTTGGCCGCTGTTTCAGCTGTCGATTCTGCCAAAGCAAAAGTTTCTACTCTTACGAGTGCTAGTCCAAAAGATACGATTGATGCTGGTTTTATAGTAATTGAAACTGCCCTTACCCAAACCATTAGTGCGCTATCTAAAACCGCGAGTCTATTAAATGAGATTCCCCGTTCTACCAACACTGTTTCACAAACCAGTATTGATGCCAAAAAAGCCACGATTGCTACTACTCGGACCACAATTACTGCTCAATACTCAACTTTTTTAGCCCAAAAACAAGCACTCGCTAATGCTAAAAATAGTTATACTACGTACCAAATTGCTTATAATAAAGCTTTAAATGACTTAAACACCATTGAAGCAAATTCAAAAACAACTATTAAAATCAAAGAAGCAGCTTATTTGCAAGCTAAAGCAAACTACGAAGGAAAAATCGTTCCTACTCGTGAAGTTGATTTAGCACCGTACCGTGCCGCCGTTGCTATTGCCGCTGCCAATCGCGAACGAGCGATTTTGCGCGCACCAGTTGACGGAGTAGTTGGAAAAATTGGTAAAAAGAAAGGTGAATTAGTTACTTCAGCCGATACAGTAGTGCAAATCGTTTCAACTCACTTTGAAATTCGTGTTGATGTTCCAGAAACTGATATTGCTAAAATTGTAAACTCTACTCGTCGTGATGCTTCATTTACACTAGATGCCTTTGGTGAGGAAAATAAATTTACTGGTACTATTACCACTATCAATCAAGATTCCACCGAAATTCAAGATGTAGTGTATTACCAAGTTACTATTGCCGTAAATGATGAGAAGATAGATACTTCTCTACAATCAGGCATGACCGCAAATGTGGAAATTATTACTGATACTCGTGAGAATGTCTTATTTGTTCCTCAACGTGTTTTGCGCACTAATGAAAACAGTGAAAAATTTGTGCGAGTACTTAATGAAGATAAAACTGAGCGAGAAGCCGTTGTTACCATTGGTCTTCGCGCCGATGATGGTAAAGTAGAAATTTTAGAAGGACTTAAAGATGGCGAAACTGTCATTATCAGCACTAAAAAATAATATGTTAATCACGGTAAAAAACCTGGTTAAAAATTACGGTACTGACGAAGCTACTACCCAAGTTCTTAAAGGTGTAGACTTTACGATTGCTAAAGGTGAATTTGTGGCCATTATGGGTCCCAGTGGTTCCGGTAAATCTACACTCATGCACATCCTTGGTTTTCTTGATACCTTAACCGAAGGTAAGTATTTATTTGATGACAAAGATGTCAGTCGCTTAACTGATGATGAATTGGCCACTATGCGCAATCGCAAAGTAGGCTTTGTGTTTCAAGCATTTAACTTGCTGGCCCGCACTTCAGCCACTGAAAATGTCATGTTACCACTACTTTATAGTGACATGCCCAAAAACAAACGAAAAGAACGTGCGGTAGAGATGCTTACCTCGGTAGGGCTTGGTCATCGTTTAAACAATCTACCTAACCAATTATCGGGTGGTGAAAAACAACGGGTGGCCATTGCGCGCGCTTTTGTAAATGACCCAGAAATTATTTTTGCCGATGAACCAACCGGTAACTTAGATTCCAAATCTGGTTTACAAGTCATGAAAATTCTCCAAGGGTTAAATGATGACGGCCATACCATTATTCTGGTTACGCACGAACGTCACACGGCCGAACACGCGAAACGTATTCTCCTCATTAAAGATGGAGAAATTGTAAAAGATGAAATTGTAAAAAATCGTCAAATAGCCTCAGAGACTGGTGAATTAAAAAAATAATATGCGCTTTTTGGAGTATATTCCATCATCGTGGCGCTTAATCATGCGCAACCGTTTACGCTCTTTTTTAACCATGCTTGGCATTATTATTGGAGTCATGTCAGTGGTGGTAATTATGTCAGTTGGGGCTGGAGCACAAAGTCTTATTCTCAACCAAGTAAAAAGTCTCGGGTCAAATTTGGTCGGTATTTTACCGGGAAAATCCGATGACAATGGCCCGCCGGCAGCAGTTTATGGAATTGTTATTACCACCCTCAAAACCACTGACATGGACGCGATTATGAGTCAAGGTAATCCACATTTAGTTAGTGCCACGGCTTATGTGCGTGGAGCTGACACGGTTACGTCTGGTGAAGCTAAAGCAGACACTTCATTTGTTGGTGTAAATGCCACCTACCCTGAAGTTGAGGATGTAACACTAAGCGATGGTCGTTTTTTTAATAAAGAAGAAGAAAATTCTCTTGCTCGAGTAGCCATTCTTGGTAGTGAAACCGCAACGGATCTGTTTGATACCACCGACCCCATTGGTCGCAGCGTAAAAATTAAAAAAACAAGTTTTACAGTAATCGGGGTGCTTAAAAAACGTGGTGTAGCGGGTTTTCAAAATCAAGATGCCCAAATTTTTGTCCCAATCACTACTGCTCAAAAGTTACTACTAGGTATTGATCATGTTACTTTCATGCGTTTCAAAATTGACGAGGCTGACAATGTTAACTCAACCATGGACTTCATGAAAGATGTTTTACGAGACCAGCATAATATTTCTAATCCAGAAAATGATGATTTTTCGGTACGATCTTCCAGTCAGGGCTTGGATGCCTTAACCGGTATTACCAATGCCTTGCGTTTTTTCTTGGCCGCGATTGCCGCCCTATCACTTTTGGTAGGCGGAATTGGAATTATGAATATCATGCTGGCTGCAGTGGAAGAGCGCACCAAAGAAATTGGTTTGCGTAAAGCGCTTGGCGCCCAACAAACTGATATCACTAGCCAATTTTTAACCGAAACAATTTTAATTACCTTAACCGGAGGTCTTGTAGGTATCGGTCTCGGTGTAATTATTTCTATTCTCGTTGCCAGCACTGCCCAAAATATGGGTTACAGCTGGGATCTCGTTATTAGCCCTTGGTCGATTATCCTTGGTACTGCGGTCTCAATTTTTATCGGCTTAGTCTTTGGTCTTGGGCCAGCGAGACGCGCCAGCAAACTTAATCCAATTGAAGCTCTTCGTTATGAATAATGATAGTTTTAAAATTGCGCTTAACGCCATTAAACGCCAAAAAAAACGTGCGGCTTTAACTATGCTGGCGATTAGTATTGGTATTGCTGCGGCCATTACAATTTTAGCAGCCGGAAAAGGTATTCAAAAATTAGTTGTTGGCCAACTAGACGCCTTTGGTCCTGATACACTTTACATTGAAACCAAAATTCCTAGTAAAAAAGCCGATTCAGGTGGCTCAGTTGGTATCACGATCACCACACTCAAAGACAAAGATGTTGAAATTGTAAATAAACATCCAAATATTGTTGCGGCTAATGGTCAAGTCAGTGGACAAGAGGCGGTTAGCTATGGAGGACAAATAAAAAAAATCATGTTATCAGGTAAAGGTTATTCAGCACCAGACGTTGAAACCTTCAAACTTACCGAGGGACGATTTTACACAAAAGAGGAAGAGGATTCTTTAAGTGCTGTGGCAGTACTTGGATCAACAGCTAAAGAAAAATTATTTGGCGATGATACTGCTGTTAACAAAATAATCTCTATTCGTGGTAAACCATTTAAAGTTGTTGGTGTTTCTGAAAAACGTGGGGCAGCTTTTTTTCTAGATCTAGACAATATCATTACCATCCCTACCAAAACCATGCAAAAACGCCTACTTGGTATTGATTATGTTCAAGCCATCTCTGGTCGCATGAAAGATGGTTCTAAGGCCAAAGAGACTCAAACCGAACTTACAGAACTAATTCGTGAAAATCACGATATTACCGATCCAGACAAAGATGATTTTGTGGTTCAAACTACTGCCGATGCAGCCGAATCCCTTACCACTATTACCAATGGTGTAACTTTTCTATTAATTGCTCTTGTTAGTATTTCCTTAATTGTTGGTGGCGTGGGAATCATGAACATTATGTATGTTTCAGTGGTGGAACGAACCTTTGAAATTGGTTTACGCAAGGCGCTCGGCGCTCAACAAAATGATATTCTTTGGCAATTTTTAGCAGAAGCCCTGCTGATCACCGCAGGTGGCGGTGTAATTGGTGTTATTCTTGGTGCGCTCTTTGCTGGCCTTATTTATCTCGGAGCAACGGCAGCGGGTTTTGTCTGGATTTACTCAGTTACTCCTACTTCAATTGTTGGTTCAGTTTTATTTTCCGCGATTATTGGTTTAATTTTCGGGTATTACCCAGCCAAACAGGCGGCCAAGAAAAACCCTATTGAAGCTTTACGGTTTGAGTAATATACTATATCTACTTTTTAATTTAACGTCGCGCTTCAATCGACGCTGCGCGACGCGATTTCGACAAATCGTATGGAAGTACAATGTACCGCTAAAGACCATATGGTTGATGAGAGCCAAGTCTGCGGCCTCTGCGGCACCTGCGACCAATGTGGCTGCGGCTGCTCATCAGAGGGTTAGCGCTAAACCCGCCAAGGCGGGTTTTTCTTTATGACGGATTTTGCCTTAATTATTCCAGCTTTTAACGAGGCTGCTCGGATAAAAAATACCACCGAACAATTGGTACATTTTTTTAATTCTCACCCGTATTGGTCAGATAAAAAAGTAGCTTTAATTTTGGTAGACGATGGCAGTACTGATGCTACGGGTGAACTTATTCGTGCTGCTGCCGCTACAATATCCAACCGACTCTCAGTCATCGGAGTTACCTATTCTCATAACCTCGGTAAAGGTGGGGCGGTTCAGGCCGGAATTAAATCTCTAAAAGCCACCACTTATGGTTTTCTTGATGCTGACTTAGCCTACGACCCAAACAATCTCGTGGCCATGCACCAAAAATTAACCGCCGGGAGCGATTGTGTAATTGGTGAACGAAGCGCCTTAGCACTCGAACAAGGATACACTTCTTTTAGAAAAACAGCCTCTCGTTTTTTTCACCAATTTACCCGCAGTTTAACCGGCTTACCTTTTCGTGACACGCAGTGTGGTATTAAATTATTCAACCAATCAGCCGCCGCCGCTATTTTAGAACTCAATCACACCCGGTTTGCTTTTGATATTGAATTCCTGGCTCGACTTCAAGCGACCAACAAAATAATCGAAACTCATACCGTATCGTTTACCAAAACTATTTCTTCAAGCATTACCCTGCGCGACGGTGTTCGTTATTTTCTTGATGTTATCTCTATTTCTGATTACCTGAATCGACCTCAGACCTGGCGTTTCTACGCTTTACTTTTCGGTTGCGCCACTATTATCACGGTTATTTTTTTCGGCTGGGTCGTCCCGGTTGGTTATTTTTTTTCTGATGATTTTACCTGGCTCTGGTACGGTAAACAAATTGGTTTTGATTTGCACAAAACGCTCACTTCCATGATGTCTAGTTTTTATTCTCCAGTCTTAAACGCTTTTTATGCCTGGAGTTTACCATTTGCCGGCCTATATACACCCTATTATTTTCTAACCGGAGTGATCATCCACATTATTGTCTCTGTTCTGAGTGGCATATTTGCCCAAAGATTATTTTCTTCTCGGATCATGTCTTTCCTAACTACCGCGCTAGTCGCTTTAGCTGGTGGAGCCCGGGAGCCCATTCTCTGGGTTGGCGCTAACATGCATAGTTTTGTTACCCTCTTTATTCTTTTATGCTTAATTTGGTTTGACGCGTTTATTAGCAATCAAAAAATCCGAAGTCTACTATTATCCGTACTATTTTTTCTATTAGCCCTTGGAACCAAAGAAGTGGCCGCTATTTTGCCCGCACTCTTAGGCGCGATTCTCTTTTTTCGCTGGAAACAACATAAAAATTTTATCCTTAAGCCAACCACTTTATTTACTGGTCTTATTTTTTTAATTCCCTACGGAATATATTTATTTAAACAGTACCAATGGCAGACTTCAGGAATTTGGCTAAGTAACGGTGCCTGGAACCTAGACTTCACCCGAGCATTTCTGCGCTTGCCCTATATAATTTTAGATTTATTTATTCCCGTCAAACCCCTGATTGAACTTACGCACAGCTGGTTTGTTGGGCTACTGGCAGCATGTTCAATTAGTTGGCTCGGTTGGAAATATCGAAGCCTACCAGCAATTCAGGTCGGATTTTACTGGATAATCATTACCATTGCGCCGACTATATTTTTTGTAACCGAAAGAATTTCTGACCCTTTGCCCTCACGATATGCCTACTTACCTCGAATTGGGATGGTGTTTATTCTAGCCGGACTCTTTGTGCATTATATTAAAAATAATTCTTCTCGTTCAGTAATTAATTCCTTTACTTTATTTTTAGTTTTAATTTCTCTAACCCATGTTGGGGTCATGGTCAAAACCATTGGCGCAGAATATGCGTATGTATATAACACCGGCCGAACATTGGTTCAAACGCTTAAAACCGCAGATCCCACTATTAAAAAATTCTTTATTCATGATTATCGTCCCTTCCCTGACAATCGAGCCCACATTATCGGTGCCCTGAACATTATTTTAAATACCAAAGAAGATCAGATTACTTTTATTGACCGCGATCTTTTACTCACCAAAGCACAAGAAAATCTTCCCCCAAACTCAGCCCTTCTCTACTGGAACCATCAAAAGAAAACCTACGAATTATTTTACAAATAAAAAGCCACCAAATAAGGTGGTTTTTTATGACAGTATGTTGTCGGGGAAACAGGACTTGAACCTGCGACCTACTGGTCCCAAACCAGTCGCTCTAGCCAACTGAGCTACTCCCCGTTATTTCTCTGTGCCGCGGGCCAGGATCGAACTGGCGACACAAGGCTCTTCAGGCCTCTGCTCTACCACTGAGCTACCCAGGCGTGTGGTGTAAATAAAATGGCTGGGCCACGAGGCAGCAGCCATGTATTACGCAACATTGATACGTAAAGCCACTATTACGGCTACACGAGGCAAAAGCGTTAGGAGTATATCAATCTTGAGTTTTTATGTCAACCCGTTTAAATATTTGGCTCCTTGGCCTGGACTCGAACCAGGAACTTTTCGGTTAACAGCCGAGCGTTCTACCAATTGAACTACCAAGGAATATCTGCCCAAAGGCAGTATTATAAAACCCGCTCGAGGCGGGTTTTAAGTTTGTACAAAAAACGCGCCGTCTAGCGGATAATATTCGTATTATTGTTATTAGTGCGTTTCATATAATTAAGCATAAACTAGAACAATATAATCGTCAAGTGCTCTATTTTTTAGCCCTTGCCATAGGCTTGAGCTCTCTTAGTTGCTCAGTTCTTAGTTTAGTAAATAACCGTTTTGTCCACTGATCAGAACTCAGTAAATCCTTAAGCCACACACCAACCAACAAGTGAGCCAGTAATATATAATCCGCCCCAGCTTCATATACACTTTTTAAATCACGCGTATGATGCAAACTCGCAATAATAAACGGCTTATTTGTTTGTCTTCGAATATGTCTAATCAACGTTTTTTGATCCTCGGGATCAGGCACGGTAGAAATAATAATTTTTGCTTCAGCCAAGGGTAATGTTTCCAAAAACTCAATATTGGAGATATCCCCATAGTAACTAGTAATTCCCCGTGCCTGCATGGTCGCCAGCGTCTGTGGATTAAAATCCACCACTGCAAATTTAATTTTTTGGGCAATTAACGTTTCACATAATTTCCAACCCACTCGATGATACCCAAACACCCAGACCGGTACCGCCGGTTTTTTAGTATCTTCATCACGATCATCTTCTTTACCAAAGAAGGCAAATACTGGCTTAAGTATTTGATATAACTGATGATTATACGTAACTAAATACGATGAAATAAATATTGTTACCAACGCAATTAAGGTTAATAGCGGTAATTCTGGTCCTTGTAAAATTCCTAATTCCTGCCCCTTAAATACCAAAATAAAACCAAATTCACTTACTTGAGCAGCCGTAACGCCAGCCAAAAAAGCATTTCGTCGCTTATACCCCATTCGTCTCATTACCCAATATAAAATCAATGGTTGTACAAATAAAACAAAGGCCGATAATAAAATACCCGGCACTATTACTTTAGAAAGTTCACCTAAATGTAAACCGCTGCCCAAAACAATAAAAAACAGAACAATAAAAAAGTCACGCAAAGGTCGCAGTCGACTACTAATTTCTGATTGATACGGCGAGGATCCCAATGAGATCCCAGCAATTACTGCTCCAATTTCCACCCCAAACCCAAGCACATACACCAAGCTCGCCACCCCAAAACACCAGGCGATTGTAAACACAAACAACATCTCACTTGATGAAGCCACTCGATACATCAACCATGGTAAGATTTTTTTTGATAAAAAATAAACTACCCCTGTCAAAACAATTGCTTTACCCAAAAGCAGCCCAGCGGTCTGCTGCCAATCACCAGCACTCCCCGCCATGTTTAAAACAATCAGCATCAATACCGCAATTACATCTTGCACCAGTAATAAACCAACCACAAACTGACCATAGGTCGTTTCCAAGTCTTTTTTCTCTACTAATAATTTAATGATGATGATGGTACTGGAAAAAGTAATCGCGACAGCCACAAAAAGGGCTGCCAAAGTAGAAAAACCAAACCACCTCATTACTCCAAACCCCACCAGAGCCGTTACTAAAAATTGAACTGTTCCCCCAATTAACACCTGTTTCCCCACTCTTTTTATATATTCAAAATTCAAACTTAAACCAACTAAAAAAAGTAACAGTACTATCCCTAATTGAGAAAAAGATTCAAATGCATTTTCTAAACCCGTTAGTTGGTGTAAAAATAATGGTCCTGCTATTAAACCAGCCGTTATGTAAGCCACAACCAAAGGCTGTTTTAGCAAGCGCATTACAAAAGCAATACTAACCGTAATACCAAACAAAACACTAATATTTAAAAAAAGATTTTCAGTCATACTTATTTTACCAAGTATACCAAAAAATTAATTTTCTGTCGCACTAATTATTTCTTTTGTTTTACTAAAAAAATATTTTTTAATTACTACTAATCCCAATACGATACTCCCGGAAACACCCGCCATGCCAAGTTTATTTTTTTGAGACTCATTATTTTCAACAGACATTTCAATTATCGGTACAGTTGGTTTTACCAAAACATCATTTTTATTAGCAATTTTCATCACCACACCTTCTTTTACGCGCAGTAAATAACCAATCACCATAACATGATCCGCCTTTTTAATTTCTGAAAAATTACCGAGCACTTTAATTTCACTCGTTTGATCAGCTACAATAAAATTACTATTACTTTTTTCTACCACCTGACCTTGTATTTGCACAAAACCCCCAAGGGTTTTTTCAATGGTTTTTATGGTACTACTCACTGGTGCGAACACTTCCCCACTTCTTACAATACTAATCTTATCACTGTCAGTAAATTGAACATAATTACCACTCGTAGCATTAATAATATATTTTCCAGTCATTTCCACCGTGTCACCCAAACGGGCATCAAAATCAGTATTTTTAGTTTTTACTAATACACCCACGGCGGCTCCCCCGGCAGTTGTTTCTCCAATCAAATAATATTCCGTTGTTTTTTCATCCACAAAAACCGCGGCCAATATCCCCCGAATTCTAACCTGGGTATTTGTTTTTACTGATGGCAAATCATTAATCAAACTATACACAATCGCTGATTCTTTTTTCTGAACACTTGTTTTACTGGCATTCACCGCAACCATCTGTTTTGTGGTTACAGTGGTTTGTTTTTCTACCACCGGAATTGGCGTTATTTTAATTTTTACAGTTTTATGTTTTTCCACACCCGTCTCATCAGAGAGTGTTAGGGTCAAAGAATAAGTGCCTTCCTGTTTATATACATGAAAAATTTTCTCACCTGTGTATATATAACCATCGCCTGTTTCCCACAAATATTTTCTTTGCCCTTGGCCACCCGAACTATAACTTGCGTCAAAAGACAGCTCCTCGCCTACCAGAGCCACGGCTGGAAAGATAATTCGGGAATAGAGCGGTTCTATTTTTTTCACGACTGGTTTAGGTTCACTATTTACCACTGCCGGTATAATTGTCACTTCATCCATTTCTTGATCATTATTCACCACCGAGGACTGATTTTCCTGCCCTTTAGTAATAATATTTGTTAATTCAAATCGGTTTTTATCACCCACACCTTGAAAATACACACTTATCAAACTAGTTCCAATTTCTGGTAAAGGCGCATTATCGGCGACATTTTCGTCCAACCAATCACCATAAGACACACTATCAATAACCACCCCCGTTGGTGAAAAAACTTTTACCTGATCACCAGTGTTATTTAAATTCCCTTTCGGTTTTTCAATTACCAGATAATCATCAGCCATGATTGTCCCCCCAAGCTCAGTTTTACTACCACCCCCATCCATCAAATACCAGCCGGTTAAAACAATTCGTTCTGTCGAATTATTATATAACTCCACAAACTCAACCTCTCCAGATTCAGGCACCGGGTAAACTTCGCTAATTCGTACCACACCTGGCATATAAATTGTTGTACTACTAACCAAACTAACCGAAACTGGTACCGTTACCGAAGTTGAGGTATTGCCGGTAGTGGTAGCGAATGTGGGAGCGGTACTGGTAACCAATTCCACTGGTGGCAAAATCAGTTCTACCGAAGAACTAGGGTTATTAAGATTATCAGTACTTGTTACAGTAATAATCGTCGTTGTCGTCACCACAACCTCATTAGGAACCTCCTCGTTAAGTGGAGACTGCTGTACACCACTTAAAATATTCTGAGGATTAGGTTGTGTTCTAAAAAAATCAAGTTGATTATTATTAGTGTCCTGTCCATTCCCCAGTTCACCACCCGGTTTTCGCTCTAGGCTTAATAACTGCCCCGAGGGTGCATCTGCCGGAGCAGTTTCATAGTTCTTAGCCGTGCCATACCCCACCAGATCCATCACCACTCCCTGCGCATCAAGGAGCGCCACCGTATTATCATCAGCCAGACCTTGTCCGGTGTAGATATAATCCGGCTGAACCAATCCCATATACTCACTGTGGGCCACTAATACGTGTCCCTTGGCAGATACAATTGCGGCTTCAGGAAACACAAACAAAGGTTGGATTTCACTTGAAGAGGCGCTTTTGGTTAAACGACCAATTTGCCATTCACCAAGTATAACTGGGTTTACTCCTGGATTATACAGCTCAACAAACTCATCATTGGCCTTTCCTACCCCACCAGTAACTTTAACTTCACTAATTATGATTGGTGCGTTATTTGTAAAAACTTCTGGTTCTGAATATACAAATCTATACAAAAATAGTCCGGTGACTGAAAATATAGCCATCAACAATACAAAATCAACCAAAAACACACTTTTTGTTTTCATACCCTCCTTTTAAAAATAAATTGTGCCCTACAAATAGCGTAGCTGGTTTTTATTTTTTTGGGAATTAACAGGTAACCCACAGGTTATCTCCACAATAATTAACAGTTTTTGTATATAATATTCTGCACACTGTGGATAACTCTGTGGGAAATACTGATTTTATGTGGATAACTTGTTAACCTAATAAATCGGGTTGCTCATCATTTTTTTAGCTTTTTTAAAAAATTTGGCTAATTATAGCTAAAATGTCATAAACCTTGCCCGTCTCTTGACAAATTGTATACACTATGTTATACTAATTCATGTAAACGCTCATTGTATTCGCGCAATCGCTCTTAATCCACAAGATTAAAAGTAAATGCGCTCTCCCCATACTGTCTTCCTGCTCAGCTACCATTGTTTTGGAAAAAAACAAAAACAAATAGCAAAAATAGCGGCAGCTGAGTTTCTGGCACACCTCATTAAGGCTTGTCATCCAGTTTTCCTGGAGGCGGCCGAGGTCACTACCATTTAGACTGGTATGAGAGGAGCATAAAAAATAGGTCCTATTCGGACGCTGGTGTATGTTAAGAAATTGACATTCATCGCCCTTGGATCTATAAGGCGACTTCAGCCATATATTTCTATGGGCAGTAAGTCGCCTTTTTTTATTGTTAAAATTTGCCATAATCTGATTCTCTGTTATAATGACCTGGTCCTATTTGGACTTAAGCAACCTTTGTATGGCAAAAAAATCCCCTTTTCGTGCTGATTTTTTAGAAAAAATTAAAGAAGGTCTTTTAAAAGAAAAAAATAAAATTACCGGCGAGCTCACTAATAATCCAGAAAATGGTGGTTTTCCTGAATATGGTGACAATTTAGAAGATAATGCCCAGGAAGTAACTGATTTCCTCGCCAACAAGCCCGTTGAGATGGCCTTAGAGCGAGCGGTTCGCGACATTAATAGTTCTCTTAAGCGCCTTGAAGACGGCACTTATGGTATTTGTAAGTATTGTGATAAGCCAATTGATGAAAATCGTCTAATGGCTCGCCCAACATCAAGCTCTTGTGTTTCTTGTAAAAAAACGTTACTTGATGAAATTTAAGTATGTCTGAACAAAAAAACTGGCTAGCTGTTTCCGCACTAGTTGGTTTTTTTATTACTGTCATAGACCAAATAGCCAAGTGGTGGGCCTACCACCACCCACTATCTACCGGCTATCTCTTAAACCCTTGGTTAGGTTGGGAACTTTTTCTCAATCCCGGAGTTGCGTTTGGTTTGCCAATTCCAAATTGGTTTTTGGTGTTTATTACCCCACTATTTATTGCTTGGCTACTTCTACAGATTCACAAAAGAGTATTTTTACCTAAAACTACCCGGGCTGAACTGACCGGCTTGGTCTTAATTTTATTTGGCGCACTCTCTAATTATAGTGATCGAGTACTTGTCGCAGCCACCATTGATTACTTTAGAATCTTTTATTCGGTAATTAATATCGCTGATATTTTAATTATCACTGGCCTGGGTATTCTTTTTTCAAAAGAACGCGAACATTGACAAAGCATATTTTTTTGATACGATATCTATGGAAGCCACAACTTGTGGTTTTTTATTATGCTCGTAAAAATTAACTCAGCGGTTTTAGTTGGTGTCGAAGCCAAACCAATCATTATTGAAATTGATATTAGTAAAAGCTGGCCTGGTTTTCAGGTGGTTGGTTTAGGAGACACCGCCATTCAAGAAGCCAAAGAAAGAATTCGGGTTGCCTGGAAAAACACTTTGCAAGATTGGCCGTTTGGTAAAGGTATTACCATAAATTTAGCTCCGGCTGATTTACCTAAAGAAGGCACTGGATATGATTTACCCATGGCAATTGGCATGTATTTGGCTCACTACGAGATAAATACCTCTGAACTTGATGGTGCGTTAGTTATTGGAGAATTAGCGCTTGACGGGGCAGTCAGACCCATTCCTGGAGCGTTACCGATGGCCCAATATGCCCAGCGAGCTGGTTTTAAAAAAATTTTTATTGCCCAGGAGAGTTTAGCTGAGGTTGGGTTAGTCAAAAATATTTCTGTTTATTGCTTACATAATCTACTCGACATCATTAATCATATTTTAGGTAAAAAAATAATTACCCCCACTCCAGTTGATTCTAATCAACTACCAAAACCAGTCTTAGCTTCTGAAGTGGATTTTGCCTATATCAAAGGACAGGAGTTTGCTAAACGTGCCTTAGAAATTGCAGCCGCGGGCGCACATAACATTTTGCTAACTGGTGTACCGGGTGCTGGCAAAACGTTATTAGCGCGCGCTTTACCTAGCATTTTACCTCCCCTAAACCAAAAGGAAATTATTGAAGTGACTGCTATTTACTCTACAGCCGGACTACTCTCTACCAATCAGCGAGTTGTTTATGAAAGACCTTTTCGAACACCACACCACAGCGCTAGCACAGCAGCTTTAGTAGGCGGCGGGCGAAATCCTCGACCAGGTGAAGTTACTTTGGCTCACCGCGGAGTATTATTTCTTGATGAATTACCAGAATTCCCGCGCTATGTTTTGGAAAGTTTGCGACAACCGATTGAAGACCGCTTGATTACTGTCTCTAGAGCTTCTAGTACAGTGACTTTTCCTGCCCAATTTATGTTAGTCGCCAGCCAAAACCCTTGCCCCTGTGGGTATTTTGGTGATGTTCTTAAAAAATGTTTATGTGCACCACAAAAAATAGCCCACTATCAGAAAAAAATTAGTGGGCCATTATTAGACAGAATTGATATGCAGGTTACTGTTCCTCGAGTTGATTTAGACAAATTAGCTATCTCCACTCCGGCTGAATCATCTGAACAAATCAGTCTTCGGGTTAAACGCGCACGACAAATCCAAGAAGATCGATTCGAAAACAGTCCTTTATGCACTACCAATAGTGAGATGCAAAATAAAGAAATAAAAAAGTTTTGTCCGCTTTCTGAAGCCGCCCAAAAAATATTACACCGGGCCGCAGAAAAATTACATTTTTCGGCTCGCGTCTACCACCGTCTTATTAAATTAGCGCGTACAATTGCTGATTTAGAAGCCGCCCCGGCTATTTCCGCTGAACACTTGGCCGAGGCTTTACAGTATCGAGGCAATACTATTCCTTAACGACGAATATATTGAAGTGGGTTTATGTGGCGACCATTAACTCTCACTTCAAAGTGTAAGTGAGGACCCGTTGAACGACCGGTATTACCTACCAAACCAATTACCTGTCCTTGAGCGACTTGTTCTCCAACTGAGACAAGTAATTTTGAATTGTGTGCGTACAACGTTGTCAGCCCACCACCATGATCAACAATTATATAACAACCATAACCGCCGTTATACCCACACTGCGATTTAATCACCACACCATCTCGAGCCGCATAATTTGGCAGACCCACTGGTCCGGCGATATCAATCCCCGTATGCCGCAAACCATAGTACTGGGTAATTATTTTTGCACCCGTTGGCCAAATATAATTTCCAATTGCTGTTGATGGTGGTGGCGTTGGTCCGGTTGGTTGAGTTGTATTTGGTTTGGTAGTTGGTTGAGTTGGTCTAACCACCACCGCCGAGGTTGGGATTTTTGTTGCACCCGGAATCAATAGTTCACTTCCTACAGTCAGACTGCGTTCATTAATACGATTAAAATCAACAATTTGATTAGTTGTTACCCCATACAGTTGGGCAATTCGGCCAAGTGTTTCTCCCTTTTTAACCAAATGAATTGCACCATCAGCCGGTGGAATTTTAAGCGTATCTCCTGGACGAATCAAAGAGCGAAGAGTAATTTTATTTGCCCACAAGATAGTCTCTACTTTAAGACCATAATTTACAGCAATTGCTCCCAAAGTTTCTCCAGCCTTAACCTGATGTTGTACAATTTGTAAACGATTATCCACCACCGCACCGGCGCTGTTGGCCTGAATAGATATTAAATACGGCGCTGTTAATGCTCCGCTAACGGTTACCCCTGACCAATCATTAATTTCGAGTACTTGAATAGTGTTTACTGCTCCTGAATTTCCACCAGCAGTAAGATTTGCCTCAAACGGAGTATCATCAGACAAACTAAAGTCCTGCTCACCCGGACCAGCAATTGCGTATAATAACGTTTTTCTACCTGGCAGCTCGCCAAATTCTGGTTTAAACGCTTTAGTGTGCGGCCAAATTAAAAATAGTCCAGCTAGTACCGCGATAATTTGTAACACCCACCGTTCACCCAACCAATACCACACCGGTCGCTGGTGCTGTGCCTCAGGAAATAGCCGGCGTTTTGCGTAAAATTTTAGTTTAAACAACGCAAACCCTAGTGACTGTGAGTACCATGTATACAAGACTCCAAAAAGCTTACCTAAAATTGTAAAGCAATAAACCACTGCTCTCTTGAGATATACTAAGAGGCGCGCTAAACGCCAAATTATTTCTCTTGAGATTGATTTAAATTCCATAGTTTAGGCTTGAATATTGTTCAGTTCCGTGGTACTATGCTTGCGTTATGGTACGGTGGCCAAGTGGAAAGGCGGGGGTCTGCAAAACCCTCATGCGCGGGTTCGATTCCCGCCCGTACCTCCAAATAGATTCCGATCAAAACCTTAGTTTTGAATAGTAACTAGAGCAGTATCGCTCACTCGAACGCCTTGGTTTTTTACCTCTACTTGTGCGCTTAGGTTCCAGACTCCCAAATCAGTTGGGGGTATTTTCCACACAAACACCAGTGAATTATCAAACATATTATTTTTTATATCCGTAGTTTCAAATAACACTATTTGATTATTCTGTGGGGAGCGACCAAAGATCGTTATTTTTTCTATTTCTTCAGTTTTATACGGCCGTAAAAATACACTTACTGGAAATTTACTGCGCTGTAAAACACTTGACATACCATCAAAATATACTCCGGCATTTTCGGCCACAACATCCAAAATAAACGGGATACTTTGTTCCGTCTGATTGCCCATATCATCGGCAGCAACCACTTCCAAAATATGTTCACCTGGTGATAATGTCTGCGCCTCATAATTCATCGTAAACGGTGCATCAGTAGAAACCCCAACAATTCTCCCATCAATTCGATAAACAACTTTTACCACTCCGCGAGTCGAACGCGCATTCACTCTAAATTCTAAATTTCGAGTTTTCACTTGCTCTCCGGCTGTCGGACTTAAAATTTCTAACTCTGGTATAGCTTCTAATGAAGCTTCATCATCATATTCGGTTGGTGGTTCAGAAAAACTAATCTCCCAAGTTGGTTCTTTTTCTTTTTTTCGAGCAATCCAATTTTGAACCGCTTTTTCCCACACTGCGTACGCTGGATCATTATTTGGCTCTTTTGGTATTGGCCCTTGAGGATCATCTTTATCGACATAATGTAATATGTCATGCGGTGTCAAATAGGTGCGCGTTACAATATAACTTTCTGGAGTGGAGGAAGTTGCTAAGCGATTTGTATATTTATTAACCATGGCGGTAATTGCTCCTTGAGCCCCGCCATTTAAAATTGGTTTAGTACTTTTATTTGCTGGCGGATTAGGAAATTTTTCTATCGGAGAACCTTTTAAAGATTCACGCATAAAATAATTCCAAATTTGTCCGGCCACTCGACCACCGCCATACCCCTGCTTCATTGGCGTATTATCACTGTTTCCCGCCCAGACCCCGGCGACCAAACTTGGTGTATATCCAACCACCCACGCGTCCACATAACTATTTGTGGTTCCTGTTTTAGCTGCCACTGGTCTACCTGGCAAGGTTAACGCACTGTTTGCACCAAATACATAGGCCCGCGAAGCATCATCACTTAAAACATTGCTAGTGATTGCGGCCACCTCAGGACTAATTACTTGATCACCATCAACTTCTTTCCACTCATACAAGACTTTGCCGCGATTATCTTCTATTTTAAGGACACTCACTGGCTCATATTTTTTTCCGTTGTTAGCCAAAACACCGTACGCATTTACATGTTCAAGCATTTTTACTTCACCTCCACCTAATACCAGCGACAGACCAATATTTTTTTCACTAAAGGTTGTATACCCAAGTTTTTCCGAAAACTGAATCGCCTGTTTAATACCAACCAAATATAGTGTTTTAACTGCAGGAATATTTAATGATCCTTGTAGGGCTGAACGCAGAGTTACTGGACCTCGTTCACTGAGGTCATAGTTTTGTGGTGTGTACGGAATTCCGTCAACCCCGAACGGCGTAACCACATCATATAAAACAGTACTTGGTGTGTATCCTTTGGCAAACGCCGCGGCATACACAATTGGTTTAATTGATGAACCGGGTTGTCGACGAGCTTGTGTTGTTACATTAAACTGACCATCAATTTTTTCATCATAGAAATCTCGTGACCCTACCATAGCAATAATTTGCGCGGTTTTTGGATCCAAAGCAAGTAAGGCTGCGTTGTCTGCACCACCTTCTTTTAATAAGGCCTCTCCTTTTTCTTGCACAGCCTTCTCAGCAAATTTTTGCTTATCCCAATCAAGAGTAGTAATTACTTTTAAACCACCACGACCAACCGTATTTTCCCCATACTCATCGATCAGCTGTTGTTGTACATATTTTACAAAGTGGGGCGCTTCCATTCGGGTAATTGTTTTTTTCATTACCAACTCTTCTTGTTTAGCTTTGTCTGCTTCTTCTTTTTGCAAGTACCCTTCATCCACCATTCTTTGTAACACAAAATTTCGGCGAGTTTTTAAAGCGTCTAGATTATTCAAATAATACGTTGGTAGTTGTGGCAAACCGGCCAAGGTGGCGGCCTCTGCCAAGGTCAAGTCTTTAGTTTTTTTATTAAAATAACTTTGCGCGGCAGTCTCTACACCGTAGTTAGTTGAACCGTAGGGAATTTCATTAAAATAGATTTTTAAAATTTCGTCCTTAGTATATTTTTGTTCAAGCCACACTGCTAAAATTAATTCTTTAGCTTTGCGAGTTAGGGTTCTTTCGTCGGTTAAGATAGCGTTCTTTACGAGCTGTTGAGTTAAGGTTGAAGCACCACCACCAATACGACCTTTCCCAAGGAGACCGTTTACAAAAGAACGGGCAATACTGAGCGGTCGTATTCCTTGGTGTTCATAAAACTTAGTATCTTCGGTGGCAATCACTCCATCAATTAAATACTTTGGGATTTGGTCAAGTTCAATAATCGTTCGTTTTTTATCTGTATAGATTTCATATAAAAGCTTCTCACCAGTGCGATCGTAAATTCTTGTGCTCTGTTCAAACACCCGTTCTTCTAGTCGATCTGGATCTGGCAAGTCTTTACCGACCCAAATAACAAAACCAAGACAAAAAACCGCCCCGCCAATTACGGCATAGCGGATTGTTTTTTTATTTTTTTGATAAAACTGTTTTAGTCTTACAAAAAACCCCCTACCTGTTTTTTTACCTGGTTTCTGTGGCTCAGAGGGCTGGTTATCCTCTATTCTACCATAGCTCATTCGTAGTTTGGGCATAGTTAGATTTTTGCTAAAATTAGCCAAAATAATGGTTTTTTAGCTGCCTTTTTCTAATTGTATCACACCTCACCACTATTGACAAAACCCCTAAAATATGATAAAGTGATCCGTCCTAGTAAGACAGGTACCGCTAAGGTATCTTTTTTATTTATTAAGACCTTTATGACCTTGAAACAAAGTCTTATCCCAAAAACCCTTGATGCCTTGTTTATCACTATTATCAGTATTTCTTTGGTTAACTCTGTAGTTAGCCCTAGTCTGGTAAAAGCCGCTGAGGCCGCCCCTGTGGCCCCTGTAGCGGTTGAAACCGAAGTTGAGGCCGTACCGGTCAAAGTGGTTGTTCCCGTTAAATATACGAAGCTTGTGGTAGCTACCGCTTATTCAAGTGAAGCTGCTCAAACTGATTCTACTCCGTGTATTCCTGCCATGTGGAAATTTGACCTTTGTGAGTACTTTGCCAAAACTGGTATTGAAGATACTATTGCTGCCAACTTTTTACCCCTTGGTACAAAAGTACGTTTTCCTGAAATGTATGGTGACAAAGTGTTTGTGGTTCGTGATCGTATGAATGCAAAATATAACGGAAAATCACGGATCGACTTTTGGATGAGTTCTAAACCAGCCGCGGTTACTTTTGGTGTTAAAAGAATGGTAATGGAAGTTCTTTAATAAGAATTAAACAAAAAAGCCCCGACCGGGGCTTTTTTGATTTTCCATTATTGTCTAATCGGCATGACAATATATAAATAATCCTCTTTACCTGCCGGTTTAAACAAGCAAGGTGCGTCCCCGCTATTAACACAAAATTCCGCTTTGTCGGTCCCAATCTGTTGAAGACCATCCAAGACATATCGGTAATTTAACAGGGTGGAGTTTTCTTCTCCTGAAATATCCACTTCTAATTCAGATGAGTGTTCCCCTGCTTGTGTACTGGCTGAAGAAACACCAAGGGTCTTTTCAGAAGTATTAAGATCAAAAGAAACTGAATTGATACCAGTAGCCGCAAAAAGACTGGCGGCTTTGATTTTATTTATCAGTTGATCTAAAGAAAATAGAGCGGTGGTTTTAAAGGTTGCCGGAATAATAGTGGCGTAGTCTGGGTATCTTCCTTGAATTAAACGGGCAGACATTTCAAACATTCCGTACCGCAAGGCAATTTGATTTTCATTAATAAAGAGACGTACTTGTTTTTCATCATCAGACCCTGAGCCTAATAGGCGAATGGTTTCATACACCACTCTGGCCGGAACAATACAAACTAAATCTTTTTGTCCGGTTTGTAAAAGTGGTACTTTTGCTTCAGCTAAACGATAAGAGTCCGTTGCGGCCAACAACAAACCATCATATCGTTCAGTGCCGAAGCGAAAATAGACACCTGATAACTCTGGTCGAATTTCATTTTTAGCTACCGCCACTACGGTTCTTTGTAACCCTAATCTAAACTCCGAAGCATCAACCACAAAACCATACTTTTCTTCAACCTCAGGTAAAACAGGAAATTCGTCAGCTGGCGTTCCTTTAATTTTTGTATGTGTGCCTTCTGATTTTAAAATAAGTTCTACTCCATCCAATTCAATCTCAACGGTTTCTTTTTCTAAGAGTTGTACAAAGTCAGTTAACATTTTGGCTGGTACGGTAAATGCGCCTGGTATTTCAACTTTAGCTCGAACAGTAGTTTTAACCGCTACCTCTAGGTTGGTGGCAATAATTTCAACATTCGCCTCTTTAGCTTGAATCATGATGTTTGCCAAGATTGGTAGGTGTCCATGTTTACCCGCTAATGGGCTAACAGTATTAAGTGCAAACTTTAAGTTTTCTTTTGTACACGTGAACTTCATAGTTATTGTATTAATATTTTATATATTTATACAGTAGTAGTAATAAGGGGTGTGGATAGTGTGGAAAAGTGCTTTTTACTGCTAAGGACTGCTGTTTTTTTGAAAAAAATAAGGGGATAGAAACTGCGCTCAAAGTGGAGGAATTGTGTATAAAAAGTGTAAAGGGATTTTAGCTGTGGATAGTAGAAAAGTTGTCTACAGGCTAATTAAGAGTTTATTCCACCACTTATACACAGAAATTGGGCACTTATACACTAAGTTATCCACTTTTTGCCTTATTTTAGCCCATTCTGTTGGCGTAAAGCCGCTGCTTAATTTGATCTAGGTCTTGTTTCAGCTTTAGATTCTCCTCTATTTCTGCCCCTACCTTGGTGTGGGCATGCATGGCGGTGGTATGATCTCGGCCTCCAAGTTCCTCTCCGATTGAAGGATAAGAGAGTTTGAGCTCTTCGCGTAAGAGATACATTATTACTTGGCGTGGACCGGCCACCCGTTTTTCACGACTCTTACCAACAATATCATCCATTTTAAGGTCGTAGAAGTTACAAACATCTTGAATGAGTTCTTTGGGGGTTAAGGTCTTACGCATGTTTTGTTCAGCATAAGACTCTAAGGTGGATTTAATGGTTGCTTCGCTCGGTTGTAGGTTCTTTAATTGGTGGATAGCAATTACCTTATTAAGGGCGCCTTCAAGTTCACGAATGTTATTAGGGACAGAAGTAGCGATAACTTGGAGTAAAGAAAGAGAGATTTCAAAGTTTTTCTCTTGGGCCTTAGTTTGTAAAATAGCCACCCGGGTTTCTAGATCAGGAGTTGAAATGTCAGCAATCATTCCCCACTCAAACCGACTGCGTAAACGATCCTCTAGGGCAGGAATGGCTTTGGGTGGACGATCACTCGACAAGACAACCTGCTTACCTTGTTGGTGTAGTTCGTTAAAAGTATGAAAAAATTCTTCTTGGGTGCCCTCTTTACCACCAATAAACTGAATATCATCGACTAACAGTAAATCAACATTGCGATACCGATCTTTAAATTCCTTGGCGCGCCCCTCTTTAACTGAGCCAACAAACTCATTAGTGAATTTTTCTGAACTACCGTATAGCACTTTGACGGTCGGGTTGTTTTCGAGCATGGCATGGCCAATGGCCTGTAAAAGATGTGTTTTACCCAGACCTACTCCACCATAAATAAACAGAGGGTTATAGGATTCACCCGGACGAGCAGCAACAGCCTGAGCGGCCGCGTGCGCAAGCTCGTTTCCTTTACCGACTACAAAGGTGGCAAAGGTGTATTTTGGGTTGAGTCCAAATTGTTGAGCAGTGGCTTGGCGAGTGTATTGGGCGCTCGGCTGGTTACCAAAATTATGGGCAATGCTGGTAATTGGGGGTGGAGTTGGGATTACACACTCTTGTTCAGTAACATTCTTAATGTTTTCAACCACATATTCAATTTTTTTAATCGGTTTACCAGTCACGCGTTCAATTGACTTAATAATGTCAGGATGGTATTTTTTCTCAATATAGCTTTTGTGAAAAGCGCTGGGGATGCAAATTACGGCCTCACCGTTTTCATAACTCATTAAGGCAGTGTTTTTGAGCCAGGTGTTAAAGGTAGGAACAGTAATTTTAAGCTCAAATTCAGCTAAAACAGCTTGCCAGATATCATGATTAGTCATAACAGCGGTGGATTCTTTGGTGGATAAATGGTTAGTGTTAGCATTGTAGCACAGTTTCTACACAGGAAAAATCGCTTAATTTAGATAAAAAGTGGGTAAGTTGTGTATAACCTGTGGACAGTGTGGATAACCTCTTATTTAAGCAAAAAAACCGCGATGTTTGACAACTGAGCAAAAAACC
Source organism: Candidatus Magasanikiibacteriota bacterium (assembly GCA_031973355.1). Classification (GTDB taxonomy): domain Bacteria; phylum Patescibacteriota; class Patescibacteriia; order Magasanikbacterales; family UBA922; genus 2-12-FULL-41-16. Next base: position 32,375 of record DALYDF010000006.1, read on the forward strand.
AGTATACTGTGGTTATTCTTTTATTCTTGCTATGGCAACAAAACGAACATATCAGCCAAAAAAGCGTAAGCGCGCAAAGGCACATGGTTTTCTCGGTAGAATGGAAACCAAAAATGGACGAACTGTCTTGGCTCGTCGCCGCGCAAAGGGCCGCAAAAAACTCACTGTCAGTGATGAACTGAAAGGAAAGCGTACCCGTAAAACTCGCTAGAGAAAAAGGCCCACTATGGGCCTTTTATTTTTTTATGCTCCAGAAAGAGAATCGCCTAACCAAAGACCGTGATTTTACGGCTGTATTTAAGGAAGGTCAATTTGGTGGTGCGAAATTTTTAACAATTAAAGTGTGGAAGATCGAGCCGGAGAAATATCCGCGACGAAAATATCAGACGACGGATCTAAAGATTGGATTTTTAGTAAGTAAAAAAGTTGATAAGCGGGCCGTGATGCGGAATCGTACTAAACGAAAAATGCGGGAAGTGGTCCGTTTGCTTTTGTTAGATAATAAAATTAAGCCAGGGTTTTTAATTGCAGTGGTGGCCAAACCGGAAGTGATGGTAGCTGAATATGCTGATATTGAGCGAGATATTATTTTTTTGTTAAAAAGGTTTGGTGTGTTGTTATGAATTGGCAAAAAATTACCCACGCACCACGCACAGTTGCGTTGCTGTTAATTCGGATATATCAAAAAACCCTCTCACCTGATCACGGGTGGTTTAAAGCGCGCTACCCTTATGGGTATTGTCGATTTTATCCAACCTGTAGTGAGTATGGCTATCAGGTGATAAAAAAAAGAGGCCTCCTGGTAGGAGTACCTCTGGTAGTGTGGCGGATAATTCGCTGTAATCCCTGGAACAAGGGTGGTATTGATCAACCTTAACCAAGAACTTGTTCTTTTAGCCACTGGACCACTTTTTTATTAGTGAGAATGGTTTCTAGTGTACGACGAACTTCTGGTTTTTTGAGATTGGTTAAGTATTCTGGATTTTCACGATATGTTTGTTCCATAATCGCAATCTCAGCTTCAATTTCTTGATCATTCACGGTGATATTATTTTCTTTGGCTACTTGTCGGGAAACCAAAGCGGCCTCAGCACGCTTGGTAGCTTGCTCGGTAAAATCTTTGTTTAGCTCTTCTTCGGTTTTCTTTACATCTTTTAAATAGGTTTCAATGGTGGTGCCACTACGATCAAGG
>DALYDF010000007.1:0-26791 GCA_031973355.1 Candidatus Magasanikiibacteriota bacterium
TTAACATGATCAACCAGATGCCTCCCAGCGCTTTTATCCAACGAATAATTTTCGTAGACAACCGCAAAATCTTCCTGGCCCTCTGTGCTAGCCAATTCTACCAGATCATTTTTTTTGTAATGAATAAAGTTTTTAACACCAACATCCCAATTAGAATATGACGCCGTCTTGCTTCTGGTAATATAATCTATACACTCCTGGACCAAGGTGACCGCCTCTTTATGAGCAAAAATAACTCGCCAAGCCCGTTCCTTGGAACGTGAAGGACCATGCTGCAAATTCAAATCTTTAATAATATATTCTTTTACGTCAGCACTTAGCTCTGACCAAACAGCCAGATGTTTGGGACTTAAAACTGAAAGTATTCCATTCTCAACATGGTTGTTGACTTGTCGATCAACAATGTAATTTCTTTTAATGCTTAAAATAGTCTGTAGTTCTGGAGCGCCCTCTAACTTTTCAACCGTTGAACTAATATAGTCCTGTGTTGCCTGGGCATGATCAACAAAATCATCACGCACACTTAGTACTTCATTTGGAGAGTGATGCTCGATTCGATAAGCATCTTGATAACGGTTAGTTAAGGTGGACAAAAAATTTTGGGCAACAGTTCCATTGCTCCAATTATCTTTAATACCACCTAATTTATTCCACCACTCGGTTAATTCTTCCGTGTTCCCTGCCAAACATTCAACCTGTGCGATGTGCCACGCTTGAATAGATATTAAATCTTGTAAATCTTTCCAAGTCTGTGGATCACTCTTTGCTGCGGCATTATATAAACGCAAAATATCGGTTATTTTTTCTTTTATTTCCTGATCGTATACTTTAGCTTTAAATTCCCGACCAATCCCTCCGCTTTTATATATTGCGCTATCAAAATCATTTTGAGGAATTTCGGGTCTTAATTGTCGAAGTTCGCTTTCTAGTTTTTTTAGCCTTTTACGGTCGTTTACTTTTTTATTAATTTCAGAAATCTCGTTCCTAATTTCTTTAATGATCTTGGGATTATCCGGAATAGACAGAGCCTTAGCCTCACGAGCAGCTAAATATTGTTGCACTACCTCAACTGGCTGGTAGCAAATTTCTGCGACCCGATTCCAAAAATTATTCTTTACTTCTTCGGTTTCTGCAGTCAAAGTTGCTAATTCAGTACGACTCTCTGTTTTGTGCGGATCTTCCGTCTGTTCTGCTTGGTCTGAAAGTTTTAAATCTTGTGCCAATTGCCCATTCAGATCATCAGCCAACGTCATGACTTCCAGGGTTTTATCGGCTAACCAAAAATCAGCAGTTACTTCCCGCTTTTCTTTAGCTTGTGAAAATTCCGACTCGCGTTTTAACCCCTCATTGGAGGTCATATTAGTGGTGTTTCAAAATCTGCTCCAAAACAGATTTATAATCGTGTAAGCTTTTTTTCTGTTCCTGGGTTATAACTAGCTTTAATCGACGACGGCGCAGGTCGGCTAATTTTTTAGTAGTTTCATCGATTAAATTTTGTAATTCTTCTTGTTGAACTGAGGTGAGAAGCATACTATATTTGTTGGTATGATACGCTTTTTCTAATAATCTAACAAGTTTTTGTGTTATGTTATAAATGTTTGGTTGGGAAGCATCGCGTTTTGGTCATTTGTCATTATTAATTAATGAGCAAAAACAAAAATTAAGTAAAATAAAAAATCCCAGCTCGATATGAGCAGGGATTTTTTTGATAGAAGAGATTAACGCTTTCTCCATTGGTGACCACGGCGAGCTTTGTGCAAACCTGGTTTTTTCCGTTCTTTACCACGAGGATCGCGAGTTAAGAAACCTTCAGCACGCATCGCTGGTTTCAAATCTTCGTTCCAAAGTACTAAAGCGCGGGCAATACCATGGCGCACGGCTTCGGCTTGACCATTCACCCCACCACCGGCTACGCGAACAGAAACATCAATTTGTTTTTCGCGTCCAGCTACAACGAGTGGAGATTGAATTTTTTCTTGCCACAATTTGAGAGGAAAATATGCCGCTAATGTTTTATTATTAACGGTAATTACCCCGGTTCCAGCAGAAATACGAACCCGTGCAGCCGCAGTTTTACGGCGACCAACAGCGCGTTCGGTTTGAGTTGTCTTTTTTTCAGCCATAGGATTATGCTTCAATCGTTAAACGCTGCATCAGTTCATCGCGGCGGCGATTTTTTGGCATCATACCAGCCACTGCGTGACGCATAACTTCAGCTGGATTTGAAACAAAAACTGATTTCATTGTTTTTCTTTTCAAACCACCTGGGTGCATGGTGTGGTGTAAATAATCTTTTTGTTCCAATTTGCGTCCAGTAAAAGTTACTTTACCGGCATTTTTAACCACTACTTTAACTTGTGGGTCAAGATGTGGAGTAAAGGTTGGGTCGGTTTTGCCTTGTAAAGCTTTGGCTACTTGTGAGGCCACACGGCCCACTGCCAATCCTTCGGCATTAATTTCAATGGTTTTCATCATATTAGACAAATTCAATTCTGACCATTTCGGCGCTATCATTGAAACGGTTTCCCAATTTGATGATGCGGGTGTACCCACCACGACGGTCTAAGTAACGAGGGCCGATTTCACTAGTCAAAACTTTAAGAGCTTTGGCAGTGTAAAGAACCATTCGAATTTTTTCTAAATCGACTGGTTTGCCATGTTTAGCTTTGGTTACAAGCGGTTCCACAACGGTGCGTAACGCTTTTGCTTTAGCAATGGTGGTAGTAATACCGCCATGTAAAATTAAGCTTTCGGTTAAGCTGCGCATAAGCGCTTTGCGTGGACCAGACTCGCGACCGAGTTTAATGGTTTTTTTCTGATGTCGCATATTTATTTAGTCGTATCAAGAATACTCGTGAAATGTTTCATGAGAATTTCCGTTGCACTGTGTACTGCCTCTCGGGGTGAGGTAGTACCATTTGTTTCAATGGTAACGGTTAATTTTTCATAGTCAGTGATATCACCGACACGAGTATTTTCAACATCATAGCCCACATCGCGCACCGCTGAGTAGAATGAATCTACTAGTGTGGTGCCAAGATCAAGATTCTTGCTACTCTTTTCAGAGGCTGGCACATACCCAAGGCCTTTACCAATAATTACTTCTAAACCAAAGCTAACTTTAGCATCAGTAATTGTGGCAATTTTTAAATCAGTGTTAATTACTTCCAAATCAGCGTTACTTTCAAAATCAGCCGCAGTTACATCGCCAATTCCTTTTTTCTTGAGAGTCAATTTAACTGGACCGTCAGTGTGCAATTTAACCGCCAATTGCTTGAGGTTTAAAATAACTTGCACAACATCTTCGAGAACACCAGGAATAGCACTAAATTCGTGGTCAACACCTTCAATTTTGACTGCTTCAACAGCAGCTCCAGGAATTGAAGAAAGAAGTACCCGACGAAGCGCATTACCCAAAGTGGTACCATAACCCTGGTGACAAGGTGACAATACTAATTTACCGATCTTTGGATTGTCAGTGTCCTGATATTCTATGGTGGAAGGAAGTAAAATGTTTTCCATAGTGGGGTGACAGGTTAATTAAATTAGCGAGTGGAGAAATACTCAATGATGAGTGTCACATCAAATAAATGTTCAACATCATCAGCGGTTGGCAAACTAACCACTTTACCAGTTTGGGTTTTTGGTTCAACAGTTACCCATGATGGTAATTGGGCAGTTTCCAATTTTTCGCTCATGCCATCAAAGAGTTTCTTTTTGGTTTTGCTTGGTTTAATTGAAACTAGATCACCGATTTTAACTACGTGTGAAGCCACTGACATTTTTTTGCCGTTCAAAAAGAACATGCCGTGAGTAACCATTTGGCGAGCTTGAGCACGAGTGCCCGCAAAGCCTAGACGGTAAATCACATTGTCAAAACGCATTTCCAAAGCTTGGAGCAAGAGTGTTCCAGAGTTACCTTGTACGCGAGTCGCTTCGTCTACATAACGACGCAATTGGGCTTCACGAATACCGTAAATATATTTAGCTTTTTGTTTTTCCAAAAGTTGCTTACCATAACTTGATGGTGCTTTTGGACGTTTGTTTGGACCATGAACGCCAGGCATTTGACTCAAGCGTTTGGCAACTTTAGTTGGGTTGGTTTTAAGACCAAGGTTCACACCAAAGCGACGGGCAATTTTGTTTCGAGGACCAGTATATCTTCCCATAAGGTATAAAATTAGACGCGGCGGCGTTTAGGCGGTCGGCAACCGTTGTGTGGGATTGGGGTCATATCTTTAACCAGAACCACATTAATGCCGTTAGTATTGAAAGCGCGAATTGCCGCTTCACGACCACCACCAATGCCTTTTACAAATACATTGACATCTTTTAAACCGTAATCAACCAATCCATCCAAAACTTTCTTTACAACAATGCCAGCCGCATACGGAGTGGCTTTTTTTGGACCTTTAAAACCAGCGCCACCGGCACTAGCCCACCCAATTACATCGCCGTTTAAATCAGCTACGGTAACAATGGTGTTGTTGAAGGTAGCTTGAACATACGCATTACCATGCGGTACTGCTTTAACTACTTTCTTTTTCTTAACTACTTTTTTCTCAGCCATAAAATTCCTGGATAGCAATTAAAGCGTTAGGTTTTTTGCGCCGAAGGCTTCTTACCACTGGTGGCAAGATTGCGCTTATTACCACGCACGGTGCGTGAATTGGTTTTGGTTCGTTGACCACGCACAGGCAAATGACGCATGTGCCGAACACCACGATAGGTTTTGATATCTTTAAGGCGCTTAACATTGGCTTGCACTTGACGGCGTAAATCGCCTTCAGTAGTGTTTTGCTTTTCAATGATGTTGCGCAACAAATCTTCCTGAGCTTCAGTCAGATCTTTAATGCGAACAGATTCGTCAATTTTAGCAGCCACTAAAATCTTTTTAGCAGTGGTTGGACCAATGCCATAAATGTAGGTGAGCGCAATGATTGCGCGTTTATCCCGAGGGATTGAAACTCCAGCAACTCTCATAGTATATATAAATTATTCCCTTAACCGGCGCGACGGCGCTGTTTAGTGCCTTGCCGTTGTTTATGGCGTGGGTTTTCGCAAATTACAAAGACCACACCTTGACGGCGGATGATCTTGCAAGTTTTGCAGCGGGGTTTTACCGATGCGGTCACTTTCATACAGTATAAATAAGTGCAAAAAAACATCAACCACTGCCGCGATATCTCTGCTGACTTTGGCTTTGTCTCACCTTAGAGACCACTAGCCGTCAGCTCCACCGCACCGGTTGATTTTTTGCTAATTAAATTTTAGAAACGGAAGGTAATTCTGCCTTTGGTTAAGTCGTACGGAGTCAATTCAACTTTGACTTCGTCGCCTACGCCAAGACGAATATTGTTCACGCGCATTTTTCCTGACAAATGAGCAATCACCTCTAAGTTATTTTCTAAAATAACTCGAAATTTTGCTCCGGGCAGGACTTCATCAATCCGACCACGAACCTCTAATACATCTGTTTTTGTCATGTCAAGAAAATTACTGCCCAATTATAGGGCATATTAATAATGGTGTCAAGGGGTGTTGGGGTGGATATTGTCCACACTGGCAGCACTTTCCCCTATTTGTGGGCGATATACCCAGTATTTATAGAGTAAAAAGTTCCAACTAGTAGCCAAAATAATGTTTAAAACCCGAGCAATCAGGTAGTGAACGGTTAAATAATGGGCAAAAAACCAGATCCAGGCGATTGAGATTAGGTAGTTTGAGCCAGCTAAAGTGAGAAATCTAATCAACTGACTGCGGGTTTGTCCGGTGGCACCAAATGACCACTTTTTATTTAAAAAGAATACGTAGGCCAAAATAAAGGCTTGGTTAATAACCACGGCCTGGACTGGCTCAAGGTTAAAATTTTCTTTAATGAGATACAGACTGGTCATGTCCAAAACAAAGGCAGAGCCACCAACAATAAAGTAACGAAAAAATTGTTGTCGGTGTGACCAAAGCTTGGCTGCAAAAGTATACAAGTGTTCCTTTGGAGTGAGCATAGTGTTAAACAGCCACGGCTTTTAGACGGCGAACGCCTGCACTCACCGCTTCTTCTTTGATAATTTTAATGGTACCAACTAGATTAGTATGTTCAACGTGTGGGCCACCACAAAATTCACGGCTAAAACAAGGCGCAGTTGGATCCGCCACCGCAATCTCATTTGGATCACCTATTGTATATACTTTAACCATTTCTTCATATTTATCACCAAAAAGACCAATTGCTTGTTTGGCGCGCGCTTCAGCCAGCGGAATAATTTGAAAGGAAACCGGATAATCACGAGTAATGGCGGCATTGACCAAATTTTCAATTTTTTGTAACTGCTCAGGGGTAACTTTTTCGTGATGCGCAAAGTCAAACCGCAAGCGTTCAGGGGTAATATTACTTCCCTTTTGCACCGCGTGTGGTCCTAAAATAGCAAGCACGGCTGAGTGGATTAAATGCGTAGCTGTGTGGTAGCGCACACTCATATCACTGTGATCAACCAATCCGCCTTTAAATTTTTGTTCGGAGCCAGCGCGTGATTGTTCTTGATGTTTTTTTACTTCTGCACGGAAAGCTGGTTCGTCTACGGTTAAACCTCGTTCAGCCGCTAATTCTTGAGTGATTTCAAACGGAAAACCGTAGGATTGGTACAAATCAAATACCTGAGCAGTAGGAATAACGCTACCTGCCTCAGCTTCTTTGGTAAATTCAGCGAATTTTTTAATTCCGTCAGTGATGGTGCGTTTAAATTTTGTTTCTTCTTTATCAATTTCAGTTTTAATCGCTTCCAGTTTAGTAACTAATTCGGGATAGGCAAATTGGTATTTTTCTGCAATGTTTTGTGCCAAGTCAGCGCAAAAATTTTGTTTAATATCCAAAGTATTTGCATAACGAACAGCGCGGCGAATTAAGCGACGAGTAAAATACCCCTGGTCTTTATTAGCGGGAAAGGCATTATCACAAATCAAAAATGTTGCGGCCCGAATATGGTCGGCAATCACTCGGAACGAATAGGTATTACGTTCATCCTGTTGGTAACGTTTACCAGAAAGTTCTTCTAATTTTTTAATAATGTCTTGAAAAATATCGATCGCAAAGACATCGGGGTTATTGAGTACAGCAGCGGCCATGCGTTCCAAACCAGAGCCTTGATCAACATTTTTTTGTGGTAATTCTTCAAAACCAGTTTCGGTTTTACGATATTGCATGAATACATTATTGCCAATTTCCATGAATCGACCGCAATCACAATTCACGTGACAAAATTTCCCCCATTTAACTTGATCAGTAGCACCATTTAAATGATTGTCACCACATTCTGGAGCAAAATCCCAGAACATTTCGGTGTCTGGTCCGCCAGGTTCACCGACCGGCATTTTGCTTGGCACGCCAGCGCGACTCCACCAGTTTTTCTTTTCATTGTAATAAAAAATCTTACCACCCTGCATGCCAGTTTCTTCAGGAAAATCAACAATGGCCGCCTCAATCCCCTGAGTTGCAAATAGCTTTTGCCAGAGTTCGGCTGACTCGGTGTCTTTGGGAATTCCCATGGCGTCGTTGCCGCGAAAACAAGTAAAGTATAAATTTTTTGGATCAAGTCCTAAACCTTTGTTTGCGTCAGTTAAAAATTCCCACATCCACGGAATTTGCTCTTGTTTAAAGTAGTCGCCGAGTGACCAGTTACCAAGCATTTCAAAAAAAGTGGTGTGTCGGTTATCCCCTACTTCTTCAATATCTTGGGAGCGAAAACATTTTTGGGAATCAGTGAGCTTGTTGCCAAGTGGATGTGGTTGGCCCAGTAAATACGCAATCATTGGTTGCATGCCCGAACCAGTAAATAAGGTAGTCGGGTCATTTTCGGGTAACAATGATGATGACGGTACACTGGCGTGTCCGGCTTGAACAAAAAAATTTAGGTAGCGTTGACGAATTTCATTAACGGATAGGTTCATAAACTATAATTTTGTTTTGGCGCAAGGGTATATTGGCCTTTTTCAAATAATAATGTATAACGATATACTTCACGTTTACCAAAATTTGTTTCAATGACGGAACCATCTTTTTGAATTTGGAAATTACTTACTTGATCAACATCATATATTTGATTTGGTCCTTGGTACAATTCTTGTTCAAAAACCACGATGGTTTTGTTAGTGCTTTTATTAAATTCTACAATCCGATAATAGAGATCACCATTTTGTTCACCCGAATAAATAGTGATATTTCGTTCACCAGTTGAGGGTTTCAGTGCCTGTTGATTTTTTTGAATCAACTGCGCTTGAATGGTGACGGCCGCAGTATCGCCAATTTGTGCGCAGCCTAGTTTTGGAATAAAACCATTTGGGTCATCAAAATTACGATTTTCTTCACCTGGCAAATCTAAGCAAGTGGCAAATGGAGATAACGTTATTCCCACGGCATTGCCAGTTTCCACATATTTTTTATCTTTTGCTTCTGCTTCAATAAAGGCTTTTGTTACTGATTCAGGTAATGTGGTAATAGTTTTCTTGCTTTGTCTGGTTGACCAATCCGCGGCCCACACGGTAGTACTCACCGTTTCTAGTTGGTAACGACCCACTACACTTTTTAAAGTGAGCATTTGACTTACGGTGAGTTTTTCTAACATTGATTGTTCAAACAAGGTAGTTAGTTGCGGCGCGGCGTCGCGAGATAGTGAACCGAGATAGTACATGTCTAAACCTTTGTCAGCTTTAAAGCGCTTAATGTTTTCGCGGGCAATAACTGAATCTACATTAATTAATCCAACTACCGCTGCCACGACAATGGCCGCTGATAAACCAAGTTGGAAAAATCGACGGAAGGACATTTTGGCAATTAAAGCAATTCCCGATAAAACCAAAGTGCCCATCACTGCGTAGATAAACCATTCAACATATAAACGCAAGGCAGTGTATCCATACGCGGCTTGGTATAAATCCATGCGGTGTAACGCCGAGGCCGCCACTACGCCAATTTGCGCAATAAATAAAACTTGTAAAATATTAATTAGTGGGTGCGAGCCATGGTGAGCAAAGGACCGATGCACGCCGATAATAAGTGCGGCAGCTAATAAAAGAACTCGCAGTAATTCAAAGAAACCGTTGCGAGCATATTCGGCGATGGTAATGTTACCAGAAAAAACAAAATCTGCGCCGCCAAATAAATATTTAATTTGAATGTATACAAATAACGCAAATAAGGCGTTAACGAGTGCGAGTACCACCCCAACCGTAACCGCATCTAATTTGAATACTTTAACTACTCGTTCGTGGAGTTTGTTTTTATCGCTGAGTAAAATATAAAAGAAAGCTCCTAAAAATAAGGTGATCATCAGTGTGCGGAATACGCGCCAAATTCCTTCCCAAATATTTAAATTTTTTAACCAATCGGCAAAAATTGGGTCAGCGGCCGCTAACAGGCCTGCAAAAATTAAGAGAATTGGGAAAGCAATTACTAAACCAGTAACCACCCGACGGGCACTTCCCTCTTCGTGACTAAATACATCGTGATAAATATGTGTCCAGTTGGTAACTAATTTATCAAGGTGAGTAATGAGTGGTAATTGAGCTAAATAAAAAGGTAGGCCATGGGTAGCAATGGTCAAACTCATGCTGAACACCAGCCATAAAATGAGTGCTAATGTGGTGGCCGCGTAGGTAGCGAATTCATTATTATATAAGGCTGGAGCTGTGGCCAAAGCCAAGGTTGGTAGGGCTAACCACCACGCCCAACGATTGTGTGGTTGTTTGGTAACTATGTTGAGAGCTGAAAAACCAATCACGGCCACTGTCAGTAAGACTAAAAAATTTACCCCTAAACCTTTTTCGTAAAAACCAAAATCATAGGCCAGGGCCAAGATAAATCCAAAGACCGTAAACAGTATGCCGATTTTTCTCGTAGTCATATTAGGTAATTATACCTCCACCAAGGCAAAAATTATGATGGTAAAAAACAGTAAATTGACCAGGCGTCACTCCCCACTCAGGTTCAACAAATGTGACTATGGTTTGATTATTAACGCTGGTTATGGTGGCTGAACGCAGTGTTTGGCCATGCCGTAACCTTACTTTACACTGTAACGGAAATTGGGGGGTCTGTCCACTAATCCAGTGTGTTTTTTCTAGGGTAATTTTCGTTTTCCATAGCCCAGGTGAATCTTTGGGGCCAATAATCAGGGTATTAGTTTCTTGATTTTTATCCACCACATACCAGGCTTCAGTTTGACCGGCACTGGTGGTAAGGTGCTGTCTTTGTCCAATCGTATAAAAAGCTAACCCGTCATGCGTGCCAATGTTCTTGCCTGAATCAGCGTGAACAATGATGCCTGGGTTATGTTTAATTTCTTTTTCTAAAAATTCTTTCATTGGCACTTCACCTACAAAACAAATTCCCATACTTTCGGCACGCAGCGCTGTGGGCAATTTAAATTTTTTGGCTAGTGCGCGCACCTGCGGTTTAGTATAGCTCCCAATTGGAAATAACGTGTGAGCCAATTGTTCTTTACTTAATTGGTGTAAAAAATAAGTTTGGTCTTTGTGCGTATCTTTGGCAGTTAGTAACTGTCCATTGCGTGTATTGGCATAATGTCCGGTAGCTAGATAATCAAAACCAAGTGACTGGGCTTTTTTTAACCAAGCGCCAAATTTTACAAATTGATTACACAGTACGTCAGGGTTTGGTGTGCGTCCCGCGGCATATTCACGGTACATATACGAGAGTACATCGCGTTTATATTCTTTGGTAAAATTCCACCGAACAATCGGAATACCCAAGTGAGCTGCGACGCGGACTGCATCACGATAATCATGACGCCAACAGTTTGGATCGCCATCATTATCATAATTAATCATGAAAGCCGCGGTAACCTGGTAACCGGCGCGCACCAAAAGCGCGGCCGTGACCGATGAGTCCACGCCGCCCGATAAACAGACCAGTACTTTAGTTTTTTTAGGTAAAATCTTGGACATCTTGAATTCGTTGTTTAAGATAGGTTTCGTAATAATCTAAAATTGGGTCGAGCATTTTATTTTTCGCAACCATTGTTTTAGCCGTATCGGTTCGTAACCAAAAATAACATTCAAAATCATTGCGCAAAATTTGATTTAAACGATTATCATCACCATGACTATGTTCTAAATTTCTGGCCAATCCCCGTTCACCAAAACAATCTAATTTATCGGCATCGCGTAAAATCCAGGCTGTATCATATTTGTCCGCAAAGTTATTCCAATGATTACGGACGGCGTACAGCAGTTCATTTTTTTGAGCTGGCGTTAATTCAGCTAAGACACTTGCCTCTTTACACCAATCACGAAGCATTTCATATGATAATTCATGGTGTCCACGACTACCATCAATTTTGGTGTACCCAAGATCGTGATACTCAGCGGCGCGACCAATATCATGGACATAGCCCGCTAATTCACAGAGAAAAACTGATTTAGCATTTTCTGCTTCCGCAATTTCGCGCGCAAACTGTGCGACCACTTCAGCATGATCAAAACTATGGGCCGGCGCCGGATATTTGGCAAATAACTCACGCACTTTAGTAATTGTATACGCTAAAATTTTTTGTTCTTGTTCAGTATACATATTATTTCAAAGTAGTAATTGGCCGACTTTGGGTAATGTAAAATTGCCCTTCAGCAAATGCCCATTCAATGTCACACGGAAAACCATAATGGTTTTCAATATTTTGACAAAGTGTGGCCAGTTCAATTATTTGTTTACCGGTTAATTTTTGTTGATTACCCATTTCTCCTAGCTCACTCCATTCATTACTACCGCGAGCAGCTTCGTCTTTGGCATCAGTTGTCAGTTTGGTTACATCAACTTTTCTTTTTAATTGGCGAGTTTGTTCACCAATAGTTATGTCCATGATACGCATTTCTTTTTTACTGACTACATAACTATCTGGTGTAACTAGTCCGCCGACAATCGCTTCACCTAAACCATAGGCCGCTTCAATAATCATTTGATTATGATCTTCAGTGACCGGGTGCACAGTAAACGCAATTCCCGAAATTTCGGATTGCACCATGGTTTGAATTACTACTGCCACCGAAACATGGGTAGTAATTAAGCCTTTTTCATGACGGTAAAACAAAGCGCGCGGAGTAAAAAGTGATGACCAGCAGTGGCGCACGCGTTCCAACACATTCTCACGAGTGGTGTTTAAATATGTTTCCAATTCTCCGGCCCAACTGGCACTACTGGAATCTTCGGCCGTAGCACTGGAGCGCACCGCCACAAATTCTGCACCCAACTGGTCAAAAGCATTCAGAATTTCCTCGGTTAAATCAGATGGCATATTAGTGCCATGAATCACGCTGCGGAGGACAGTACTCACTCGATCCACACTGTTTAGATCAGCCGGATTAACTTCGGCTAAGCGAGCGTTAATTTCTTCTTTTAAGTGGGTTTCTTCAATAAATCGGTCAAATGCATTGGCCAAAACTACGCAGCCTGGCGGGACAGGAATTCCCGCAGCGGTTAATTCACCGAGCGATGCGCCCTTACCACCGGCTTCGTTAACATTTTCTTTGGTAATTTCTTTGAAAAATTTTAAGTGTGGCATACCGTAGCCTATAAACTATTTTTTGAGTAGAGGGTAAACAATCTAATAATAGGCTTAATTTAGCAGAAAATCTTGACAAAAGCAAGATAATAAGGTAGTTTTTAGAGCTGTGTTAGTCAATTGGTCTATTCGGACTGACTTGCCTAGTACAAACCAAACCGCTCATTACAGAGGAAAAACCCATGAACCAAGCCAAGCTGAGCGTCTTCTTTGTGGTGTGTGACAATGTCCGAACCAATGGACAACTCGCGGAGGCCGTCCTGAACGGTCGCGAAGTGGTCAGGTACTGTCAACAAAACCAGCTGTCTTTGCCCAGTCTGTGGCTGAGTAGCCCAGAAACTCAGGTCGTAAAGGCCGGGTTCGCCACCATCGAAGGTGCTGGCCGGATGATCGATCAGGTTCTCACGGCACCCAAGCTGTCGGTGCTGGTGCTGGATCAGTACTTGCTGGCCAAAGCGATGGCTGGTGAACTGCTCCTCTTCTTGGACCGCTACTTGCAGGCGACCACTCACCCGCCGCCACACTTCTCAGTGTTCGTCACGACCAAGCGCGCGTGGATCGAGCCTGGTGTGGCCTACCTGCTCCTGCCTGATGCCGTGGCCGCGACGCGTGATGCCGTGGCCGCCAAGTGCCTCGAGAAGTTCGCGCCCGGCATTCCAAAGCGACCGGTGATTGTGTTGTCGGCAGTGGCTGATCTGGACACTCGAGAGTTCAACTTCTCGGGCTTCGATCGGATCGGTGCCTTCGCCGATGAACACCTCGACCCTAATCTCACCAGCAATGTGCGGCTCGTGATGGTGGGCGATCAAGATGAGGGTCCTTCGGCTCAATCTGGCTCGACGTTCACCAATGGTGAGCAGGACTGGCTGGATAGCGAATCGGAAGCGCCAGCTGCATCGGAAGATCCTGCTGAATCGGAACCGCCTTCAGGTTTCTGGAAAAAGCTGCTTCAGCGCATCTTACCTACCAAATAATCGGCTAAACACCTGCTCTTCCTTACGGAATTGAACTAGTGTTTGGCCATCCTCCTCTTTGTTTATTAGCCATAGTAGACAGAGACAAAAAAACAACCCTTCGCTGGGTTGTTTTTTTATTCATACATTATTATTTTTCAGAATTGCAATAATTATTCAAACACAAAGGTAATTTTTTGCTTCAGGTGATAAATACGAAAGGCTTCTTGCCCATCGTCACGATAAATTATTTTTTCTGGTGTTAAACCGTTTCCCACTAGCCCTGCTTCTAAAGTGGCGGCATTTTTTTCCGCAAAGGTGGCATTATCTAAAAATGCACCTGGCCCAGTCATAATAACATAGGATATTTTAGGCATATAGCCGAGGGTTTGCACTAGCTCGGGTAGGTTTTGGGTGGAGATAAAAATTACATTATCATAAACCAGTCGTTTGGCAAATACCCAGGTGCGCGCAAACCAATTAAGATTGCTGTCATAGACAATAATATTCTGCATCCGATTTTCCGCTTCATCGAGAATACGATCGGGATTATGAAAATCTCGTAAAAAATAATGTTTTAATTTTTCTTCGGGATACACATCTAATACATCCACTTCCTTATTTTTAATCGCCTGCGGGAGAATGGTAGTGAGGTAAGAATCTAATTGATAAATACCAAAATTGGTGGGTGTGGTTTGTACACGCAACCAACCGACTGGTCCAAAACTTCTCAACAGAACTACGCTATTCAAGGTGTAAAAACACAAATACACACTTAAGGCTATGGTAAAATAGGTAATTAATTTTTGTTTTTTATTAGAGAGTGTTTGACTTAAAGTCTGTAAAAACCAGGCTACCAGTACGGGTAAAAACAGCGCATACATGTTTTTTGAACCAATGAACAAATCTTGTACCAGTAACCAAAACAAACCTAAGGCTGGTAATAATAATTGATTTTTTCGTTGATATACCAAATAAAATATCGCAGCCCCTGATACAAAAATAAAAGGAATTGAATAGGAGTTAACAAGTAAGCTGAATAATGAAGAAAAACTTGATCCTAAATCAGTCGTTATTCCCCCAGCCTGCCACGGACTGTTTTGACCTAAAAGCCGTGCGAATTGATACGAAAAATGACCACGCGACTGGAGCATGGCTAATTCGTAGACCAAGGTTGGTATGCTAAAAATAAATACGATTCCGAGGATACCTAATAGCTGTCGCCAGATTTTTTTATTTGTTCGGAAGGCTGGTTGTAAACAAAGATACGAAATAATTGTCGGAAAAATAAAGAGCACGGTTAATTTAACTTGGATTAATACACCTAAAGCTAAACCTAATTTCCACCAATATCTTTGATCTTTTAGGTACTGAGTAAAATAATACAAACTCAGGGCGAGAAAAAACATTACTCCGGTTTCCATTAATGGGCGCCTGGCCAGCATAATAAAACCAGCACTCACACTCAGTAATAGTGCACTAAGTAAAGCAATTTTTTCTGTGTAATAATTTTTTACCCAACGATAAGTAAACCAAATCGTACCTAAGCCAAATAAGGCGTAAGGTAATTTGGCCACAAAAGTAGACACACCAAATAAACCAAAAAAAAGATGTTGAACAATAAACAACAACAGTGGATGATCGTGAAATGAAAGATAGGTCCACGCCGGCAAGGAAGTAAACCAGTGAAGTGGTGTAGTTTGGGCTTCGCTCAGCAGCCAATCGGTTAATCCGACCGCGCGAAAACTATAATGTCCGTCGTCCCCTGTTATATCGGTAAAATTGAATCGCCAAAAAATTAAGAAAAAGGCCAACAGAAAAATTAACCCAAGCGAACGGTTTTTCTTAACTATCATACTAGAATTCAATCACCTGTTTTGGGGCGAGTGGTTGAGGATCGGTTTTGGGCGGAGTTAGCGGCGGAATTGCTGGTGGATTTATTGGTGGAACTGTCGGAGTAGTTTGACTGGCTGTATTTACTGATTCTACTCGATTTTGCGGAGGATTGGAAATAGTTGGTGATGGCTGTTTTGGTGCAGAGTTTGAAGTAGTTATTGGGTTGCCGTTCACACTAGCACTGCTTCCGCCGCGCTTGCGTTTCCGTTTGCGTTTTTTCTTTTCACCGGTTTGATTTTGTGAAACCGCTGGATCGGCTGCCGACGGTCGGGGGCTATGAGTGGTGGAAGCTGTCGTTGGCTGAGTAGTATTTTCACTTTTAAAAGTGCGTGGCGCTAGATCTTTTAAAGAAACAGTTTGATTAGGAATAGGGTTGGCTACAATCCGAGGTTCCACGCGCGGTGGAGTAACAGAGCGCATTCCCCCACCAGTTCCGTAGGGAGTAATAACTTTGGGTGGGTCTTTTGGTTCCTTGGTGGTATCAATATCATTTACACCTTCAACGAGTAGAGGTTCCATACCACTCCAGCGAATAATTTTATCTTCAATTACTTCACGGCGTTGTGAGTAGCGTTCGCGTGATACCCGAATTACTTTTTCGCGTGAGCCAGTTGGTGATCCAATTGGCGGCATGGTCATCGCACTAAAAGGTTGCGAAGCTACCCCATCAATCATGAGTTTTAAAATAATATGGTATTTGGCCAAATTAACGATATCTTCTTCCATGAATACTGGAGCAAATTCCTTAGCCAACGCTTCGGCATCGCCACCACCCACCCGGAAGGCCATAATGGTCCCTACATTTCCAAACACCGCAGCTGATACTACTTCATCTAACTGCAGTACATATTGGTGCGCCATAATTAAGCTCAACCGATACTTACGCGCTTCAGATAAAATGTTTGCAAAACTTGGGGTAGCAAAGTTTTGAAACTCATCAACATATAAAAAGAAATCCTTGCGATCAGCTTCCGGAGTATCCACGCGTTCCATGGCTGCGAGCTGAATTTTGGTAATTAACATACCACCAAGCAGGCGACTATTATCTTCACCAATGCGCCCCTTGGATAAATTCATGATTAAAATTTTCTGTGAATCCATTATTTCGCGGATATTGATGGTAGAAGTAACTTGCGCCACCATGTTACGAATAACTGAGGCAGACAAAAATTGACCAATTTTATTTTGAATTGGGGCGACTGCTTCTTGCGCGTAGCGGTCATTATAGGAAGCAAATTCATTTTGCCAAAACGATTTAATAACTGGGTCGGTTAATTGCGTAACGACTTTTTTGCGAAAATCTTTATCCGAAAGTAACCGATTAATTCCTAATAAAGTTGAGCCAGGATAATCAAGCAAAGCTAAAACCGTATTATTTAAAATATATTCCATCCGCGAACTCCACACATCTGGCCAAATCTTTTTGAAAATCCCCATTAAACCAGCAGCAATTAAATGTTTTTGTTCTTCGGTAGTTACTTCTAAAACATTAAATCCAATTGGATTATCAACATCACCAGGATTAAAATACACCACATCATTAATGCGATGTGCTGGAATAAAATCAATAATTTTTTCCGCAAAATCTCCGTGCGGGTCAACAATGCCCACACCATGGCCTTTGTAAATATCATTGAGCACCATGTTTTCCATGACCGTGGTTTTACCCATACCGGTTTTTCCAATCACATACATGTGCCGACGACGGTCATCGGTTTTAATACCAAAACGCCGTAATTGATTACGGAAAAAAGTTTGACCAAACAAACACACATCATTTGGGTCACTGGCCACTGCACCAACTTTAGTTAACTGAAAATTAGGCATAGAATATGGTGCAGTATAGCAGATTTTTTTCTTGATACCAAGTGAAATAAAAAATCCCCCGTTAAGGGGACTTTTATTAGGCAATTACCGGTACTACGCTGATGTAGGTAGCAGTTTTAAGTGCTCCGTCAAATCGGCGTCGTTTGCGAGTGGTAAATTTTACTTGACCATTGGCCAAAGCAAATAAAGTATCATCGCCACCTTTACCTACATTTTTATCAGGGTGGACTGCCGTGCCGCGTTGGCGAACCAAGACGGTACCAGGGGTCACGAGTTCGCCATCACCTACCTTAATTCCAAGGTACTTAGGTTGGGAATCGCGGCCCAGTCTGGTGGAGCCACCCGCTTTTTTATGTGACATAAAGCGGTTAATGGTTAGAAGCTTCCCCTTCACTACCATGAAGAGTACAATGCGACCAGTTTAGCAGAAGATTATTGGCTTGTCAAGCCAAAATACAGTATACTACTGACACTATTTCTTTATGCTAAAAAATCCCTACCCACTCAAATTATACCTGACGCGTAAACCCGTAGTAATTATCCTTGGCATTTCCTTGCTTTTAAATATGATCGGCTGGTTATGGCTCTATTTAGGGACTACGCCACGGGGTGAGGACGCGGCTCTCCACTACAGTATCCTTTTCCAGGTTGATCAAATTGGTGATTTTTCGGCTTTATATCAAGTGCCTTTGGTAGGTCTAGGCTTACTGATTGTTAATGCAGTGGTTGCCTGGCTTTTATATAAACAAAATGCATTCTGGGCGCAAATATTGCTTGCGGCCACAATTATTCTTCAGTTGGGAATTTTGGCCGCAGTGCGCGTACTTGTTTTTTTGAACGGTTAATATGGCCGTTGTATCAAAACCCGATCCAATTTTAGGTTCATTAGCAGCTGGTTTGTTATTATTTGGCTTACTTATTTTAACCTCAGCAAGTACAGTGGTGGGGTTGTCATTATTTAATGACCAATATTTTTTCATCAAACGACAGGTGCTCTATGGTTTGTTGCCCGGTTTAGTGGCCGCCTATATTCTCTATAAAACACCGCTGATGTGGTGGCAGAAAAGAGCTGGATTAATTATGGGTATTTCTCTAGCCCTTTTGGTAGCTGTGTTGATTCCAGGTATTGGAGAAACCTATGAAAAAAATGCGCGCAGTTGGATTAATCTATTTGGTTTTTCTTTTCAACCCGCTGAATTTGTTAAGCTCGGTTTAATCTTATTTTTTTCTGGTTATTTATTAAATCGACAAGATCGTATTGCGGATTGGAACACCGGTTTTGTGCCCGCGTTAACCGTTGGTTTAATTCCGGTTGGCTTATTACTTCTGCAACCTGATGTTGGAACGGCGTCAATTATGTTTGCCTTAGTAGTGAGTTTACTTTTTTTTGCGGGCGCGCGCTTAAAACATTTAGGTGCTTTGTTATTGGCTGGTTTGGTAGCCTTTGCGGGCATGATTGCCGCTGCTCCGTATCGTCTTGACCGGGTAACTACTTTTTTGCATCCCGAACTTGATCCACTTGGGGTTGGCTACCAAATTAATCAAGCCTATTTAGCAATTGGTTCTGGTGGTGTTTTTGGTCTCGGGCTTGGTCATTCACGACAAAAATTTCAATACTTACCAGAAGTGCACGCTGATAGTATTTTTGCAATTATGGCCGAAGAAACCGGCTTTATATTTACGGTTTTATTTTTATTGTGTTTATATTTTTTTATTCGGCGGATTTTTTCTTTAGCTCAACTTACTAGCTCTCCTTATGAGCGCCTTATTTTATTGGGAATTGCCACCTGGTTGGCGTTACAAAGTTTATTAAATATTGGGGCCATAATTGGATTATTACCATTAACCGGTGTGCCGCTACCCTTTATTAGCCATGGTGGTAGTTTGTTGTTGACTACGTTGGCGGCGATTGGTTTGGTTTTACAAATCAGTAGCCAATCATCTAATCGTAAAGTAACTCGATATGAAAAATAAGATAACGATTATTTATTCTGGAGGCGGTACTTTGGGACCAGTTACTCCCCTTTTAGCTATTCATGAAGTGTTAGCAGAAGCGTTTGGCAAAAATTACGAACCACATTGGATTGGTACAAAAAATGGATTAGAGAAAGAACTCATCACTGAAGCACATATCCCTTATCATCCGCTGGTAGCCGGTAAATTACGACGGTATATTTCATTTTGGAATATTACTGATTTATTTAAAATTTTTTTCGGTACGTTACAAGCACTCATCATGTTATTAAAAGTAAGCCCCCGTTTGTGTATTTCTGCGGGTGGATTTGTGTCTGTGCCTGTCCATTTGGCCGCATGGTTATTGGGTATTCCTACGTGGATTCACCAACAAGATGTTCAAATTGGGTTAGCCAATCGCTTGATGCGTCCATTGGCAAAAAAAATTACCACTGTTTTAGAATCACAAGTTTCCTTATTTCCGGCCCGTAAAACCAGTTGGTTGGGTAATCCTGTGCGTCAGCAATTACGGGTAGGCAGTAAATCCAAAGCACAAAAATTATTTGCGCTTAGACCGTCGTTACCCGTATTGCTTGTAACCGGGGGTGGAACTGGTTCACAAAAATTAAATCAATTAATTGTTGAGTGCTTACCGCATCTTAAAAATGTGTGTCAGGTGATTCACCTGACTGGCCGTGATCGACCACAAGAATTAGTGGTGCGCGCAGCGGAAATTTTTAAAGAGTATTATCAAGTGCATCAATTTTTAACTACAGAAATGAAAGATGCTTACGCAGTAGCTGATCTCATTATTGCCCGGGGTGGATTTGGTACTTTGACTGAAATTGCGGCTTTACAAAAACCAGTCTTAGTAATTCCTAAGCCAGGCCACCAAGTTGAAAATGTTTCATATTTTTCTAAAAAACAAGCACTTTATACATTAAATGAACCTGAAATTGACAGTAATTTCTTAGCCCAACTTATTAAACAGCTGCTCCATAATCCTGAAGATTTACAAAACAAAGCAACCACCTTACACCGGTTACTACCTCCAGCACTCCCTGAAAAAATAATCCAGATTACTAAAGAACTCTGCTAAATATGGATTTTCTTTTGCTTGTGGTAATGGTTACTGCTAAACAACTCGCGGTAGTATTTGGGTTTTTTATTGTGGCTGGTTTTGTCTTGTCGCAACTGCAAAAATTTACACAACGACAATATTACCAAAGTGTTGGTTGGTTAGGAATTTTATGGACGGCGTGGATTGGTACACCTGTTCATGAGCTTAGTCACTGGATTTTAGCTAAATTATTTGGTCATCACATTGAATCAGTTTCTTTGTTTAGGCCCAATAAGGCGAGTGGTAAATTGGGTGAAGTGGTACATGGCTATAATCCGCGTAACATCTATCACCAAATTGGTAATTTTTTTATTGGAGCCGCTCCATTGTTAGGTGGTGTTTTGGTATTAGTGGCTTTATTTATCTGGGTACTGCCTAACAGTCAGTCATTAGTATCAACCATTAATACAATTTCACTCCACGAACCAAAGTTAATTTTAAAACAAGGCTGGATATTACTGCAACAGTTATTTTCTTCGGAAAACATTCACTCCTATCGATTTTGGATTTTTATCTATCTTTCATTTGCGGTATCTAGTCATTTAGCACCGAGTTCTTTTGATCAAAAAAGTATGTTCAAAGGTCTGGTATGGTTTACTCTCCTGCTTATTATAATTAATAGTGGGTTGGTTTATTTTAATTTGGGAAATTGGTGGCAACACTATTCATGGTCATTGCCGTGGCTGGTAACAGCGTTCTGGTACGCAATTAGTGTGTCATTGCTTCATGCGCTGATTAGTTTTATTATCTTCTTACCGTTTCGTCATCGATAACGTATGTTGGTAGAAAAAATTTCTTTAATTCAAAAGAAATTAGTTGAACAGCAAGTAGACTGGTTACTGCTTTGTAGTTTAGGTCATGAAAATAACGATGCCTTAGTTACATATTTACTTACCAGTGCACCAGAAAATGCTCTGATTTTAATTCCCCGGCAAGGCTCAGCTCAATTATATCTAACTCCATTTGAAGTACCAGAAGCGCAGGTAAAATTCCCTACTCTCGTTGTCCGACCGCTCAACCAGAGTATTCAGAACATTATTAAACAAGAAATTTTATCCAAGCAAGTAATTGGTATTCGTGAACAAACACTACCAGTAGTGGTATATAAAATACTTGATCAAGCAAATACGATTTGTAAGCCAATTGAAATAAGCGAACAGTGGGTGGCTTATAAAAATCCAGCGGAAATTACGGCGATGCGCACGGTGATTGCTAAAACGGACACCTTATTTGCTGAATTGTTAAGAAATTGGAAAACTTTTACCACTGAATGGGATGTTGCTCAGTTTGTTACCTTATTTGCGTTGCAAAATAAGGCTTCACTTTCTTTTCCGCCAATTATTGCCACGGGCGCAAACGCCGCTGAACCGCATCATCATACCAATCACACGCGATTTACCAAGGGGTTTTGTGTAATTGATATTGGGTTAGAAATTGATGGCTATTGTTCTGATCTTTCACGCACACTCTATCTTGGCGAACCAAGCGAAGTGGAAAAAAATAAGTACCAGCAGGTTTTGGCTAGTCAAACAGCGGCCATTGAGGCAATCGTACCAGGACAAACTGCTGCCCGCTTAGACCAAATCTGCCGTGAAACATTAGGTGAATTAGCGCCTTACTTTATTCACGGACTTGGTCATGGGGTGGGCACGGCCGTTCATGAGTGGCCAGGTATTAGCGCCGCCAGTAAGGCCGTCTTAGCTCCAGGAATGATTATTACGATTGAGCCGGGTATTTATCAATCAGGAGTGTTAGGAATTAGAATCGAAGATGATGTGTTAGTTACAGAATCGGGGTATGAAATACTTACTCACGCCAGCCGAGAGTTAACCATAATTCCCCTACCCGTTTAACCAAGAAAATTTCTGAGTTGTGCGGCCTGAAACACGAAATGTTCGACTGATTTGCCTGGACTATGTTCTAAGGTGTGTAAAATTTTTGTACTTAAACCGTGATGTTCAGTGTTTGGTGAAGAGAAATTAATACCTAATCGATTTACTTGTTGCAGCATTTTTTGACCCAGTACTAAGTTTGGGTGTGCGTATCTGGCTGCCTGAGCAATATCTACCCGCCAATGCGGATAATAGGTATCAAGTAGTTCTTGATCCTGCGTAGTAATTGCTGATAAGCCAAATAATTCCGGTGGTAACCCCGCTGAATATAAGGCAGCCGTAAAACCGATCGCCCGCGGTAATTGCCCAGATTTTTCTGATGGTAGAGTGCGGAGATAGGCACCGGCGGCTCCGTGACCAAATCGTTGACGACGCTGAGGAATATGTTTGCCTAATACTTTTATAAGGGGAAGTACTTTTTTTATTTCGCTTTGATACGCAACGCTCAATTTTTTCATGAGTGCTAGTAACTGTAGCTCTGGTACGGTTTGGGCAATTTGATGAGGTAGTTTTTTAAGGCGAGACAAGGCGTGTTGCACCTCACTAATCGGATGGTCATATTTAAATGAAGATTGCACAGTTAGTGTTGAGGCTCCAGCATATTCATGCCAAATCGCTTCAGCGGTTTGGGGTGTAAAATGTCCTCTAAACGGTGCACTTCCCAAACCAATAATTGGATACAAATGCACGTTGGTTTTTTGTTCCAATTTATGTAGGCGTTGCAAAGCAATTTTAACTGCCAAACTAGCGGCCAGCATCCCTGATTGTAAAGCTGGATCAGATTTAGCTAATAAAATACGTTGAGTAGTAGCATTAGTTTTTTTAAGCATCTTAGCAACAATTAAATCGCACTGACTCAATTGTTCAATGGTTTCAAATAGCGGAATAATGTGTAAAGTATCAGGACAATATTTTTTCTTAAATTGTAATACCTCTTCGGCACTTTCTACTTGCGGTAAAATAATTTCAAAAATTGGTGCCTGGGCTTGTGAATGTAGTGCGCGGGCCTCAGCGGTTAATTGTGGAATGGCCGCAATTAAATTTTTAATATCCTCTGTTCTGGTTTGTTCTAACCGAGGATTTGGTAATCGGTACGTTAACCGAAGATCTTTCCCTAATATGTGACGACTAAAAAAATCAGCATGTTGGGTAAATAAATTAAATAACACATCCGCCTGGGCTACTTTACCTTCGGCATCCCACATTTGTTCATCACACCCTAAAGTTTCAAAAGCAAAGCGAGCTTCAAGTAATTCATCTTCAGCATCAAACACCGTGTGACGAGCAAAATCTGGAATACAAACATTGTCAGGGTGCTGCGAACTCATGAGCCGAGGGGGTTTCATATTAGGCGGCATGAAATTTTTCTTTATTAGCATGTTTACGGTGAGAGGCAAAAATGAGCCACCCTAAACCCGTAATGATAGCGGCCAAAAACATCGGCAAACTTGAACTAAACCCGGCGAGTACACCAGAGATTATTGGTGGCACAATCATGGCCAGTGATTGAATTGATTGATTAATTCCCATTACCTCACCCTGCGCTTCGGGGCCAGCTAAATTGGAAATAATGGTACTGCTGGTTGGTTGAATGTGTCCTTGAAATAAAGCAATCAATGGTAAAATAAGTAATAACCATAAAGTGCTGTGTGGTAATAATAGAAGTGGAAAGGTTATCATCATGCCCAGAATCGCTACGGACATAATTCTGTCTGGTGCAAATCGGTTAATGATCGGTCGTGTAATTATTCCTTGGGTAGCGGCCATCCAAATACCAACATATGCAAAAATGTTGCCAATTTGAGCATTGGAATAGGCAAATCGTTCAATTAAAAAAACTTGAAAAAATTGCGTAAAGAACGTGAAACCGGCGGTTAGTAAAAAGATGGTTAAAAAAACGCGGCGTAAATTTGGCATGGCCATGGCTTTGGCGATATTTACAAAACCAGTAAACGCCGTAATTTTAGTGTTAATGCGTGTGCGTAATGTTTCTTTAAACCGAAAGATTAAGAGTAAAATATTAATGCTACATAATCCGGCAGCGGCAAAAAATGGGGTGGCATTGGTGAACCAGGTCACATAGGTTGGTTCAGATAAGACACCGCCAATAAAAGGCCCTAAAATAAAACCTAGCCCCACGGCCATTCCCACTAAACCAAAATTTTTAGTTTTATTAGTACCATCACTGACATCTGATATTACGGATAAAGCCGTGGCAATATTACCACCAGTAAAACCGTCTAATGAGCGGGATACAAAAAGTAACCACAATTGATCAGTGATAATGCCTATTGCAAATAAAATATACCCTATGGCTGTACCCACTAAAGAAACAATCAGGATTTTTTTGCGGCCGTAACGATCAGACAGAGCGCCTAATAATGGCGCGCCAAAAAACTGAAATAAAGGATATGAAGCAAGTAATAAACCTAAGACTAAGGTTTTAGTAGCGTAGAGTGTGGTTGACGGGAAAATTTCTGGCGAAGTAATGAGTAGTGGGGTGATCACGGGAATAGCCATGCCAATTCCCATTAAATCAATAAAAACCGTTAGGAATATTGAACCTAGCGCGGTTTTTTTCATAAAATTTCCACCAACTCTAAATCAAAGATTAAATCTTTTCCGGCTAAGTGATGATTAGCATCTAACACAATTTCTGTTTCAGTAATTTCTGCCACAACCACGGGTATTCCCCCACCATTTGGTTGCGGTAAATACAAACTTTGACCAGCCGTAACTGGCATTTCTGGTGGGATGGCTTGTTTAGGAACCCTAATTAATAAATCAGGCTTACTTTCACCATAGGCATCTGCAGCCGGTATGGTAATTGTTTTTTGTTCTCCTAATTCCATGCCTGTTACCCCGGCATCAAAACCTTTGATAACAGTCCCACTGCCTAAAATAAATTGCAAAGGTTCACGGCCTTTGGAAGTGTCAAAAATAGTTCCATCAACTAAACGGCCGGTATAATGAATCTTAACCGTGTGTCCAGATGCGGCAGGCATAGTATTAAATAAATTTTCTAAGCAAAAGAGTAAACCAATTGGTAGTTGGGTTGTCCGCGCGTTTACACTGTTGTGAACAATAACCACCTTGTTTTTGTTCACAATTTTCGCAGCACAAAATATGGCGATGACCACGACAATGAATATATTTACAATCAATATAATTTTCGGTTTTTGCTTTACATAACTGACATTCCCCTACTACCACATGGCTTGGATCCTGAACATTGAAACCCATGGTTACTCGGCCATCAAACACATACAACAAACCGTGAAAATCTTCGTTAGGGTATTTTTCCATATAGGTAACAATACCACCAAACAATTGGTATACATCTTTGAATCCATTTCTTACTAAAAATCCACTCGCTTTTTCACAGCGCACACCACCAGTACAAACGGTTAGAACAGTTTTATCTTTTAGTGATTCAAGTTGCGGTAAAACCTCAGGCAAATCACGGAAGTTTCCGAGTTTTGGTAAAATTGACCCTTTAAAACGACCGACCGCATGCTCATAATCATTGCGCATGTCGACAATATAAAATTCTTTACCACTCTTAAACCACTCATGCAATTCTTCGGCTTGTAAATAATTACCAGTAGTTTCTGTTGGACTAAAATCTTGTTCACCTAAACCAAGCGTGACAATTTCATCACGTACTTTAACAGAAATTTTTGGAAAAGCCGTACCAGTACCAGGGCTGCGTTTAAAATGAATATCAGTAAAACGCGGATCAGCTTGCATAATCCGAACATATTCTTCAGTATTTTCTTTGGTACCCTCAAGAGTAATGTTAATACCTTCAGGCGCAATAATGCTACGGCATTTTAATTGTAATCGAGTACACAAAGCACGCTGTTCAGCGGCCAACGCTTCAGGATTATCAATCGTGAGGTATTTGTAGAATAAAAGAATTTGATACATAGAGCGACCGAATTATGCCAATTTTAATTGAATTTGTCAACCTAATTAATTATTGAATTGAAAATAAAAAAGCCCTGGTAGAGGGCTCGTTTATATATATTTATTGAGCTTTAGCTACAAAGTTCAAACTAAGCACTGCTGTTTTGTTAACATTAGCCAAGAATGGTAAGTCTGGAACCACTAAACCAAAATCCCCGTAATTAAGGGTAGTTGTCACTAGCCCTTTAACAGCAGTATTAGTTTGCGTGGCCTTGCCATCAAAAGTTACTTCTTTGGTTACACCGGTAATTGTCAATTTACCAGTGACTTTAAAAGTAAATTCTTGATCTTTGGTAATTTGTTTAGGCATTAGAGTGAGATTGGTTGGTTCAAACACTATATATTCATGGGCGTCTTCGGCTGACTTTAGGATCATCCGACCAACAGTATTATCGCGTTTCTCACTATCACTCTTAAAAGTGCGAGCATTAACCGTAATGATTCCAATTTTTGAAAGACTTGGATCCTCATTATTAATGGTAACTATGCCTTCAACCATACCAGTTTCGCCAACTACATGTTTTGGTTTACCATTTAATAACTCATCAATTTCATATTTGGCACTAGATTGGGTTGGGTCAATTGTATACACAACACCAGAAGGGGCTAAAT
>DALYDF010000007.1:26801-32418 GCA_031973355.1 Candidatus Magasanikiibacteriota bacterium
TCCTTCAATTAAAATGGGTTCAGTGGCCACAGTCACCGTATCAACGGGTTTGGTCGGTTCAGGTAATGGCCGAGAGACATATAAAAAACCACCGATTCCGGCTGCTACCACCACAAGTCCAACTCCTAACGCTAATCGCTTTGTTTCCATAATACATTGATAAAAAATATAGAGAAATGATAGCAGATTTGAAGTGATTGTTCTAGGGTAAAAATAAACGCCAAGATTAGCCAAAAAAATGATTTATTTGACCTGTGGATTGACAATTATCCGGATTTCTGATATAGTTTGGGCACAAAAGGACGCAGGTAGGACGTAGTCGATTTCTCCCTCGTAGACTTGACTTAATAAAAACTATACATTTATTGTATGAATGGTGTTATCAAAAAGCTTACTGACAAAGGTTTTGGTTTTATCGCTGTAGAAGGACAAAGTAAAGACTTGTTCTTCCACGCCAAATCTTTGGTAGAAACAACTTACGAAGAACTCCGTGAAGGTGATGCAGTTACTTTCGATATGGAAGAATCTGCAAAAGGACCAGCGGCTGTAAACGTAAAACGCGCTTAATCCCCTCGGATTAGAAAAACCCTCGGCTTCGGCTGAGGGTTTTTTATTTTTACTAACTTTTCTAACTAGAACGCTGTTGTCGCATCAGCATTTCCACGGCATGATCCAAAGACCCTGCTTCAGTGACGTGTCCGCCATTAACAAAAAAAATTTCATCAGCGTTTTCAATCGTATTGAGGCGGTGAGCAATCACGACCCGAGTAGTTTTGGCTGGTAATTTATTTAGGATTTCTTGAAGTAAGGCTTCAGTCACCGTATCAATGTTAGCCGTGGCTTCATCTAAAATTAAAAGTTCTGGCTGGCGTAAAACCGCGCGGATAAAAGCAATCAATTGTTTTTGGCCAAGACTAATCACTTCTCCGCTTCCGCCCACCTTAGTTTCCAAACCAGTGTTAAATTTAGTTACTAGTTCTTCTAGCTTAGCTTCGCGTAAAACTACCAACAGTTCTTCGCTTGAATGATTCTGAAGCTTTTCATTACCATAGACAATATTATCGCGAACCGTACCGGTAAACAAAAAAGGTTCTTGTAAAATAAAACCAATCTTAGAGGCCCGTTCTTCTGGGGTATAGCTGCGAATATCTTGACCATGCAAATACACTGTTCCAGCGGTTGGATCATATAAGCGGGCCATTAACGATGCGGTAGTGGTCTTGCCGCCACCAGTTGGACCAACGAGCGCGTAAGTTTTACCGGCTTCCAGTTTAAAATTAATATTTTGTAAAATTAATGTATCTTCGATATAGCCAAAATTTACATTTTTAAATTCCAGGAGTGTAGTTGTATCTTTGCTTTCTTTACTAGGAACCACTTTTAAATCGTTTTCCAAAGATAAAATGTCAGTGATCCGATCCCAACCAGCCAGGGCTACTTGAAATTGAGCCCACAGTGCCGCAATTTGCCGGAGCGGATCATATACCCGGGTTACATACGTCAGGTAACTAATCAAAAGTCCAATGGTAAAGCTTCCCTGTACAATTAAATAAATACCGTACGACAATATAATCAGCTGGGCAGTATTCGCGATAAAAGTATATATTGGAAGTAAAAAAACCGTGTTTACAATCCCGGCACCAATTGAGGCCTCGTAATTTTTGGTATTAGCCTCATTAAATTTTTTCTTAAAATAATCACGACGATCAAAAGCCACAATTACTTTAAAATTATTCAGGCTTTCTTGAATTTCCGCGCTTAGATTGCCGGTACTATCTAAACTCACCGCATTTTTTCGTTTTACATATGCCGAAATACACATGGTAAAAAACAAAAGTCCAACAGCCGGTAATAATGCGGCCACACCCAACTTGAAATTTAAGTAGATAATAAAACCACCGGCCCCAACAATCATGAAAATATTAGCAATAAATTGCACCAATGATTGTGAGAAAAATTGGTTAAGTTTATCAGTGTCATTATTAATGCGGGAAATCAAATCACCAGCTTTGTTTTGGTTAAAAAATGCCACCGGTAATTCTTGAAGTTTATTGAACACTGAATTTCGGAGGTTAAACAGTAATCGCTGCCCTACCCCGCCCATGAGTGTAGTTTGCCAATAACTAACCACCGTAGAAGCCAAAAAGATCCCTAAAAGAATTCCAGAAAAAAGTAGGACTCCAGAATATTCTTTGGTGATAATGTAGGTATCAACGGTGTGCCCGATCAAAACCGGAGCTAGTAAGTTTAAAATCGAATTTATAATAATGGCCGCAAAAGCCAAGGTTAAGATCTTTTTTTCCTTAGCTAAGAGCGGAAATAATTTTTTAAAAGCAGCCAAGGTACCAGTTTTTTTGCCTTCACTGCGGCTACTGGCCGTGTTTAGGGTGTATTTCATAACTGGTTAGTGCTTTGTTGTGAATTAAAAATCTGCACATATTCAGGACTGGTTTCCATAAGCTGTTCGTGCTTACCCGTGGCCAAGATTTCTCCTTCCATTAGAAGAATAATTTGGTCATACTCAGTAATTGGCTTAATTTTTTGAGTAACCGAAATCAAAGTTAGATTTGGGTAATTTTCCTTAATATTGCTTAATATTTTTTGTTCAGTATTTTGGTCGACACGAGCAGTAAAATCATCTAAAAGAAGAATTTTTGGATTCATAGCCAAGGCTCGGGCCAACATAATTCTTTGTTTCTGTCCTCCCGATAAACTAGTTCCGCGTTCAGAGACAATAGTGTTTAAACCGGCTGGTAAGCTGTTTACAAAATCAGTTAATTCAGCCGTGCTCAAGGCTTTGGCTAAATCTGCATCCGTAACAGTAGTACTAAAACCAATATTTTCGCGCAAGGTCAAATTAAAAATTGTACTATCTTGAAAAACAATGCCAATTTGCTGGTGAAATGACACTGGATCGTATTCAGTAAGCGGCTGATCATCGTACGCTACTATTCCAGATTTTGGTTTAAGTAGGCCGATAAGAGCGTAAAGGAGTTGGCTTTTACCAGCAGCGGTTGGTCCAATGATCGCAGTTCTAGACTTAGGTTCAATTGTAAAAGTACTATCAGCCAAAATAATTTTTTCTCCGTACTCTACACATACATTTTTAACGGTAATTTTTCCCTGTAGTGGTTGGCTAAGTTTTCCTCGAGCTTCAATTTCTTGAGCTTCTAATACCGCACTAACACGAGTATACGAAGCACTGGCCTGGGCAATAATATTACTCATGAAACCAATAATCAAGATTGGAAAAATTAAGATCAAAACATAGCTATTAAAGGCAGCAAAATCACCTAAACTCATTTCCCCACCAATTACCAGCCGACCGCCGTAGACCAAAATTGAAAGCGTGGCAAAGTTAGCTAAAAAAGTAATCACGGGAATGAGGATGGAAAATAAGCGTAAAATTTTAAGACTGGTGTTTCGAGCTTCAGTATTAGCATCAGTAAATTTAGTGTGCTCAACTTTTTTTGAATGCAAAATTCGAATTAAAGCCCCGCCTAAAATACTTTCGTTAATTACTTTATTGAGCCAATCAATAATTTCCCGACTTTTAGTAAATAAAACTCGCACTTGTTTAAGCACTAAAAAGTAGGTCACTGTAATAAGCGGGATAATAGTCAAAACCAAAAGTGCTAATTTCCAATTGGTAATCAGTAAAAGCGTACTAGCCCCAATAATTAAAACTAAAGAAGAAATAATTGACGGAATGGCCTGGGAAACAAAAGTTTTAATTGAATCAATATCTGAAGTTAAATTAGTGAGAAGCTTAGCTGATGATACTTCTTCAACATAGGCAAAGCTTTGTCTAGAAATTTTTGCTGCCAGATTTGAACGCAAATCCCGAGCTACTCGTTCTGAAGCAATGGTTTGCACAATATTTTGTAAGATCATGAAAACCAAAATCAAAAAAGACAATATACCAAATTCCCAGATGGTGGTTTTGGTTGAAAAAGTTTCTAGCGTATAAGCATCAATTCCCCTAGCAATAATCTTTGGTAAGAATAAATTGAGCAGGTTAGCAGTAATGGCTAGACTAATTAAACTGATAACTAAAGGCCGATAGGGTGTAAGTAGACCAAACAAGCCTGGAGATTTTTTTTCCATACAGTAAGAAGATTTTGTTCCTTGAACAAGGAAGTCTACTCTTATTTGAGGATTTCTTCAACTAGTTCGCCAATGCCAATTTTTTTCTTGGCTGAAAACGGAATGACTTTATGACTTCCAACAATCTCTTGTATTTCTGCTAATTTTGCTTGATACTGAGAAGGTTTAATTTTATCAACTTTATTGGCTAAGACCAGGAAATTTTTGCCCGTTTCTTCTAGTGCCGCCAGCATTTCTTGGTCTGAGTTGGTAATGCCTACCTCAGCGTCAATCAAGAGAACCACAATTTTTTGCTCATAATCAGAGCGAAATAAATACCAGTCAATTACTTTTTGAAAGCGCTCACGACCAGCCTTGGCAGTTTTTGCAAATCCGTACCCGGGTAAATCTAATAAGTAAAACTTATTATTAAGTACATACAAATTAATTTCTTGGGTTTTACCGGGCACTTTACTCACTTTTGCCAATGAATTTTGACCAACCAAACAATTTAAAGTGCTTGATTTACCAACATTTGAACGACCAATTAAGGCAATTTGGGGATTGTCTCGTTCTAAAATATCATCGGTTCCAACAATACCTTTAATAAATTTTGCGGAAGTAATTTTCATAATAGGCCAAGCTTACTGGTAAATAGTCAAAAAGTCAACGCTTGTGTCTAAATTAATTATCAGATTTCATTACAATAAAATCGCGGTGGCTACTGAGCCAAATACTAATACTGAAACCGTATCTTGGACAACCGTAGCCATGGGACCAGCCCACACCGCTGGGTCTTCGTGTTCTAGTTCTAATATTTCCGAAATTACCAAAGCAATTACTGGTGCCACAAATACTGCTCCTAAAACTCCAAGTGAAACCGCTAGGGCTAAATCAAGTGATTGAAACCAGGCCATCACAATGAGACCAGTAAAAATAGAGAAAAATAAACCAAGGATTAAACCGAGTGCGGCTTCTTTTATTAAATACGTATGAAAATTGGCTTGACCAGTTTTCAGGTCGCGTACATAAATAGTTTGGGTTTGTGACCCGACTGCAGCTGCTAAATACACAATAAAAGGAATGAAAAAAGCCACAGCCACTTCTTTGGCCAATACTTCTTCAAAGCGCGAAGTCATGAACGATAAAAACAATCCTAAAAATAAACCAACCACTAGTGAAGGAATACGCAAGGCAAACAAGCGTTTGACGGGCGTATGATCATCATCAACATAAGTGATCTGTGAATTTTTTTTCACCATAGGTTAAGAATATTTAGCAATATACGCTTTGGTGTTAAATTTTTTATCACACCCACTGCGCGCCATATACCGAATTGTACCAAAAATTGGGCGTTTGAACCAGGCACGGTCATGCACTCCACCCATACTCCAGGCAATCCCCGTGTAACCATTGGGATCACGACCATCTAATTCGTATTTGTCATTTAAATAAATTGCAATTTTCTGGGCATCCGCGACATTTGGTGTCCATTCTAAAATTTTCTTGGCCCAATACATACGCAGATACC